>JBCBOT010000138.1:0-19034 GCA_039821165.1 Planctomycetota bacterium | reverse complement strand
ACTCAGGCTTGCGAGAGTGATCAGCACAATTCCAAGGACGCCTCCGAAGATACCGCCGAAGTAGAGCGACCAGATGCCGATCGTTGCGGGCCAACTCGGCGGTTTGGCCATCACGTTTTCGTAGACCGAAAGAATCACCTTCGCTCGGTTATCGACTCCCAACACATTCAACTTGGCCATGTCGATCCCCTGGCTGACGACATCGATTGCCTCTTCGGGCATCTCGTCACCCTCGGGAGGTGGCAGGTTCAACTGACGGATCGCAGTGGTCGCTTTCATCGTTCGCCAGACCGCGGGCAGCCCAATCAGCATCGCGATGCTTCCACCCAACATCAGTTTGTCCGTAAACAAGATGCCGAGTGCCAGAATCGCCAGCGTGGTGACGAGGCGAAACGCGATGTCGAGATGATCTGATCGCGAGAACAGCGTGAGGTGCGCGACGTGACCTCCATCAAGCGGTAAGAACGGCACCAGGTTGAGCAAGTTCAAAATCAACGTGAGCAATCCGGCTTTGAAGCACCATTCGTTGCCCGTCCACCACGCCGCTCCGCCCAACGCCACGCCGACTCCTAAACTCGGCAGCGGGCCCGCCAAAAAGACGAGGCACTTTTTCCAACTGCTCACCCGATAATGCCTGCCGCTGACGGCCGCACCGAGGAAGGGGATAAAGAACATGCGGATATTCTTATATCCAAAGACGCGCATGGCGACCAAATGACCGAGTTCATGGACGAACAAAATCGGGACCAGCAATAGCAACAATTCGATCTCGAATTGCAAGGCTCCCAATCCGATGAAGAACGCGATGGAGATCGCCAGTAAGGCGACCTTCGTGACCCAGCCGGACTGCTTCGTCTCCTGTTTGCGGACGGCCTGAATCAAGGGTTGCAACTGCAGGGAAGCATCCTCTGAACCGACTAGCGACGAAATGGGTTGCCGAGATGCGGGTGGCTCGTCCACAGGAAGAGCCATCTCGATTTCGGCCAGCGGTACGTCAGCCTGATCAGCCGAAACCACTTCGACTGGAGCTTGCGATTGGACAGGGGCGTTGTTGCCGAGAACCGGGATCGAACCTGCGACAGGAACAAAGAACCCGCGCTCGACATGAAAGTCGACGAATTCGTCTTGGATATGGTCCAGCATCTCCAGACACGCGTCATGGCTCGATGCGACCATCGGCCCGGCGTTGCCGAGGACATCGCCCACATGCAAATCATGCGAGTCACGCAATTCCACGAGAGGGCGTTTGACTTCGTATCGAACGTGCCAATTTGGTGGATCCAGTACGTCCCGTGCGGCGTTCGTCGTCATGATCAACTCGCCGTTTCGACCGAGCGAGTAAAACGCCACACGCGGAAAACGCTTCGCGCGCTCCAGGTGTTGCCAGTGTCGGTGCCTCAGCCACGCGATCGTTCGGCCGTCTTCGGATCGGTAGAGGGCTCCGCCGTAAGTCGTGTTCGAATGCATCTCCCGAATTGCGAAAAAGGTGATTCGTTCAAACGAAAGGGCTTCCAACTCTTCCGCGAGACGAGCCAACTCTGTCGCGTTCCGCGGGTCTATTTGATTCGCATCACAGGAAAACGGCCGCAGCGATTTGACGGGAGGAATATCCGTGGAACCGGGTATCGGAATCCGAAGCAATTTGACGACCGCTGCAATCAAGATCACGAACGGCATCGTCAGGATCGTGCCCTCGTAGGAATACTCGCGGAAAGTGGCCTTCGGAGCGTATGCTTTATAAAACATCAGGAGTCTTTCGGAATGTCTTATGCTCAAGTCCGGTTGGAGGAGATCGTTACCCCCTGCCGTGAGCTTAGCGACTTCTGATCCGCGGTAGTTGTCGAGGATCAAAAAACCTCAAACTCTTCCAATCAGGCGCGTTCAGTTTTCGGATTGGCGTAGCGGAGGGCTTGCGCCGGCGCGAGCCATCCGGTGTCACGCTCATGTTCAATTGAAACAAAGCACTAGGCTCCGGTCGAATCTCGTATGATGTTCGCTTCGAACGAGTTGCCTGGATGTTGCGGCTCACCACCTTCCCGATTGTTGTTCACTTGCGATGGCTCCTGTTTCCCTTGGGCTCGACTTTGGAACCGAATCGGCTCGGGCTGTTTTGATCGACGCCGAAGGCAACGAACGCGGCGTTTTCGAACACGCGTACCGTCATGGCCAGATCATCGACACGCTTCCGACGACCGCAGAGCCGTTGCCGAACAAATTCGCGCTGCAGCATCCGTCGGATTGGGTCGAGTCGGCTGCCGAAGCCACTCGCCGAGCCGTTGCGGAGTCCGGCATCGACATTGCGGACGTCGTCGGCATCGGCGTCGATTTTACAAGTTGTACGATGTTGCCGACGCTTCGCGATGGAACCCCACTGTGCCTTGAAGAGAGGTGGGCGAAAACGCCGCTCGCTTGGCCCAAACTTTGGAAACACCACGGGGCACTCGCGCAAACCGAGCGGATGAACGTGCTTGCGGTGGAGCGCGGCGAAGCGTTCCTTGATCGTTACGGCGGCATGATCGGACTCGAGTGGTTCTTTCCGAAACTGCTCGAGACGATCGAAAATGCTCCCGAAGTCGCGGAGGCCGCTGCGGTGTGGTTGGAAGCCGGGGACTGGTTCGTGTGGCAACTTGTCGGAGGTGACGCCGAATCGCTTCCGCGGTCGACGTGCCAAGCCGGCTACAAGGCGTTGTGGTCGGCTGAGGATGGATACGCATCGCCGGACTATCTCGCAGCCGTTCACCCGAAGCTTGCCGAAGCTGCCGCGAACAAAATGCCGGGCCGATTACTTTCGCCCGGACAATTCGCGGGAAGCCTCTCGGCATCGATGGCAAATCAACTGGGACTTCCGGAGGGGATCGCCGTCAGTGTCGCCACCATCGACGCCCATTCGGCAGTGCCCGGTGTCGGGGCGGCCGAGTCGGGAACGCTGGTGATGGTGCTGGGAACGAGTTCCTGCCACATGCTGAACTCCACGGCCGGAAACACGGTTCGCGGGGTCGCGGGGATCGTCGACGGAGGCATCCTGCCTGGGTTCTTTGGCTACGAAACGGGGCAAGCCGCCGTCGGAGACGCGTTTGCTTGGTTGCTCAAACTGTTGAACCTGGATTCGTTCGAACAACTTTCCGCCGACGCCACCGCTTTGCCTCCCGGAGCCGAAGGGGTGATGTGTTTGGATTGGATGAACGGCTGCCGAACGCCTTTGATGGATGGCGGAGTCAAAGGGGCGTTCACAGGTTTAACACTGGGGCACCGTGGAGCACACCTCTATCGCGCGCTGCTCGAAGCGTCTGGGTTCGGGATCCGATGGATCGTCGAAGTTCTTCGCGAGGGTGGCGTCCCCGTCGAACGTTTTGTGGCCACGGGAGGGCTCGCGCACCACAATCCTGCCGTTGTCCAGGTCTACGCCGACGTCTTGGGTGAAACCATCGAGGTGCATCCTTCGACACAGGGACCCGCGTTGGGCGCCGCCGTGTTGGGCATGGTTGCCGCTGGCAAAGACAAATCGGGATTCGACGACGTCACCGCAGCGTCCCGCGCCATGGCGGCCGTAAAAGATTCTGATCGCAAGCTGGTTGAACCCAAGCATGATGCTACCGAACAATACGCGTCGATCTACGCAAAGTATCGTCGCCTCGCGGATTTCGTCCGAGAAGAAGGATGAGATGCGAGAGAGCTAGATGCGAGACTGCTAGATGCGAGATTCGTGAGTGATCTCGCCGTTTGATTTGACGTACCTGCCCACTCCCTCACTGCCCACTATCCCACTGCCCACTCCCCTACCGCCATGTCCATCACCCTGATCGCGTCCGGCGACCTTCGCGAATCTGCCAATCAAGTCTGTTGGGAAGCCCAAAAAGAAATGGAAGCCGCACTCGGGGCCGCGATCGCGCGACACGGCGCGAGCGTGACGCGGGGCCACGCGTTCGACCCAAACCGCGGTCACGGTTTCATTGGATCCCAACGCGAAGGCATGGAGGTGTTTCGATCGATCGATCCGGACGCACCTCTGATCGTCGCCGAAGCCGTGTGGCAATACTCACACCATGTGCTTGCCGGCTTGATGACCCATCGTGGCCCGATTCTGACGGTCGCCAATTGGTCCGGACAATGGCCGGGGCTGGTCGGTTTGCTCAACTTGAACGGATCGCTCACCAAGGCAGGCGTGCAGTACAGTTCGCTTTGGAGCGAATCGTTTGATGACGATTGGTTCAATGAACGGCTCGGTGTCTGGCTCCGCGGAGAACCGGTGGTTCACGACACGTCTCATGTTCAACCCTTCGATGCGGCGTCGGCCGCGGCGGATGCCAAACGCGTCGGGGAAGAAATCGCTTCCACGCTGCAACGCGATAAAGCGATCATGGGTGTGTTCGACGAAGGCTGCATGGGCATGTTCAACGCGATCATCCCCGATCATTTGCTGAACCCGACAGGCGTCTTTAAAGAAAGGTTGAGTCAATCGGCGTTGTACTTCGAGTCCACGCAGGTGAGTGACGCCGAAGCCCGCGGCGTTCGAAAATGGCTTGAGACTTCTGGCATGAAGTTTCACACCGGGCCGACGCACGAAACCGATTTGACCGAAGCGCAGATCCTCGATCAGTGCCGTGTCTACATCGCCGCCGTCCGTATCGCCGACGACTTCGGGTGCGACCTGATTGGGATTCAATATCAGCAGGGCCTGAAAGATCTGCTGCCTGCCAGTGACCTCGTCGAAGGCATGCTGAATGATTCGATCCGTCCGCCGGTGACCTCCCGAGACGGCTCCCGAGAGTTGTATGCAGGTGTTCCCGTCACCCACTTCAATGAAGTCGACGAATGCGCGGGACTCGACGGGCTGCTCACTCAACGCGTGCATGCCGCGCTCGGGCAACCGGTCGAAAACACGCTGCATGATCTGCGATGGTCCGACTGCGACGCCAGTGGCACGACGGACGAAGAAGTCTGGGTGCTCGAGATCAGCGGGGCCGTCCCCGCGTCTCATTTCGAAGGTGGTTGGTCGGCGGCCGAGGGATTCCGTCAGCCCGCGATGTATTTTCCGTCCGGCGGCAGCACCATCCGCGGCATCTCCAAGCCGGGTACCGTGGTTTGGTCGCGAATTTTTGTTGAAGACGACATGCTGAAGATGGACCTCGGGCTCGCATCCGTCATCGAGTTACCGCGCGAAGAGACCGAGCGCCGCTGGAACAGCACCACACCGCAATGGCCGATCATGCACGCCGTTCTTCACGGTGTCACGCGAAATCAGATGATGGCCCGGCACAAAGCCAACCACATCCAAGTCGCCTACGCCAACTCACCCGAAGAAGCCAAGACCGCGCTCGAGGCCAAAGCCGTCGCCGCCGCGGCTCTCGGGATGGAGGTGAGTGTTTGCGGAGAGGTTTGAGGTGGTTGGAATTCGTTCCGTTGAGTTCCGTAGCCCGCTCGAACCGCTTGCTCCTTCTGCTTTCTTAGTGGCTCGGCGTTTCAAACTCTTGCGCTGTCGAGCTGTTGGTTGCGTGGACGGACGTGGGCCGTGGAGGAGTAAAACGCGGAGACGCAGAGTCGCGGAGGCGCAGGGAATGATGGGATCAGTCTGGACAGGATGGGCACGATGAACGGGAGCTTGGATCCGTTCCGTTGAGTTCCGTAGCGCGCTCGAACCGCTTGCTCCCAATGTTTTCTAAGCGGCTCGCGTTTCAAATTCTTGCGCTGTGGAGCTGTTGGTTGCGTGCGACGGACGTGGGCAGGCGGAGGAGTAAAACGCGGAGACGCAGAGTCGCGGAGGCGCAGGGAATGATGGGATGAGTTTAGATAGACGGACACGATCAGCGGGGGCTTGGATCCGTTCCGTTGAGTTGCGTAGCCTGCTCGAACCGCTGGCTCCTTCTGCGTTCTCAGCGGCTCGCGTTTCAGACTTTCCCGCCCACATACGGTCGGTCATTGCCATCCCGTCAAACCGTCGGCTGGCGTAGAAGGAGGCGAACCCATTCTGCAACCATTGCCTCCCCAACCCGTACAGCCGGGGAGGAGTTGGGACACGATACTCAAGCAAGCTTAGAGCGACTTGAGGTGCTTCATGCTCTGCTTGATGCTTTTCATGGGGTTCGGTGAGTGGTCTTGTTCGACGTGGCAGTGAGCGACTCCGGCGTCGGCGGCCGCTTCGATCAACGACTCGACGTCGATGACTCCGTTGCCAAGTTCTTTGAAGGCCGTCTGCGGCAAGCCGTCGTACATCGGTGTCTTGATCGCCGCGTCGAGGTCTTTGAGGTGGAGCTGCGTGACGCGGCCCTTGAGCTTGCGGACAAGTTCGGCGGGATCGTGCCCACCGACTTGCACCCAGAACGTGTCGACTTCGAACTTCGCGGCTTCGAATTCCTTGATCAGGATGTCGTAACCGGTCACGCCTTCTTCCATCGGTTGAAATTCAAACGCGTGATTGTGATACGCGAGCGTGACGCCGGCTTTGGCGGCTTCTTCGGCTGCACCGTTACACTGCTCGGCGAGGGTCTTGTACTTATCGAGTGAATCACGTTTGTCGTTCGGCAGCCATGGAATGACGAGGTGCGTCAGCCCATGCTTGTTTGCCTTCTCCAGGATTTCCGCGAACGGCGGGACACCTTCCTTGTCGGGATTGACGACGCTATCCCATTCAAAGTGCGTCGAGTTGACCGCCAGCCCGTTGTCTTTGGCGGCTTGAATCATCTCGTCGGCGTTCGGAAACCCATACGGTTCAACTTGTTTGTAGCCGGCTTTGGCGACCGCTTCGATCGTGCGACCGACATCGCTGCGGATTTGATTTCGAAGCGTGTAGAGCTGAATGCCGATGTCGTTTCGATACTTGTTATCGGCGTCAATTGCGTGGAGCAGTCGCGATTGCGAAAGTGCAACGGTGAGTGCCGCGCCGGCGCCGAGGAATTGTCGTCGTTTCATAGCGATTCAATGATGGGGAGGAAGAGGAACGGGGGAAGCGACGTCTCAATCGAATGCGTCGCAAGTTCGAGATGCGTCCGCATGCAACATGGAGATCAAGCGGACGCTTCATCGACGCGTCGAGGGGGCTCTCGCTCTTGCCGTCGCGACGCCCTCGATTTTACTCGCCGACTTCGGGCCGATGTCGGCGAGACTCAAAGATGGATCAATACACGTCGCGAACGTATCGTTTCTCGCGCTTAAGGTCCGCGACGTACTGGGCCGCTGCATCGGAACTCATCGACCCGTGGGTCGCGACCACTTCATGGAGGGCAGCGTCCACGTCTTTCGCCATGCGAGTGGCATCTCCACAGACGTAGAAATGGGCCCCCTCCTGAAGGAAGCCGAATAACTCGCGACCGTGCTGCAGCATACGATGCTGGACATAGACCTTTTCCGCTTGATCGCGCGAGAATGCGAGGTCCAATCGAGTGAGTAGTCCGCTCTCACTCATCGCCTGAATCTCGTCTTCGTAGATGAAATCGCTCTCGCGGTGTTGATCACCGAAGAAGAGCCAATTGACTCCTTCGGCTCCGCGTTCGCGACGCTCTTCGAGGAACGCTCGGAAGGGTGCGACGCCGGTACCCGGACCGACCATGATCATCGGACGCGAGTCATCTTCCGGGATTCGGAATCCTTTGTTGGGCATCATGAAGACACCAGCGGTCTCACCCTCGGCGACTTGATCCGCCAGGAACGTCGAGCAAACGCCTTTGTGTTCGCGGCCATCGTACATCCATCTCACTGCCGCCACGGTGAGATGCACTTCGCCGGGGTGCGCATTCGGGCTCGATGAAATGGAGTATGCACGGTGCTGTAGAGGCTTGAGCCAACCGAGTACCTGAGCAGGATCAAACTCGAGTTGCGGCGCGAGACTCAAAAGGTCGAGCGAATCTTTGCCCCACAGAAAGTCATCAATCGCCTCGCGATCGCCGCCGTTGATCACGTGACTGAACTCGTCGTGTTGGACGAGTTTTTCGAGGCCCGCTAGAAACTCCTGCGATGGCGTTCGGATCTCGAGCCCGGTCGACAAGAGTTTTCCAACGGGTTGGTCGAATCCCGCGATCTCGTCATCGTGCGTAAGACCCAAACGGTCGAGCCATCCTTGAACCAGGTCGGGCGAATTGAGGGGCATCACCCCGAGCGCGTCGCCGGCGATGTAGCTGAGGCCGCTATCGGCCAGGTCAAAAGCGATATGCCGGATCTCTTTCGCGGACTTGGGGCCCGAAAGATTCCGATTATCGACGACGACTGCGGGGAACGGATTCTTGCGAGACCAAGTTGCCTTCTTCGCGGTCGGCGCTGAAGCAATGGTGGCGGTATTGCCGGAATCAGGGATCGTCGCTTGCAACCACTCGGCGGCAGGTTCCTCGAAATCGACGTCGCAATCGAGTCGCGTGGCCATGCGACTTGCGCCCAATTGCTCCAAACGCATGTCGATCAGTTTCCCGGCGCGACAAAAGTGCTCGTAGCTGGTGTCGCCGAGCGCGAGGACGCCGAATTGTGTTGCTTCCAAGCGGGGCGCGGTGGATGCTGAGAGCGCGTCCCAAAAGAGCTGCGCGTTGTCCGGCATTTCACCTTCGCCGTAGGTGGAAATCACCACCAGCAGACGCTCCATCGAAGGCAATTGATCCATGCCGATGGAGTCCAATTCGGCGACGCGTGGTGCGTAGCCTTTCGCACGCGCCAGCTCCGCAGCTTGGTTGGCGACCTCTTCGGAGTTACCGGTTTGGGTACCGAACAGAATATCGATCGGTTCGGCCACTGCGGTCGAGGCTGCGGCTCCGGGAGCCTCTCCGACCACCGCAAGCTTCGAATGAAGCCCCGCCAAGAATCCTCCGAGCCAAGCTCGCTGGTCGCCCGAGAAGGGCGCGTCTTTGGGAATGTAAGGAACATCCATTGATCTAAACTACCACCTTCCGTTGAAGCATGTCCGGAACGGCTGCCTGTGCAAACAGTTCGTCGAAGCTGGGGATTTCGCCCAGCGCCGCTTTGTTCTTTTCATCTTGGTGCGCGATCCAAGCATCGGTCCCCAGGGGATCTAGGGGGGAAGAGATTCGCATCGAAAGTGCCCGTTTGAAATCCTTGATCCGCTTGTCCGCGATGAACGCGGCCAGTTGATGCTCGTCGTAGTGCGCGACCGCTTGTTTCGCGTGTTTCGCGAGTGACGAGACCAACTCGAAATCCTCGGTGAGGATCAGGTTGCGGACGTGCCGATCGAAATGCTCGGAGCCCTTGGGGGCACGCTTCTCCGCGATCGATTGAGCTTTTTCCATCACGGTGTAGCAATTCACGAGTCGAAACATTTCCGCCGTATCGGTTTCGCCGTAGCCGGGTGTGCTTCCGGACAAGATCGGCTCGCCACTCTTGTAAGCGGCCTTCAAAACGTTCAGCTGGTGTGACGCCAGAGCGCCAGCCAGTTCGTCAGCGAGTTCTTTTCGCGTTCGAACGCGGAGGATGGCGTCGGAGTCTTGGTACTGCAAGAGTGCCTTGGGCATGATCCAGTACATCTTCGTGCGTGTCGCTTCCCACTCGTCGAGCAGGAACCGGCCGCGAATCGATCCGGTTGCTTCAACGTGCCACGACAACATCGTTTTCACGGCATTTTCGTGAATCCGTGATTGCTCGCTCTCGTCGGCGAAGCATCCGAAAAAGACAGAGTCGTGACTGATCAGATCGGAGAGTCGATCGCGGGGGTCGTATTGGTACGCGAAGCCGCCTGACATTCCATTTCCGAGTCCCTTGGAGAACTCGCCGAGATTAAGGACCGCTCCGTTGGTCATGTATTCGCAACAGAAGTCGCCGACGCCTTCGACCACCGCCGTGGCACCTGAGTTTCGCACCGCGAAACGGTCCCCCGCCTGGCCTGCGATGAACGCGCGGCCTCCGGTGGCACCAAACAGAGCAAAGTTGCCGATCAGCACGTTTTCGCCGTCGCCATTTCCGCCACCCGCCGGCGTGTTGACGATGACTTCGCCACCGCACATGCCTTTGCCGACCCCGTCGTTGCAGGTTCCGGTGTGGGAGAGCACGACACCGCTG
This sequence comes from Planctomycetota bacterium, assembly GCA_039821165.1. Taxonomy (GTDB): domain Bacteria; phylum Planctomycetota; class Planctomycetia; order Pirellulales; family Pirellulaceae; genus Stieleria. Next base: position 9,047 of record JBCBOT010000138.1, on the reverse strand, counting down.
TTGTTGAACGCACCGAAACTTTGGCCCGCGGCGCCGGAAGTCGTGATCTTCAACGATCGTGGTTTCAACAAACGTCGGCCGTCATGTCGTTCGATCGCGCTGCAGGGCAATTCCTTCAGCTCGTAGTTCAGCATCCTCTCAATGTCGATCGAAAGTTGTCCGCCGAAGGTCTTGTTTCGATTGCCCAGCGGTTGATCCAGTTCAATGCTCAGCGTTTCTTCGCTGCCCTGCTCAAGCCAAGGTTTGACTTTCGTGAGAAGTTGTTCATCAATCGCAAAGTCGCGTTCGAGATAGATCGGCTCCTCGACGCGGTTCTCCGGAGCATGTTTCAACATGGCTTGAAGTCGCAATTGACCGACCGAGGACGGATGGTCGACGAGGTGCAACAAGTCCGCCCGGCCGCGAGCTTCATCCAAGCTACGCAGACCGAGGCCGGCGAGGATTTCGCGGACTTCGTGAGACACGTTCAGCAGGTACTGCGCGAGCGCGCGTGGATCGCCATCGAATGCTTCGGGATTCGTTGTCAGACCCGCCGGGCATTTCACGTTACAGTTCTTTGCCATGACACATTTCAGCATCATCAGCGCGGTCGTTCCGAATTCGAAACTATCGGCACCCAGCAGCGAGGCTTTGACAACGTCGGATCCCGTCTGCATCGCACCCGAGCAGCGGAGCACGACTTTCTGGCGGATCGAATTTGCACAGAGAGCTTGGTGCACTTCCGCAACACCGATCTCGGCGGCGCGCCCCGTGTACTTGAGCGAGGTGACTGCGGCAGCGCCCGTGCCGCCTGTGTTGCCCGCGATGTTGATCACGTCGGCGCCGGCTTTGGCCACACCGACTGCAATTGTGCCGATGCCCTCGGAACTCACTAGCTTGACGATCACGCGGACTCGTGCCGCCTTCGCGTCATGAATCAGTTGCCCGAGGTCTTCGATGGAGTAAGTGTCGTGGTGCGGTGGCGGGCTGATCAACTCGACACCGGGAGTCCCGCCCCGCGCGGCGGCGATTTCGACGGTCACCTTTTTGGCGGGAAGCTGTCCGCCTTCACCAGGCTTCGCGCCTTGGCCGATCTTGATCTCGATTTCTTCGAGGTTCGGGTCGGCAAGATAGCCCACCCAAACGCCGAATCGACCGCTCGCGAACTGTTTGATACGACTGGAACGGAGCGTGCCGTAGCGCGAAAGGTGTTCTCCGCCTTCGCCGGAGTTGGATAACGCTCGCACCATGTTGGTTCCGTGTGCTACCGCTTCGTGGGCGGTGGCGACGAGTGCCCCGTGGGACATCGCGCCCGAAGCCAGCCGCGGCGTGATTTCACACGCGGGTTGCACGTCTTTGATCGGAATCGGTGCGGGGGCCGAACGCAGTCTGGAGAGGACATCTCGTGCTCGGCCTCGCGCGGTGACCGTGAGGACACCTCGACTGATCACGTGGCGTTCGATCTCATCCCCGAAGAACTCGGACAAGACCTCGCGAATCGCATCGAGTCGAGCGATGCTCGACGACTTTGGTCCCGTCAACTTGATGAGAAACTGGTTCTCTTCGACGCTTTCGCAACTCAGTCCACGGATGACGAATTGCTGGTTCCCCACGAGGTCGAACTTCTTGAGCTCGCTGCGGATGTCGTCGACCTTTTCATGAAAGGTGATGTCGGCGGGAAAGTCCAAGACATCACGGAGTGCGGCCGGCCGTCGTCCACGTTCCTCCGCCATCATTCGCGTGAAGGAACGATAGCCGGGCGTGATTTCAAACTCGTTGATTTGCTGTTCGCTAAGTCTTTCAAACGATGTGTGAACGTAGCCAGTTTCATCGAGCCCGAAAGCGTCATCGAGTTCCCTCAACGTCATCAATCGAAACGTGTCGGCGAGTTCTTGTTCCATCGATTCGGCGGACGGCAGTTCCGCGGATTCGACGGGCGTTTCCAAATTCTCGTTGTTCGCTTCGGCAGCATCCTTCGGCGCGATTCGAATCGACTCTTCCGTCATGTCGACGAATCCGCGGACGGCCATCGCACCGTAGCTGTGGCCGGCGCCTTCGGATCGTTCTTTGAACAAGCCGAGAATCGGGATCTCCTCTTCGCTGCTGACTGTCATCGCGCGCTCGTGCCAGTCGGCGACCGACTGGGCCACCCGCGGAAATCCGACGCCGCCGACGGGCGTCTTCATGTTCGGGAGATACTTTTTGAAAACCGGGTCGTCGGTGTCCAAGAAGTTCGGTTCAAAGAACTCACCACCGGAATAGCTCTCCACGGTGCAGAGTCCGACCTTGCCCATCGTTTTCATCAGTGACTTTTCAGCCGCCTTTTTGAAACGATCGAACGCGGCGGCGGAATCGTCTTTTCCAAAGAGTTGTTCGGCCCGCAGTTGAACGGCGAGTGGATAAACGGCGGAAGCGCCGAATCCGAGCACACACGCAAGGTGATGGGCCGACGAGATTTGGCCGCTCTCGACGATCAATGAAACCTTGAACCGCAGCCCTTCCTCGATCAGCCGCTGATTGACGGCGGTCACAAACAGTGTTGCCGGAAGCGCGGCGAGTGTTTTTGAAACGTGCCGATCCGAGAGAATCGCCAGGCCTCCGCGGTCACGAGCAAACAGAACCACTTGATCCGAGATGCGATCGATCGCGGCGATCAATGCGGACTGGTTGGCGTCGGCGTCGGCAAAGTTCGGCTCGTAGAGGAATTCGAACACCTCACAGGGCGTATCGGTTTGACTCTGAATTTTCCGCATGTCGCCGACCCGCAGGATGGGCGAGTCGATCACGATCTGCCGGCTTCGTGATTTGCCGAATTGAGGCTTCTCGCCGAGCGGGACACGCAACGTCATCCCATCGGCTTCGCGGAGTGAATCGAGCGGCGGGTTGGTGACTTGCGCAAATCGTTGGCTGAAGTATTTGGCGACGCCGCCCTCGTTGTCGCTGAGCGCGTTGATCGCGTTCCCGTATCCCATCGCGCTGACTTTCTCGAGGCCATTTTGAAGCATCGGGTCCATCAGGAATTTGAAGCTCTCTTGGTTGTGCGTGTAGGCGACGTAGCGCGCCGGCGTACCAAGATCACCGCGATAGGGCGTTGCGGAGTTGTTCGTTTGCTCGGACGATTCATCAAGCTCATCGACGTGAATCTGACCTTCGCGAACCAGAGCGACGTAGTCTTTCGCGCCAGCCAATTTTTGTTCGGCGTCGGCGGTTTGGTACAAACGACCCTCGCGGTGGTCATAGTAGATCATTCCACCCGCTTCGACACGTCCGCGTCGAATCACGGTCTCGGGTGGAAAGTAGACTTGGCCCGCTTCCGACATCACGGCCAGATAGTCTTCGGTTTCCACGGATCGAAGTGGTCGAAGTCCGAGACGATCCAGGCGTGCTCCAACGACATCGCCGTCCCCAAAGATCAAAGCCGCCGGACCGTCGTTCTTTTCTTCGAAGAGCGAAAAGTACTCGTACATCGCACGGACATTGTCGGGCATCCGCGTGTCGTTCTCCCAAGCGGGAGGCATCATCGCGACGACGGCGGTCACCAAGTCGACGCCGTCTTCGAAGACGCGCGAATTCAGCGTTTGGTCGAGTCGGCAACTATCGGATTGTCCGCGCGGGCGGACGATCGACTTGTTGCGAGCCAACGCCTTGGCCGCTTCACTCAGTCGGTTCTTTTTGTCCGTGTTGAGCTCGCCATTGTGCGCCATCAGCCGAAACGGTTGCGCCATGAACGGATGGGGTTCCGTGTTGGTCGAAAAACGCGTGTGAAAATACATCGTGTGGATCGCGTGATCGGGATCCACCAAGTCACTGAAGTAAGGAATGATTTCCCACGAATTCAACCTTCCCTTGAAGACCTGGAGACGCGAAGAAAGCGAGAGCGGATACAGGCCATCCATTTCGGGGGCGGTGTACGCGACCGCTTCGATTTCCAGCAGTGTCTCGTGGATCTTGCGATCCAATTCGGCGCCGCGGACACCTTCGGGAGCTTCAAAAACCCATTGGCGGATCGGCAGCTGCTTCGACACCGCCGCAGGACGGACCGCATCGGTGTTCACGGGAAGGTCGCGGCGCAGCAGGATGTTCAAGCCAGCGGATCGCAATCGGTCGGCCACCAATTCGCTCGCTTCGTCATGAAACGCGGGGTCGCTTGGTAAGAAGAAATTACCAACGCCGAAAGACCCGGGCTCAAGCGGCTGCCCCGTTAGTTTCTTGAAAAACGAAAGTGAAAGGTCGACCGAGACGCCGGCCCCATCACCTACACCTTCCGACGACATGCCGCCTCGGTGTGGGACGGCGCAAAGAGCTTCGTGGCCCTTGCGGAGTAGGTCGTGAGTTTGCTGGCTGTCTTTACGCGTCAGGAAACCGACGCCACAGGCGCTGTGCTCGGCATTCGGATCGTAAAGGCTCTCGTTGCCGAGTTGGTCGGCACCAGTGCTTAATGCTCTATTCATGATCAAACCCAAAGCCATCGAGGGCGTGGTTCGCACCGACTGTCCCGAATGTGGGGAATGTGGGGAAGGACAGGGTGGGAGGAAAGGACATGCGAAGAGATCGCAATGACGTTGTGATAACGCCATCGCTCAGTGCATCCGGGCCGCCTCTAAGCGACTGTCCGCACTGAACTTGATTTGCCAACACAAAACGGCTCCCGCACCGAAAGCCGACGGCAACACGTTGCCGGTTCGGAAGGTGGTTCGGTGGGGACATCATCGAGCTCGTTTCGTGGGGAAAAGAAAAGCGGTCGCGTTCAAGCGACAACCGACGAGCGAGCGTCCACGCTCGCATCGGAAACGGGAGGTTTGCTGTTTGCGCGATCCGCTTCGAGCGGACGGCCCAAGAGCAGCGAACCAAATTCCTGTGCCGCCGCACCGGGGTGCCGGGCTCGCGAAAAAACGATGCCTAGGGGCCGGGTCATGCTCAAGTCCCGGCAGGCAACGACACGCAATGCCCCCGTTGCGATTTCGCGTCGCACGGCAGCTTCAGGAAGGAAACCACAACTCGCGTTGGCTTGTATGGCGCGAATGATCGAATCCGCGTTATCGAACTGGGTTCGGAAATCGACGCGTAGTCCGACTCGGTTCAGGTTCTGATCGATCGTCGCTCGCAGCTCGAGGCTGTCGTCAAATCCCACCATCTCAACGTCACGGAGGTCCTCCAGCGTGGCTTCGCTCATTCGCGCGATGGGGTTCTCAGGCGAACAAACCAATCGAAGCGGTTCGTCGAGCCACCGAACGGCGACTACGTCCTTCGTGGTCTTGGGAAAGCTGACGAGCCCGAGCTCGGCGCGATCATTGATCACCTGGTCGACAACCGCTTCATTGCGTCCGTAGTCGACACGCACCTCGACTTCGGGAAATTGATCGGCAAATTCCTGCTGTGCGTCCGGCAGATACGTCAGGCCGATCGAGTAGATCGATGCGATTTGCAGCGGACCACAAATGCTGTGTGTCTCGCGGACCTCCTGCTCCAGGCGGTGGTACTCGCCGAGGACCCGAAGCAATCCGTCGTAATACGTTCGGCCGGCCGCGGTCAGTGAAAGCGGCCGATTGGACCGGTCGAACAACTTGGTGCCGAGCGAGGTTTCAAGCTGATGGATCGCTTGGCTGACTGCACTCTGCGACACGTTCCGAGCGGCCGCAGCTTTGGAGAAGCTGCGTTGACGAGCGACGTCACAGAAGAGCTCGAGGGAACGGAGTTGCACGCGGGGGGGTCATTAGTTCATGCTTATGAAGCTGCGTCCGTGTCAGCAGACCTACTAATGAAAGGCTAAGTGTGTGCGAAAAGCGAGTCAATAGTGAGGGCTGACAGGCCTCACGGAGGCACCTTAGTGAGTGCTTATTTCGCCTTAAGGGGCATTACAGGGGCGATGTCGCTTCGATGAGGGCCGTGCTCACGGCCAGCGGCAGCGCCCCGCGTCGGAGCGAACACGGGAGAAACCGTCAGCGATCGGGTCGCGGTTGTAGAAGTAGGTGTAGGCAATCTCAGCCTCGGATCCCCGAAAGACCTCGACCGTTTTGCGGTGGTAGAGGTCATCGGGGGCGTTGTCGGTGGTGCCTTCGAGTAGATCGAGTGCTTGGAGCACGATCGGCGTCGAAGCTTGGTCGAACGTCCAGAGTTCCCCCTCGATTTCGTCGTCACCGGGGAGAAGCGCGGGGTAGTCGGACCCGGCGAACAAGGCACCACGCATCCAGGCGGAGTCAATACCGATGGGGCGGCGCGGCCAGACCGATTCGTTGCGCTCTCCTCGCTTGAGGGTGCCGTACACGAAGAACTGATGGACGTCTTTCAACGATTCATCGACCGAAAGGTTTGGCTCCATGTTTCGATCGCTTGTTGGATAACGTCTTCGCCCAGTTCCGCAAAAAACTCAGACCACGTTTGATCCGAGTCAAAACCGAGTCCACCGACCATCGCGACGTCAATGGAGTCCATTGAATCGGCGACGCCCTCGGCAAGCAAACTCTGGGCTTCGATCCACATCGGAATCGAAAGCAGTTTGAGTATTTCTCCGTCGCCGATGTCGAGCGTTTTGTCACGATAACGCTCAACGAGTGCTAGCGTCTCCGGCGCGAGCGATTCCGACCGAGTGCCCGATTCATAGTCGTAGAGCCCGGCGCCCGAGGCGCGTCCGACTCGCCCCGATTTGACCAGACCCGGTACCAGCGGCGACGGATCGACTCGCTTTGGAAAGGCTTGCCAAAACGCACGGCCGGCGTGGAACATCGTTGGTGCTCCGATCCAGTCGATGAGTTCCAATGGAGAGAGCGGCATGCCGTACGCAAGCGCGGCTCGCCGTAGTCGCGTTTCGCTGATCCCACGGCAAAGTAGAAGCAGCGATTGATTCAAGTAGGGTGAGAGCATCCGGTTTACGATGAAACCGGGACTGTCGCCGCAGTTCACCACGTGCTTGCCGAGTCGCTTCGCGTGCGCGGAGGCACGATCTAACGAATCGCGATCGGTCGATTCACCGCGGATCAATTCGACGGCCCCACGCAAATGCACGGGCATGAAGAAGTGCATTCCTACCAAGCATTCCGGCGATTCGAGCGAACCGGCGATCTCCGCAATCCGAAGCGTGGACGTGTTGCTGCAAAGGGTGAGCTGCGGACCAAACTTGGCTTGAAGCGAGCGAAACAAGTCGCCTTTTACGTCTGGCTTTTCCACGATCGATTCGATCGCAATCGGCTGCCGAGACGTTTCGTCGTCATCGACTTCGCCGACGAGGATGCAGGGAACGTTCTCCTCGTAAGAGTCTTCGCGACGATGGACCCGAACGTCGACGGTTTCGAGCGATCGTTGGAAGCGGTCGATCGCCGATGAATCCGGATCCGCAAGGACAAACGGAATCTGGCGATCCAAGTGGGCGTCCGCGACCGCCGAACCAACCACGCCGGCCCCGACAAGAAGTGTTCGTGGCCAATCCGCAGGCCATTGCACAGGCATCGTCCTCTTACGCCGATCGGAAGGAAGCGACCGAGAGCAGGTCATCGGTGATCCGATTCCTCTCGCTCTCCAGGTGCGCTTTGATCGGCGGCGCGACGACCGAAACGTCGCTCGACTCGATACTCACCAACGGTCGCTCTCCATAAAACGAGGCCCAGCCCGTGAAGGTGCTTGGCGGTCCCATCATCCAATCGGTTTCGGCGAGCGCGTACATGTCGCGAAGCGGAGTTCCGGGCCCGGAGCAGATTTTGAGTCCCGGGAAATCGTTCGCATGAATCGGTTCGTTCGAGCAAACCAAAAAACCGACCCTGCGACCCGGAAGCTGTTCGCAAACTTCGTTCATCCAACGCGCGTAGTCGGCAAAGTCATAGTAGTACTTTCCGCCGAGGAACCGCGCGTAATCGCCACGTCGAATGTGGACACCGACCAAGACGTCGACATCTTGCCGGGCGCGGGAGATCGTCGTGTCGATCGCCGTCTTGTCCTCCGGATCGATTTGAAAAAAGTCGCGGATCGCGCCGCTATGTTCATCGAAGAGACGGCGGCTTCGGAACCACCATCCTTGAAGCAAAACGGGGCGCCCCGACAGAACCGCAGTGCAGAATCTCTCGCCCTCGAGATCGCAGCTCTCCTCGCGTTGGAGTCGAATCACGTTGAACGGTATCTGTCGCATCCGGGCGAGATCCAGGACACGCGTCCCTGTTTGAAACAGATTCATGAGCGCCATGCGTCTGGAACGCGAAGGCTCGTGACGTGGATTAACGGCGCGCCGCTGCGGCAGATGGCGATCGTATCGGCACCAAAGGTCGTGTCGAGTCGATGGAAAGAGGTGTGCGTATTCGGCGAAGCACGGATTGAGCAGTTTGACACCGTAGTGCCTCGCCGCGGCAATCAGATACGAGAACAGGAACAACCGGTTGCCGAGTTGCCCCATGCGGCGGGAAATAATGATCATGTTTGACCCGTTCAAATCCATTTGACGACCGGTCTCGATGTCCGGCGCGGTCACTTGTAGACAAGTCCCGGAATGCTATCCCGATGGTGGTGGATCAACAAGTCCGATTCCGGCTCGCGACTTGACCTGGAGCGTCGATCTTTGATAGCGGCGTCACATGGAAAACTCGATCCGGAAATTGAAACGCGGTTTCTTGCAGGCATTTGTCCTCACATTTGCGATGCTTGCATTGCGAGCGGGTGCCGATGAACCGCGCCCGTGCGTGTTGCTGACCAACCGCAACGTCGTCTTCGGCGAAGCAACTGTCTTGGGCGACACGGTGTCGATCCAGCAGGGGGAGTCCAAATTGCGACTTCCGCGGACTCGGGTCGCGACTTGGGCACCGTCGTTGGACCAACTCTACGCACGGCTTCGTCAGGATCGAATTCCGGGTGATCTGAACCGAGTCCACGCCGACATTCGTTGGTGCCTGCGATACGGCTTGGTTCGTCAAGCAGGAGAGGACGCCCTGTTGGCAAATCGGATTGATCCTCGCGATCCGGTGACGCAGCAGTTGCTCCGAATGGTCGCTCATGAGTTTCGAAAGAAACAGCAAGCACCGGGAAAGGACACGAGCGCAGTACGCAGCGTCTCCTACGAATCCATCGGGGGCTTTGAGTTGCCATCGCAG
>JBCBOT010000137.1:0-19165 GCA_039821165.1 Planctomycetota bacterium | reverse complement strand
CCCGATCCGACAACGGGAGTTCACGGACGAATTGTTCAAGCCTCGAAGCGTCCTGATCTTGGGCAAGCTCCAGGAGTCGGAGCCATGGTCTCTCCTGCTCGACACGAGAAGTGTCATCCATGTCAATTCTCCGCGATCAAAAGGCGTGACCGCTCGCCGAACGACGGGGTGTTTTGGACTGCGCTATTGATTGTCCGGGTAGACACGCGCGTCGAGATTGACGGCGCAGTGATCGTCTTCGAGTTGCGATTGCTGCTTACGGGCTCGTTGATGCACGGTGTGGGCCATCACGCTTGCCGACACCAACGTACCGCCAACAACGGGACTCTTCTGCATCACGGGTCCTGACACGTCCGGTGACTGGGCTGCGTCGTCCGCAAGCTCCGCGAGTGTTTCGTCGACCGACGAAAGGTCATCCGCGAAAGCGCCGATCCAATCGACGGCGGCCATGTTCAGTTCGTCGTTCTCAGATGGCGTTCTTTGAATCGGAAGATGCGATCGAACTTCGGCGCCCGTCTCATCCGTCTTTCCCGCGTCCTCATCTGCGAGGACAGACCAAATCGGATCTTTGTCAGCCAACTCGTCGGGGCTTGAAAAAGTCTCCGCCCCTTGGCTTTCGATCCTTTGAAATTCAGCGGATGCGTCGAACGTGCCTTGAGTTGAACTTCGGCGCGTCGCCAGGGTGTCATCGAGCGAAGTCGAACCAATCGTCACGGGATTTACTGATTCACTCTTTTGCGAGTCTGTGAGAGTCTCTAGCTCGACCGAATTCTCCGCGAGCGTGGTCTCGACTCCGTTGACGTCTTTGGACGGCTCAGTCGGCGCATTACTTAGCTGTTCGTTTTCGGCGGGAGACTGGTCCGTGTTCGACAACGGAGCATCGACGTCCATCCAAATCACCACGGGCGCAGCTTCGATCTCCTGCGATTGCTCGGCACCAACTCTCTCATTCAGCTCTTCACGGACTTGTTCGTCGACTTCGTTTTCTTCCGCCGTCCAGAGATCGACATCCTCAAACGGGTCATAGTCTTCGGCATCGACGGCGCATAGCTCGCCGAAATCCGCTGACAGTAGAAAGCGACGTTCCAAACGCATGTAGCGAAGTCGGCGTCGCGCGGTCGGCTCCTCGGCGGGTTCCGAGTGAAAGAGACGAGAGAGTTTTTCGTGCAGGCTCATCAAAAACCCCAACTAAGTCCGGTGCCGTTTCCCATAGTTTATCGTGTCGCTCGCGGCGTCGGGCACTTCAAAAACCCGCGTTGATTGAGAAATAACCACGCGAGCACGTTCAACTTCCAGCTAGTGCCCCGCCGCCGATCGGATTCGCTGAACGTCGAGGTCCTCAAGGTTCCAGGATGCAGCTTGATCTGCCGGAATTGTGAGCTTTGGTAGAGAAGCGGTGGCGAGCTCACGATCGACGTGACGGATACGGACGACGATCTTTCCTTCGAGCAGTCGGGCGCCGCTGACTTCTTCATCGCCTGCCGGGTTCACGGCCGGTGTGGTCGCGGATTGAACGGGCTCGAAGACGACTTGGCCCAATTCATTCCACATTTCCTCGACAGGAGTCGAGTCGACCACGCCTCGCATGCCGATGTAGCGGACCTGACCGTCGACCTCGATCTCGTACTTCAACAGCCGTTGCCCACGCGTGCACGCGACCGAGCCGAGTAGCAGGCAGAGCAACACAAACATCCGAAGTGATACTGACACCGTTCTGTTCATTGGGAACGTTTCTCTACAACGCGAGTTCTATTCTTTTGCATCATCACGTTCTAACACGAACAACTCACTGTCGCGCATGATCGCCCAAGAACGCCACCGTCGCTTGTCCACAACATGCCATCCCTCGCGTGGCCCGATCGCGAGGGCGTGCGTGGCAAGCCCGCGCCAAAAATGAGTCTCGTCGCCGTCGCGCGGAAACGTCTCCAGGTCTTCGTGGGCTCGATACCAACCGTTGATCCCGTTTCCTGCATCAAAATCTTTGGGCTCTAAGCCCTCGGCGAGCCAAGCTTCGCATTGTGCACGGCGCTCGTGATTCCAAGCGAGAAAGTCATGGACAAAGACAAACGAAACGGCGAACAAGATCGATGCGGTCGTGAATGAGCTGGCCCAAACGAGGCGTTGTCGAGAACCGGACATCAACGCTTTGAGATTCACCTGGCTCCCGAGCCACGTGAAGACCATCGGATAGAGCAACATCCAATAACGGTCGTAGACCATCTCGACATACGCCAGCAACCCGACGGCGGCCGCAAGACTGCACCCCAGCAAACCGATGAGTACCCAACGCCGGCGAACGTGGTTTTCCTCGACAGCGTGCTCCGAAGAAGCTCGCCAGCCGCCCATGAGATCGTCGATCGCCTTGGCCGCCAAACCCGCCAACGAAAAGATGGCGAGCACCGTCGCGACCTGCCAGATAATTCCCGGCCAGCGAATGTCGCCCATATCGCTCCACCTACCAGGGTCATTCTGGTCTCCGAGTAGGATCGGTCCGAGGTGCGCGTTGTAAACGATGTATCCGGTGGCTTGCGTGAGAAACGCGCGCCCTGTCGAAACGACAAAGAGCCCACCCCAAACGACGAATACAAGTCCACCGCCGAGCCACACAGACCATCCACGGGTTACCTTTCGCGAGAGCAAACCACTCCAGACCAACGGCGCTACGGGCAGTGTCACAAGTCCGATCAACAAGCCACCGGCATAGGCGAACAGAACCAACTGCCTCAGCCAAGTTGAGTCATAGGAATCCACGTCGACGATTCCGACGCGGCCTTCGTCACTCGGTAACAAGAGTCCGGATTGGTACAGCAGCAAACTCGCGATCGGCACTCCGCAGGCGAACGCCAGGGGTGCGATGACGCCGCGAAACGAACGCTCACTCCAAGCGATGCCGACCAACGCGATGGTTGGAATCGCGACGACGCACAAATGGGTCTGGCGAGCCCACAGCGCGAGCGAAGCACCAATCGCTCCGAACAACATCCACCCCATCGATTGTCGCATGACACCGCGTACATAGCCGAAGACGGCCAACGATGCGAACACCGCGGCTGTGACGTCGGTCATGAAAGTGAACGACATCCCGTAGTAGAACGGACCGACCGTCATCGCCATTGCGGCGAGAAAAGCGATCGAGTGAGAGCCCTTCAACTCCCTCGCGGCGAGATAAACACAGACGGCTCCGACCCAAGCCCCGATCGCCACGGCGAGGTGAAGGTTATTCCAGCTGAAGCCCAATGGGCCACAAACGAGTGCCCCCCAAACGCAATGACTGGCAATGCTCGCGGCCAACTGTCCGTGCTGCGAAACGTGCTGGTATCGGCCCTCTTCGACGAGAATTTCCGTTGTGCGGGCGTAGAGAAAGTCATCGTTGTGTGCGAAGGCATCGAAATGGCCAAAGCAAAAACGTCCCACGACCAGCGGAAACGCCAAGGCGATACAAGCGAGAAGACTGATGAGGGCCGAACGGGACAACTTGGAAAACCGGGAGAATGTGAATCAGTAGGGAAGGCTGCGGTATGAAACCGTGCAGTTCAGGCGACGACAAAGGCAGCGTGAACTGCGACAATAGCACGTCAATCGAATCCTTCGAGAGTTTTGACGGTGGGCTAGAATAGGGCCATGGTGACCGCTCGCGTTTTCCTGTGTATTGGCTTGGCATTCGTCACGCTCAGCGTACGCGCGGAAAACCGCCTTGCCAGCCGTGCGCGATCCATTCTGTCGAACAAATGCTTCGCGTGTCATGGCCCTGATGATGAACGTCGCGAAGCCGAGTTGCGTTTGGATGAAAAAACCGGCGTACGGCGGGCACTCGACATCGACCAGGAAGGGACCCCGAAACTGCTCGGACGGATCCAAAGTCACGACGTCAGCGTTCAGATGCCTCCGCCGCGGGCGGGCAAACCCCTGACGGCGCGCGAAATCGAGACGCTGACGGCTTGGGTGAAATCCGGCGGCGAGTTGGCCGACCACTGGTCCTTCGAGCCGCCCAGACAAACCACCGTCCCGGCTGACAGCCACCCGGTCGATCATTTTCTCGATACCGAAATAGCTCGCCTCGGTTTGACCGCGAATCCTCCCGCTTCCGAGGCCGCGCAACTTCGACGAGCCTCGCTGTTGCTAACCGGGTTGCCGCCGACACGAGCACAGATCGAACAGCTACGCACTGGCAAATTTGACTACGAAACCTTTGTCGATGAACTGCTGGCGTCACCGGCATTCGGAGAACACTTCGGCCGTTACTGGTTGGACCTGGTTCGCTATGGCGACACGCACGGTCGAAACCTGGACAACTACCGCGAGATGTGGCCGTATCGTGATTGGGTGATCGATTCGTTGAATGCGAATCTCCCGTTTGATCGTTTTCTCAGCGAACAGCTTGCCGGTGACCTCTATCCGAATGCCACGATCGAACAACAGATTGCGAGCGGTTTCAACCGCCTCAATCTCACGACGACCGAAGTCGGCTCGATCTACGAGGAGGTGTTCGCGCAGAACGTGATCGATCGCACGAACGCCTTCGGCACAGTCTTCCTCGGCCTCACGACACAGTGTGCTGCCTGTCACGACCACAAATTCGACCCGATCACGCAACGTGAATACTACTCGTTGTACGCGTACTTCAATAGCTTGGACGGAAGCGCCGTCGACGAGAACCGGAAAGCCCCCGCGCCTTTCGTGCGTCTTCCCACCGAAGCTCAACGCAGCGGATTGGCAGACGTCAACGCCGAGATCGCGAAACTGCGTGGGGAACTCGCCGGTCCGATTGACGCGGTCGACGAAGAACAACGGACTTGGGAAGCACGGCTCCGCGCGGGAAGACGCCCGTCACTTTCCGACCACTTCGTTCGGTTCAGCGAAGTCGCGGTCTGTGGGCCGTTTCCCGCCGAGTCTTCCTACGCCGCGTTTGACCGAAACTACACCTCGGAACTCGGTGACTTTCACGCCACCGAGACCTTCGACCATGATGGTGTCCGGTTCTTCTGGCGGTTGCTTCCGGATTGGGAGCCGCTGAAACCGACCGAACTGCCAGTCGAGGTTCACGGCACCAACGTGACCGTGCTTCATCAAACGTTGCTCTCCGAGGGGCCGCAACGTGTCACGCTGTTGCTGAAAACGACGGCCGATCATCAGATCTATCTCGACCACGCGCTGATCGGCGACTCACGCCGCGAGAGTCCGAACGGATCGAGTTTCCTGCGTTACACGCTGCAACTCTCACCCGGCGGCAATGACATCTACGTCAAAACCATGTCCGCTGAACCCGTCAAAATCGAATACGCTTTTCGAACCCCCAACATCGTGACGCCGATCGCGTTGGAACGAATTTTGAAGAAGTCGGCTGCGAACCGTTCCGCGGATGAACGTTCTCGAGTGCGTCGATACTTTCGTGAAGTCGTCTGCGATCATGTCGATTGGACGTTCCCCTCCGATTTACTTGCGGGAGCGGAAGCGACCAAACAGCGATTGGAAAACTCGTTTGCGACGAGTCTCGTTTATCGCGAATGCGACCCTCCCCGCCGAGCGAGAGTCTTGGTCCGTGGGCGTTACGATGAGCCTGGCGACATTGTCCGGCGCGGTGTTCCGGACTTCTTGCCGCCGATGCCATCGGATGCGCCCGCGAACCGACTCGGACTCGCGAGATGGTTGACAGCACCCGATCACCCGCTGACGGCACGTGTCGCCGTGAACCGTTTTTGGCAAGCGTTGTTCGGGACCGGTCTGGTCGTGACCAGTGAAGATTTTGGAAACCAGGGCGAGACGCCGAGTCACCCCGAACTGCTCGACTGGTTGGCCGTCGACTTCGTCGAGAACGGCTGGGACGTCAAACGACTCGTCAAACAGATGGCGACCAGCCGGGCGTTTCGTCGATCCGCTACGGTCCGTCCACAAGACCTTGCGATCGATCCCGGCAATCGGCTTCTCGCCCGTGGCCCCCGCTTTCGCCTGGATGCCGAAGTCCTGCGGGATCAGGCACTCGCGCTCTCAGGATTGTTGAACCCCATTGATGGCGGGCCGAGCGTCAAAGCTCCTCAACCCGATGGACTTTGGCAGGCGGTCGGATACGTCGGCAGCAACACGGCGAGATTTCGCGCCGAAGCAATACCGGACAGGGTCTTCGCACGCAGCGTTTACCTGTTTTGGAAACGGACCAGTGCTCCTCCACAAATGTCGACGCTCGATGCACCGAGCCGCGAATCTTGTACCGCTCGACGTGAACGAACCAACACACCGTTGCAAGCCTTGTTGTTGCTCAACGAAACACAGTACCTGCAAGCCTCCAAAGCACTCGCGGCACGGGTCTTGTCGGACTGCCCGTCGACCGAAACCACCGGCCGCGCCGCATGGCTCTTTGAAACGATGACCGCTCGGCCACCGGAAGCGGCCGAACTGGGAGAGCTGGTGAGTCTATTCGACGACATGCTGGTTCATTATCAAACGGAGCGTCGCGCGGCGGTGGAGTTGTTGTCGATCGACGAAGAAGAGTTGGATCGCCGGAACGACCCGACTCAGGCGGCTTGGATGATCGTGGCCAGTGCGATCATGAATTTGGACGAACTGGTCAACCCGTAGGTATTCAGATGGATTGGCAAGCACATCACCAAGCGCTGTCCCGCCGTGCGTTGTTTTCGGGCACGACCCTCGGCTTGGGCGCTGCCGCGTTGGCGTCGATCGACAGATTAGCTGCGGCGGAAACGAAAAGAGTCGGTGGATTAGCAGGGCTTCCGCACCATCCTCCCAAAGCGAACCGTGCGATCTATCTCTTCATGGCCGGCGCTCCCAGCCAAATCGATCTGTGGGACCACAAACCTGAAATGGCGGCTTGGTACAACCGCGAATTGCCGGAGTCAATTCGTGACGGCCAACGATTGACCACCATGACGAGCGGTCAAGCGCGTTTTCCGGTCGCGCCGAGTCGGTACCGATTTGCCCCTCAAGGTGAATGCGGGACGATGGTGAGTGAGTTGCTGCCGCACCTCGGCAAGGAAGCGGATGAGATCGCGTTGATCAAATCGATGCATACCGATGCAATCAACCACGATCCCGCGCTGACATCGATTTGCACGGGGCATCCGCTGGCTGGCAAAGCGAGCCTTGGTTCCTGGCTCAGTTATGGTCTTGGAACCGAGAATGAAAATCTTCCCGCGTTCTTGGTCATGACGGCGACATGGAGCGGTCGACGACAAGCCCAAGCGTTGTACAACCGGCTTTGGGGCAACGGATTTCTTCCGAGCAAATACCAAGGTGTGTCACTACGGCGAAGTGGTGATCCCGTCCTTTACCTTTCGAATCCCGACGGTGTCGATGAACGGGTGCGACGTCGGATGCTGGATTCTGTTTCGCGACTCAACCAGCGAACGGCGCAGTCCGTGGGTGATCCGGAAACACACGCGCGGATCGCGCAATACGAAATGGCGTTCCGGATGCAGACCAGTGTGCCTGAGTTGGTGGACATCCGGGATGAGCCGCAATACATCCTGGACATGTATGGCAAAGAGGTGGGCATACCGGGAACATTCGCGAATTGTTGCTTGATGGCGCGGCGGATGGCCGAGCGAGGCGTTCGCTTCACGCAGATTTTTCACCGTGGTTGGGACCAACACAATTCGTTGCCGCGAGAGCTCCCGAATCAGTGTCGAGACGTCGATCGTCCGACGGCGGCACTGCTCAAAGACCTGCGTCAGCGAAACCTTCTCGATGACACGCTCGTCGTCTGGGGCGGCGAATTTGGACGAACCGCTTACTGCCAGGGAGATCTTTCACGAAACACCTACGGACGCGATCATCACCCGAAGTGTTTCTCGGTTTGGATGGCCGGCGGCGGCGTCTCCGGTGGTGTCGTCCATGGCGAAACCGACGAATTCAGTTACAACGTGGCCCGGGACCCCGTTCACACGCGCGACCTCCACGCAACGATTCTGCACCTCATGGGCATCGACTCCGACCGTTTCACCTTTCCCTTCAAGGGTCTTGACCAACGATTAACGGGTGTCGAGGGCGGCACGCCCGTGGATGCGGTGATGGCGTGACGAAACCCAAAGGGATGAGCACCGCTTCGGCGACCGCATTGGTTGCGGCAAGCATGATCGGTGCCGGCGTTTACACCACCAGCGGGTTCTCACTCGCGGATCTCGGCTCACCTTGGTGGGTGCTTTTGGCTTGGTTGATCGGAGGAGTGATCGCGACGTGCGGTGCGCTATGCTACGGAGCACTCGCGGAACGATTTACGGAGTCGGGCGGCGAATACTTATTTCTCTCCCGTGGCGTGCACCCGGCGGCGGGGATGACGGCGGGATGGGTTTCATTGCTCGCGGGTTTTACCGGCGCGGTCGCATTCGCAGCAACGACGTTTGAAGAGTACGCGAGGGATGTGCAATGGGCCTTAGTGAATACGCTACCGCCGGGTTCGGTCGCGATGGGTTTGGTTTTGATTGCGAGCGTGATTCACTCATTCGGCCTGCGTGGCGGGACGATGTTTCAAAACCTCGTCGTGCTCGCCAAATTCACCTTGATTGCGTTGTTCTTATTGATCGCGGCCTGGACCGTCACGAGTTGGGATGGATTGACGTCGACACCGTCGTCCGCACCACAAGTCGATGAAAGATCGACCTGGGAGTTCGCGCTGACCTTCGCCAACGCATTGACTTGGATTTCGCTCAGTTACAGCGGCTTCAACGCGGCCGTCTACTTGGCGTCCGAAGTACGAGAGCCCAAGACATCGGTTCCCCGCGCGATGTTCTGGGCGACGGTCGGTGTGACGATTCTCTATTTGATGCTCAACGCGGTGTTCGTTTTGGCACCTCGGGCGGACGAAGTCGCCGGGCAGCCCACGGTGGCAACCTTGGCCGCCGCCGCGGTCGGCCGACAACTCGGATTCGAGGGGGGCGCGTCGCTCGTTGGAGGCGTGATCCGAATCGCCATCCTGTGCGGTCTCGCGACATCGGTCTCGGCGCTCGTTCAGACCGGACCGCGCGTGTTTTCGAAGATGGCCCAAGACGGCGTGTTGCCGCGTTGGATCGCCGACTCGCGCGAGGATTCTGGGGAAGATTTGCCGCACTGTCCGATCCGGGCAATCTGGATCCAGGCGTTCATGTCGCTGGTCGTGATTTACTCTACAAATCTGAGGCAGCAACTCGATGTTTTGGGGCTGACGCTGTCGGTATGTGCGGCATTCTGCGGAAGTTTGGTCTTTTTTCTGCGGCGTGGCCCACGGCCGATCAAGGTGCGATGGTACCCGATTGTTCCATTGATTTACGTTGGGGGAACAATGGTC
Organism: Planctomycetota bacterium; assembly: GCA_039821165.1. GTDB lineage: Bacteria > Planctomycetota > Planctomycetia > Pirellulales > Pirellulaceae > Stieleria. Next base: position 9,891 of record JBCBOT010000137.1, on the reverse strand, counting down.
ATCGCAGTGTTGACGGCAATTCGAGAACCGGCCCAAGCGGCCGTGGCTGCGGGGACTTTGCTGATCGGAGTCGTTGTTTATTGTGTTGGACAAGCGTTGCGACGGCCGGATCCTTGACGAAAGGCGGGTGAGCGGGGGCCTAGTCGAGCGTATCGGCATCGGTGAAAATCACGCCGTTGCGGGTTTCGCATGCAAAAGCCGATTCGCGTCGTTGTGAAGGCTGAAGCCAGGGGCCACTTTGACCCCGCAATTTCTTTTCCGACCAAATAAAAAACACGCATGAGATATGCATTCCGCTTGGCCGAATTGCTGGGCCACACACCGGACCGCCGCAAACGGCCGGGGACGATCAAGTCGATCGTCGAGCACACCGGGTTGGATCGACACCAGGTCGCGTCACTGCTCAAGAATGAAGCGAAGTACATTCCATTGGACGCACTTTCGCGTCTATGCGATTACCTGATCGATCAGGGACACGCGACAGCGGACCAACTGCCGGGTGCCTTGTTTGCCGTCAACCCGGAAAATTTCTGGGAACTGATCGCGAGGCGCAGCGAGATCGAGATCGTGATCGGTGTCCGCGCGGCCGACGGCAATCCGGCGCCCGAAGGTGCCTCGGTTGTCGCGAGCGACTCGGTGCTCGTCGGCGAGCTGTTGAGCGGCGTTTCGACGCTCGGTGGCGTCGCCAAACACAAAGCTCCCGCGGAGGATCCGGCCCGTGAAGTTCCCATGCCGGACCGCTTTCAGCAGACTCTCGTTTGGAGTCCCGGACAAGTCGAAGTCGAAGACGTGCGTTCGCGAGCCGACGAAGTCTTCGATGGATTCGTGGACGCGACGGGCGATCGCGGCATGATCTGTATCGGCAGCATCAAGAGCAATCCCGTCGTCGAACTGCTGTTCTCCGACGTTTTCGGTTGCCAACCCTTCGTAACCGAAGACGACGTTGACGATGTATCGGCCCGCTCGTGCCCGTTCTTCCTTCGTTTCCGCGACACCGATCCAAAGCCGGACAGTGCGTCAGCGGGAACACGACTGAGCAAGAACGAGGACGCGCCCGAACCGGGGTTCTACTACGAAAAGGACGACGGCACCTGGGAGTTCGCCGGTGGCAAGAACAAGGACACCGCATTGGTGTTCTACATCTATCGCGAAGCGCTCGGTCGCTTAGACATGGTGCTGAGTGGTTTCTCCGGCCGCGCGACGCGAATGCTCGCGAAGACGATTGCGATTCGTGGCGAAGAGTTTTGGCCACCGGTTTACGAGAAAGGCGGCGATATGATCGGCGCCTACCTTGTGACTTACGAGCAACCCGAAGTCGAACAAACGCGCGACGAGGCGCTGTTCAATCCCGGCGGGCCTGCGGAGATCATGCCGCTTCCGACCGAAGCCATCTCAAGACGACTGGCAAAACGCTAAAGGCCGAAATGGCAAAACGAAAATCGAAAGCTTCCGCCAAGATGGCGGACAAGGCGGACAAGTTCGACCTCTACCAACAGTCGGTTCAAACGCCCGAGCACGAAGTCGAGTTCTTCGAGCAGGCGTTCCGCGAGGCCTATAAACGCAAACCGTATACGCTGCGTGAAGACTTCTGCGGGACATTCGCGGTGTGCTGTGATTGGGTCGCGTCAAGCCCTCGTCGCATCGCCTACGGGATCGACTTCTGCTCGGAAACACTTCAGTGGGGGCGTGATCACAACCTCTCCAAGCTGAAGCCGAAGCAGCAACACCGTGTCACTCTGCTTGAACAAGATGTTCGAGCGGGCAACACGGAAACCGTCGACATCCTTGCCGCACAGAACTTTTCGTTTTGGATCTTCAAGACGCGCGCCGAAGTCGTGGACTACTTCAAGGTCGCGCGGTCGAACATGAACTCCCAAGCCATCATGGTGATGGACATGATGGGTGGTGGCGAATGCTACACCGAAGAGCTGACGGACAAGCGCACGATCCGCAAAGGGAAACGCGGTTTTGCGTATCACTGGACGCAGGAGAGCTTCAACCCGGTCACCGCCGACGCCAGCTTTTCGATCTCATTCAAGTTTCCCGACGGGAGCAAGCTCAAGCGTGCGTTTGAGTATCACTGGCGATTTTGGACGATCCCCGAAGTCCGCGAGATGCTCGCCGAAGCCGGGTTTCGCGAGAGCCATGTGTACTGGGAAGTCGAGGATGAAGACGATCCGGACCGCGATGGAACTTGGGAACGATGCGGGGTCGCCGAGAGTGACCCGAGCTGGATCTGTTACATCGTCGCGATCAAATAAGTCGTTCGTGGCATCAATTCGTTAAGTTCGCTGGAAGATTTTCCGTCTGGGCGAACTTTTTTGGCGCAAACTCCCAATCTATCCGGGCTCTATAGCGGGAGCCCCGCGATTGGGTTTTAATGGTTGGCAGTGAGGAGCCACGGAAGCGATTCGTGATTCTTCGGGACCAATCCGTCTCTCTTGCGAGCCCAAGATCCTAGTGAACTGGTTGATGCGTCGGATACGGTAGCGAGATCGCTCGCAACGCTATCGTGTGACAGCGATCAGCTAGGTCGACACCGAGTTTTGTTTTGCGAAAAGCAACCGGACTCGGCACGCGTCACCTGAGCAAGCGGATGCCTAGACTCCTCACCCGAATACGCTCCTACGCGATCTTGATAATGGTCGCGCCAATCTTGCTGATTCATCGAATCGCATGGTGGCTCGACACTTTGCTGTTCGGATCGTTCGAGAATGCAGCGGTCCGCAAGCCACTGTTCATCGTCGGTGTTCCGCGAAGCGGGACCACTTTGGCACATCGGTTGGTGGCGAGTCAGAAGTCGGTCTTCACAACGTTTCCGCTATGGGAGTTGTTGCTCGCTCCGGCACTCTGTGAAAAGTACGTCTTCGCTGGCGTCGCGCGCGCCGATCGGATGATCGGTGGCGTTGGTGCGGCGTGCGTTCGCTGGCTCCAAGGAAGGGTCGCAAAGTCGATTGCGGATGTGCACCCGACAACCCTGGATTCACCCGAAGAAGATTACCTGGGCCTACTCCCCTTCGGCGGATGCTTCATCAAGATCCTCGCGTTCCCTCACGATGAGCGCGTTTGGAAACTCGTGGCCGCCAATGACGTGGATCGAAAGCGTTACGTCCGGTTGTATCGCGGATTATTGGCGAGGCACCTGCGTTTTCGTGGGGAGCACCTGACCGTCGTTTCGAAGAACCCCAGCTTCTGCAATTGGATCGACGCCCTCGCGGAAGAGTTCCCCGATGCTCGATTCATTGCTCTGAGGAGAAAACTGTCGGAGTCATTGCCTTCACAACTCAGTTCCATGCGAGATGGATTTGCGTTATTCGGACACGATATCGCCGATCCTGAATTGGTCACTCGGTTCGCGTCGATGTACCAGAGTTACTGGGCGAATCTGGAAGCGAACGCCGCAAGCAGGCCGCCGAACCAATTCCGTTTAGTGGAGTACCGCGACTTGCGAGAACGATGCTGGGATTCCGTGCACCGAGTGCTCGACGATTTTGGCTATCGCTCCAGTGAAGAGGAACGCCAAGAATTGAAAACGCTTTGCGAACAGGCTCAGGGTTACGTGAGTCGACATCATTACGATCCATCGGAGTTCGGACTGACACCGGAACAACTCCGCCCCGTTGTGTCGGAACAATCAGATGACGGTTTCGACTCATCCATGACTCCCGCAGTCGAATTGGCTGAAATGACCCAGCCGTCACTCACCCCAAGGAGCCTTCCGTGCGCACAACGATGATTCGTCAAGGCGAGGACGACATCCGGTCTGCGGTCTCACAGAGAGACGTCGATCCGTCTTCGGCAATATTGACCAGCCAACAGTTACGCGTTGCGATTGTGTCCGACGCGATCGCGGGCCGGAACGGTGTTGGGACCTATTACCCAGACTTGATCGAACATCTCGAACCCTCAGTCGACAGCATCCAGTTGTTGGGGCCGACGGATCCGCGTGATCGATCGCTCGAAGCCGCTTGGTTGCCGATGCCGGGTGACCTGAGTCAAAGAGTGGTTTGGCCTCGGCGCAAAGAGCTCTATCGCCGGTTAGATGAACAAGATCCGAACTTGATCGTAATTCCCGCGATCGGCGCGTTTTCATATTTCGCAATGAGATATGCCGAGCGAAAAAAGATCCCATTCGTGCTCGTCAACCACACCAACTTCGATCAACTGCTGTCGTTGTATTGGCCCGACTTTATCTCCAAACCACTCGGGTACGTTTTGTCTCGGGTTTACGCGATGGGCATGCGTCGCGCCGCAGCGGTCGCGGCGATGAACTCCGAGTCGCTGGATCAGGCCCGCGATTTGGGAGCCCGCATGGTCCGAGTCATGGGCACTCCGATCTCACCAGAGTTCATTCAGAAACCAGTTGAATCTCGAGTCACAGAGATCAAACGGGTCACCTTCGTCGGTCGACTCGCGGCCGAAAAGGGACTCGATCATTTGCTCGAAGCGGCGAAAACACTCCGTGACGTCGAATTCCGAATCGCCGGCGATGGACCTCGACGTTCGCGCGTGGAACGCACCGCGGCTCAGCATTCAAACGTTCGTTACCTCGGGTGGCTTTCCCGAGAGAATGTCCTTCGAGAGATGGATGAAACCGATGTTTTGGTACTGCCTTCATCGGTGGAAACGTTCGGCACCGTCGCGCTCGAAGCGTTGGCGCGTCGCCGATACGTACTTGTCCGACGGCAGTGCGGCATTTCGAAATGGCCGGCCTTTGCTGAGGGGCTCTTCTACATCGAAGCCGATGAACCGGTCGCCGCAGCGATCACTCGTATGCGAGATCAATCTGTCGAGCAGCGCGACTCGGTCGGTCGCGTGGGCTGGGCCGCCGTGAACTCGTTCAACGAATACACCAATCGTGTTTGGTTACGCTTTATGACCGACGCCGCGGGGCTCAGCGAAGCGGAAGTCGGCGGAACGGACGCCGCGAAGGCTGCGACCGTTTGACGAAAGGGCCCTAATGAAACGTGCCTTGGTGTCGATTCACGACGTGATGCCGTCAACGATGGGCGGCGTCACGGAATTGATTGAACGTTGTCGATCGAACGGAATCGACAAGATCACTTTGCTGGTCGTGCCGGGATTGGACTGGAACGACGAAGACCTCGATCAATTGCACGCCTGGACTTCCGAAGGGCTTCGTTTGGCCGGCCACGGCTGGACCCACCACTGCGAATCAATACGGGGTCTCTATCATCGGCTGCACAGCTTGATTCTCTCTCGCGACGTCGCAGAACACTTATGCCTGACCGAAGCAGGCGTGCTCGAATTGCTGCGTGATTGTGGGGAGTGGTTTCCGAGCCAGGGTTTTGAATCACCGACCTTGTATGTACCACCCGCATGGGCGATGGGACGCGTCACGACACCCGCACTCAGTGAGGCACCCTTCGCCATCTTCGAAACATTTTCGGGAGTGCTCTCGCCTCGCAACAGCCGTTACACCCGCTGCCCGATGGTTGGATTCGAGGCGGACACGCTGTTTAGGAAAACGTGTGTCAGTGCGTTCAATCGATACTCCATCGCCCGGGCCAACGACTCGGACCGCCCCCTGCGAATCGGCATTCACCCGCGTGACCATCGGTTGCTCTTGAGCCACGACCTCAACCGGATCCTCGCAATGGGGTGGGAAACCATGTGGTACGACGAACTCGTCGGCGCGTGCGGTGTAGGATAGTGGCGATCACCGCATCCTACCGCATCGATTCACATCGCCACCGCCTAGTGCTTATGCCCCGTTTCATTCTCCCCGCGTTCCTGTTGTTCGCGTCGGTCGCTTACGCCGCTGATCGCCCCAACGTCATTATCATCTACTCGGATGACCAAGGCTTCGGCGACGCGAGTTGCTTGAATCCGGAGGCTAAGTTTCAAACTCCGAATCTGGATCGTTTGGCGAAGGAGGGAATCACCTTCACCAATGGCCACTCGGCGGACTCCGTTTGCACTCCCAGTCGCTACGCGTTGCTAACCGGTCGATACGCGTGGCGGACTCGGTTGAAGAAGGGTGTCATGGGCGCTGAGGGCAAATGTTTGATTGCCGATGGAACGGCGACGATTGCATCGGTGCTTCGAGACAGCGGTTATGCGACGGCGATGGTCGGAAAGTGGCACTTGGGCATGGATTTCCCTGGTAAAAACTACAAGGAACGCGATTGGACAAAGCCGGTTCGCGACATGCCACTCGACAAAGGTTTCGACTACTTTTTCGGTATCCCGGCGTCGCTGAACTACGGGGTCTTGGCTTGGTTCGAAGGGCGATACGCAGCCGTTCCGCCGACCGTGTTCACGAACAAGAAACCGAACGAGCGTCACGTCGACTATCGAATCATGCCACCGTATGAGGAGACGCCCGCGGAGACCAAGAAACGACTGGGGCAAAACGGGATGGAGGTCGCACCCGACTTTGTCGACAACGAATGCCTGACGCGGTTTACCGACAAAGCCATCGACTGGATGCGGAGTCACCACATCGGAAGTCGAAAGAGCGATCCGTTTTTCCTCTATTTGCCGCTCACGTCACCGCACTACCCGGTTTGCCCTTTGCCAGAGTTTCATGGCAAAGGCGAGTGTGGCGCCTATGGCGAATTCGTCATCGAGACGGATCATCACGTCGGAAGAATCCTTGAGTTCCTTGATTCTGCTGGTTTAGACGAGAACACGCTGATCGTTTACACGAGTGACAACGGGCCGGAGAAATCATGGAAACAGCGTATCGAAACTCACGGTCACCGAAGCAACTACGAATACCGCGAAGGCAAACGCTCCGTGTACGAAGGCGGACACCGAGTACCGTTCTTTGTGCGCTGGCCCGCGGGCATTGCGAATCCGGGGAGTCGTTGGTCGCGGCCTATCGGTCAAGTCGATCTACTGGCGACGCTCGCGCAGCTCGCCGGATCCGAGCTCGAGGACGATCAGGGTGTCGACAGCCAGAGTTTCGCAACGGTGTTACGCAACCCGGTTTCGAACTACCAACGCACCCCGCTAATCAATCACGGCGTCAAAGGACGATTCTCGATCACGTTCGACAACTGGAAGCTCGTCATGCCGCACGGCAATTTTTCTCGGGAACTGTACAATCTCGAGACAGACCCCGGTGAAACCACCAATATCCTCAAGGAACACCCTGACATCGCCACTCGTCTCGAAACTCAAATCACCGAGATCGTTCTTGGCGGTCGCAGCCGCCCGGGCGAGAAGCAAGCGAATGACACGGAACCTTGGAAAGACCTGACCTGGATCGAATGATCCATACTCCAAAGTAACCACCGACTCGACGATGAGTCGGTGGATCATCGATGGAGCCGATCTGTCTTAGAAATCGAGTTCGAGCAACCGCTTCGACTCTTCGAGCAGGAACTCGGGCTCCATAAACGGCTCGTAACTGATGTCCTGCCAACGGACACGTCCTTTGGCGTCGATCAGGAACGTGCCATGCAGAGGTTGGTCCTCAAAGTCGTCCCAGCAACGATACTTCTTGAATGTTTCGCCGCCCTCGTCCGAATACAGCGGGATGTTCATCTCTTTTTCGAAGTTATCGATCGCTTGCCCCAGCTGCTTCACCGACTCGGTGCTCACCGCCAAAACATCGATGCCGGCTTTTTGGTACTCCTCGAGCATGGGCGAAAACTCATGCAATTGCTCGACACAGTGCAAGCACCCGAACCCGAGGTAAAAGATCACCAAACGCGGCTTCCCTTCGAACTCGGTGTCAGCGATTTTTTCGCCATCGACGTTGTGAATGACAAAGGGTTCGGCGTCGTAGGATTGCCAACGGAAAGGTCCGAGCGTGTCCAGCACGGGTCGGTCCCCGAGATCGTCTGCGGGTTCCGCCGGGGTCCGCCAATCACCTTCGATTTCGAGCGAGTCGGCGACAGGTTGCAGTCTTGCGAGCACCGGCGTCTCCATGTCGGCAGCCCCGGCCAAGGTCTGAAGCTCTTTGAATTCCTTCTTCGCCTTGTCCTTCTCACCTTTTTCCCAAAGCAAATGCGTCAGCATCGCCTTGGGTAAGACCTGGCTCTTTCCATCTTTGACGGCTTCACTCGCTTCTTTGATCGCACCATCGAGATCCCCCGCATCGGCGAGCCATTGTGCTTTGAGAACACGGTCGAGTCGTGCACGGTCCACGACCTTCTGAAACGCCTTTTTGTCTTTGCGCTGAGACGTTGCGGCGGCAGCAGCACGTGCGATGACTTGACGAAGCCTCGTGATGTGTCGTTTGATTTCGTCGCGGGAAGGCGCGTCGTCGTCTTCATCCTCGTCCGCTTCGTTTTCATCCGAGTCCGAGTCCTCCGAAGCATCTGAGTCTTCGGGAGACTCCGACGCGGCGTTCTCCGCCAGATCGAGAAGTTGTTCGCGGAGTGCCAGGAGGCGTCGGCGAAGTTCTCGCAGCTTCTCGGCTCCCAGCTTTGTTTGGTCTGTTTTGAAGTGAGCGACCGCGAGCCAACTGAGCAATTCTTCTTGTTCGGTTTCGATGTCCGTCATCGGCAACGAAGCCCCCTCGGCTTCCGCGATCAGTTCCTCCCACAACATGTACTGACTGAACGTTTGCAGCAAACGCATCCGACCATAGCGATAGCTTCCACGTTTTTCGAGCGAGTTGTATTTGGGGTGTCGCGGGAGTGAAACGAGGTTACGAGCTTGATCGAGGGCTTCTTCGACGCGTCCGACGAAGAGCAGATTGCGAGTCAGCCATTCGTTGTTGTGCGCGTAATTGTGAATCTGGTCCGGCAAGAGTCTCGCCCGAGACATGTGAGCATGATCGACCCTCGCGGAAGCCTCTTGTTGCCAAGCAGCATCGTCGTAGCGTTTCAAACGTGAATAGATGTGACCGGGCATGTGCCACATGTGCGCGATCCCAGGGCTGGAGGGCCCACACAACGCAGCGGACTCGAGAGCGTTCTCGGGTCGCGCGTGATCCCAAAGGTGAATTCGAAAGTGGTGTGCCGGGTGCATCGGTTGGGCGTTGAACACCTCGCCCAGTAGCGCGCTCACCGCGTAACGACTGCCGACCTTGACCCCGTCACGCTCCGAAAGCCAAAGCTGCAATCCGATGAGAGCCCGGGCTTCGATGTCGTCGGGGAACTCGTGGATGATCTTTTCCAAGTCGGCAAGGTAACGTTCAGCGCGACTCTTCTTGGCGTCCCGCTCCGCTTCGCGTCGTTTCTTTTTGGCTTCTTCGTCTTCTTCCTTTTCCTCTTCGCCCTCGTCTTCTTTTTTGGGCTTGGGAAGAAATCGGTCGAGCGCTTCGATGTAAAGCCGCTCGCGTTTTGTCGTCTCACCTTTCCGACGCTCCATGGCTTCATCGATCAAGCCACGGGCCCGCTCACCGTTGTTCGTGTTGGCGAGCGCCATGCCCCAGTACGCGATTGCAAGGTCCGGCTCGATCTTGGCAGCCTGGCGAAACGACCGCTCAGCTTCGAGGTACCAGAAACCATGTAGCTGGGAGATGCCTTGCTCGACAAACGCCTGAGCCGTTTCGTCCTTGGCCGAGGTGGGGAACTGAATCTCGGCCATTCCCGGGATCAACTCCGCCGCCTGCCGCGGGCCTTCGTTGAACGCTTCTCCGTGATAACTATGACCCGCCGCGACCTCTTCGCTCGACTTGGAAGTGGCCTTCGGTTCAGCAGCCGAAAGAAACGTGGCGGAGAGGACGAGGCAAAGCGTTGTGACGACTCTCATAACTCTTTTTGCGTTCGAGGTGGCCTTGGCGGGATCCGTTTTCGCGGTTGGGAAACCGGCTGTCGCAATAGTTTGCCTCGAACTGAGCACAGTGGAAGCACCGAATCAGAGCGGTTTCCGGATACCGGGGTAAATAGGCCAAATTCAATCCAAGAAAAGCCTGAATATCCCGCCAAGTTAACAGCTTTCGTGCCCAGCCTTCCGTTGACATTCGTG
>JBCBOT010000136.1:0-19413 GCA_039821165.1 Planctomycetota bacterium | reverse complement strand
GTCATTGGATTCAGAAATGATCGGGCATCGATCGGTCGAAACTCCCAGGCCGCCGTCATAACGCGCCTGAATACACAGTGCGTCCGTCGCGGTGTGGAATCGCAACGATTCAGGCAAAGCGCGGAGCGCTTCCACCGTTTTCATGGCAGTGGTGTAGCGCTGGTTGAACGTGGACAACCTCGTGGCCGACTCGGTTTCAAATTGGGGGACAATTCTTTTCCGACTTTCTCGTACCGCGAGCTGGCGTGACGCGGGCCCCAGTTCGTTGGCCTTTCGGTAAGCGATCCGCGAAACGAGTCTCGAGCCTAACTTCCGCTTCGTCTCGACGCGGATGGGGGTCACATTTGCACGGGCCGTCACGGCGGTGGGCCCAAGAAACGAAAGGCCGTTTTCGTCCAAACGTAACGGCCGAGTCGCAACCAGGCTGGTGCAGGAGTCGCTAAACACGGTCGCGGGACCCCGCGACGAACGCGTTTTCACAGCAACATTCGTGTCGGCGATGAGTCCGAACTTCGCAAATGTATCGCAAGGCTGCAAACGCAGCTTGACAGTACCCAACGCACGCCCGCACCCCGAGAGTGCAATTCCATCGAGCTGCGATTGTACAGACGCCGGCTCATCAATCCGTCTCACGACAGATCGATCAAACAGGTTTGAGTGAACACGGATCGACAAGTTAGGCTTGTCAGCAACGTGACTGATGGATTTGCAAAGTTGTTCTTCGAGGCCGCGTTCTTTCAGGTGCGTGTATGCGGCAGAGACTTTGGCAAGATCGAGTGGAAGCCCCGAGCGATGTGTCTCAAGGGCTCGCAGCAACTCGTCGCGCGCGGCGGCCAAAGCTCCCGGGCCCCGTTCCTGATCCAACATCAAGCGTCGCAAACGAGTCACGCTGCGCCAGAGCTTAAAGCGATCTGATTGAGTGTCCGTCAGCGGAGGCTCGATCGCTTCGCGGCAGTCCGTCAGCGTTTGTTTCAAGTCTCCAATGTCAACCTTTGAGGTTGCCGTGCGTACCCAGTATGCGAGCTTCCGCAAACACTCATCAACCTTCGCGTTCTCATCTGACTCCGATTGCTGAACCAATCTGATCCATTTCGAGACTTCCGACCTTGCTCTCGCGATACTCTCGGATTCTTCCGAGTGAGCCTCTGTTGCAACTTCCTGCCCCAGCGCGAGTGGAGCGAGCAGAAGACAGGTTAGCGATAGTAGTCGAGCGAAACATCTCATGCGATCACCCTTCGTCGGCATTCAGTTGGCCGCGGAGAATAAAGTTTGCTGAATCGGTAATTCTCAAAAACTCGAATTCGCCCTGATTCAAACCCGCTTCGCGCGCAGCGGGGCTCAATGAGTCAAACGCAGGAAAATTTCGAACCGTCAAAAACTCGAACACACTTGGAATGTCCATTTCACCTTGGGCGACCAGGATGAAGTCCTCATCTTTTCCCCAACGAGAGCTCCGGATCGCCATTCCATCGGGCGCTGATTCCTCGTCGCGCTTGATGATTTCGCTAAGATAATTACTTAAGTGGATCCAACTCTCTGAAAAGAACAGTCGTTCTCGAAAGACGGTCAGATGGAATTGATTCACCTCCTGAACCAGTGTTTCTGGACTCCACACGAGGAAGTCTAATGCGGCCCCATTCAATTCTGGGTATTCGGCCTTCGAGTATTCATGCGGACTTCCTCTGAGAGGAAGGATTGACGGAGAATAGTCTTTGAGAAGATCGGCGGTGTATCTCTCACGGCTTAAATCCGCAGCCACAATCATCGCTTCGTTATGCTCCTTGAAGGTGAAGATACACGCATTGACTTGGCCGCACTCATTCAGCAGCTGCTGCAAGACGGTCTTTCGTTCGCTGGTAACGAGCGCTTGCTTATTCTTGTCAAAAATCTCCATCAGGACGGTCCACGACGTGGGGTCCCAAGACGCAGAGATCTGCATATTCGAACCCATGATTTCATCAAAAAATGGGGGCCGCTCTCGAAGCGAAGAGTCGCCGATCAGTGACAGGAGCCCTTTTGGTTGCGGATCAGCCTTCAGCATCAACTCAAAGGACATGTCCCCCGTGTCGATGTAGCCGCCGATCGACTGAACATCACTCCGATCAATGTTCTCAGCCTCTGAACGCAAAGGCTCGACATTGACGCTGATTCCGCGTGCGACTACTCCGAGTGCGCGAGTGATCCAGGCCATCGGCTCGGATGCCCAAAGAAAGAGCCGATCCCCGTGCCCCTGACTGTCTTTCAATAGGCTGCGGAATTCTGAGAAATCGGACGCGAAAAGCAAGCTGTCATTTGGCCGAACACTCTCGAGTTCACGTTCCGCATACTCGGCGAGAGAAGGCTCGGTGCTGTAGCAAACCAGCTTACCACGCTGCCACACCGTCAAACTGGCTTGGCGTTGTCTAAGTTTCTTGGCAGCCTCACTCGCCTCGTCAATGGACGACGACTCGAAAAGCACGACTCGATCGGGCTTGAGTCGGTTGGGGTTCCATTTCGTTGCCACGCAGCCTCGTCGAATGTCGATAGGCGAGAGGGTTTCCCAATCCGTTCCGATCCCGCTAAGTCTTCCGTCGATGATCGTCAAGGCACCATCGCGTATGGTTTTCGCCTTCGGGTGCTGAAACGTCTTACCAAGGCTCGATTCCCTGAGGTTTTCGAACACCAATCCAAAGTCGTTGGCGTAGCCAAACGTATCCACGGACGCAGGCACCAATCGACAGAAGTCCAGATCGGTGTTGTCCGTCCCCTGTGCTGTCGCTTTCTCAACGCCGACACACAGGAAGAAAACCAGGAGGATTGCGATCACGATTCGATACCGCATGATTTACTCCGAGCGATTTGTGCCTTGCACTTCCCTGATACGAGCGAGCGCTTTCTCGGCGACGCTACGAATCAGGATATAGAAGTCGTTCCCAGGTACGTTTTGACAGTGCTCGAGGAAACCCTTCGAGCGTTCCAGATAGAGATCCCTCTTTTTTCCGCCTTCGCAAGCCTTTTGGAAGCATCTCATGCCGTAGAACAGGGCTGAGCCGTACTCGTAGTTCTTTTTCGAATCCTCTTCTATGAGGTCGTCCTTCCGCGCCATCACGGTCTTCCATTCTGGACTGCCGAATCGCTTTTCGCCACTGAAAAGTGCGGTCGCTGAACTCCAATACTTGGTCTTTGATGACTCGGCATCTACCGCAAAGAGTTTCAGGATTTGCCCCATGCCCTCAAAGAGCCCCTGACGGACCTTGGTCGAACCGAATTCCTCTTTCAATTCCCGAGTCCAAATCGAGTCCTCCGAAGAAGAAACTTCCTGAAATGCCGCACGATGACATATCGCGAATAACAGGAACTGCAGACGAAGAACTGCGGCATCATGAAACGGCAAATGCCCCTTGGTGTCGAATTCAGAAAACTTGCGGGCAGTTTCACGAAAACCGCCGCCAAGTACCGTCGAGTCTTGGAACGTCGTGAACGCCGCGTGAGAGATAGTCAGGTCAAGATCTTTCGCAAGTTCCATCATCTGATCGAGGTTTGCAACCATTGACGGTGATTCGTCCATGGGCAGTAGCGCACGATAGAAGTTGAGGCTCACTTGCAAGGATTGCTCGAACGTTTCCGATGGATACCGCTCGTTCAGCCAGTTGTGAAGGTACATGTTAAGAATGGCGGATTTCTCAAGCCGGACTCGATCGAAGTAGTGAAGGGTCCCTTTGGCTAGATGCAACTTCAAGCCCGGAACCAATCGTCCCAAGTGCAGATCGAGTAGGCTGTGTTTCGGTGCCGCGTTCCACCAACTCGAGATCGTCCCCTGTCGATAGTGCCCCGAGGCTACTTCCCCTGAGGAAACGAGACCTCGTAGTGCACACAACTCAGCCCAATCGCAGTGCTCCAGTTTCGCCTGCTCCAACGACTCTGCAAGTTGACGGAGCCGATTTGATTCGGGGGATGGAGCTCCATCGATGAGGTTTAACTTGGCGATTTGGATCGTTAACAGTCGCCCGCACACTCTTACCGACTCATTGCTAGACTTCCTAAGTTCACTCTGCCATCGCAAAACGTTTTCCTTCGCCGCTTGGATCCTCTCTTGGTCGCGACGACTCATGCAAGCGGAGACATAATCCTCGATTAGGATCTTTAGGTCCGATGCCGAGATGTAAGGGCGATTTTTACCGTCCAAGCCGATGGCTTCGTCGATTAGCTGCGCGTGTTCCTCGATCAGCGAGTCGACCGGATGACCGTTCGCCCAACGCGACAGAAAGATCTGTGCTTTTGTTTCAAACCAACGAGCGGAATGCTCCGACTGGCATGCAAGACGAGTCTCAAGACGTTTGAGATCTGATTCCGGAGTAAGCGCTAAGGTGGTTCTGTTCGGGCCAGAATCCAGATATTCAAGCAGCCTACTTTGTTCGTAGTCTGCCAAGGCTCCAAGCGATTGGGGCAGCTCACTTCGCCCGCGGTGCAGAGACTCCAGATAGACTTCAATGGCCCCCAATTCCGTTGTGTCATTGCCCGCGAGTTCGACGAAGTCGTTCAGTGCTAGCACGCCATACCGAAGATCACGCATCCCCTGGTTTTGAAGTATCGACCTGAGCGTCTTTCGCTTCTCGTCGCTTTGCTCGTTTATCGACTTACGCCATTGGGCTTCAACAAACCGAGGGTCGTCCTGACTAACGTAATCAAACGTTTCAGCAGGCAACGCAAGCTTCGATTCTGTCTTTCCACGGACTCCCCATTCAATCGTATCAATCTGTGGCAGGTTTTCCTTGAAGAGCAGTACGTCTGTCGGGTGAAAGGCTTCAGGATCGAGAACGCGGGCGAACACCTCGGTCGCTGGCGAACTCTTGTCGCAACGAAATCGGAGTGAAAACTCGCCCTGCCGCGTCATGTTCAGTTCGAGGGAACTCATCTGGGGGCAGTCGATGTTGCGGCGGACTATAACATCTGCATGATCCGAACTCGACCCCTTATGTCTTACTAGAAGCACTTCGTAGTCGTCCCCGGCATCCTGAGACGCCCGTTGATCGCCCACGACAGCAAGTTCGCGTTGAAGCGTGTAGAGGTCCGTGACTACTGTTGCCTTTGGTTTAATACAGACCACGTAGAACTTGTCTTGACCGTTTCCTTTGTCTCGCCAGGCGAACCCAAAGATTCTCGGTGGTCTTTCATTGGCGGCCTTAAAATGAACCGTGGTCGAATGGATCGACTCACCTGTTTCGAGATTGTCTGAAACTTGAACCTCATTCGCAGCTTCGTTGGCAAGTTTGTTCCGGAGCTCGGTTTGGTCCAGTTTCCGCGACGCAACGAAAGCGGGGAGGTGCTTCCGGAAATTCCGAATCGATTCTGATTCATCAATGATCTCCGGGGTGACGGATTGAATACACGCAATCAACTGATTCACTTGATCTTCGCACCCCTCGTTGATGCGAGGCAGTGTGTTTACTTCCTCCAGTTTGGGTTCGAGCAAGTCCAGCATCTTCGTTGCAAGTTCGCGATCGCCCTCCACTGCGTCTGAGTGAAACAAGCTTTGAAACTCCACTGTCGGCTCGTTGATCCTGCCCGCCGTCGTCGGATCGAATGACTCGACAAGTGCAGCGTATTGTTCAAAATCCTCCGCGAGAGGATCTCGCTCGAGCCACACGTTTACGAAGTACGACAAACAGAAGAGCGCAACGAGAAAGAAAGCAAATCCCACAAATGGAATCGAGCGTGTTTTCGGTACTGCGGGCCTTGCAATCAACACGTCCGAGTCTTCGGTGGACCGCGTTTCTTCGACTTTTTCCTGCAACTCGGGAGGCAGATCGGGGATCGAACCGATCGGAGCTTTTGTAATCCGACGCTGCGAAGTGATGATACGAATGAGCTTCTCGTATTCATCGTCTTCCAAGTCGAATTCCCTGATTCGGCAAAACGTCCATCCCCGCAGGAACCTCGGAATGGAAGTCTCAGGTTCGTCGTCGAGAACGACGGGTATCACCCTTCGGTTGCCCTTGAGATCGTACATCTCGTCATCGAGAAGCGTTCCTTCCCAATGAACCCCTTTCCCCCGCTCTGCCGGCACCTTTCCTTCGATTCGGCGATTGTATTCGGCCGTGCTGACGCAAATGATAAAGTCCGAATGCTCGCGACTGATCTGTTCGCTGCACCACCTCGGCCAATCAAGAATCGTTTCCCGATGGAACTGGTCAAGCTCGACATCGATTCCGTCGTTTCGGAGCGTTTGCGCGAATGCAAGCACCCGTGCGCTATGCTGCGGAGTGTCGTGGCTATAGCTAATGAAGACGCGCGGCACCCGTTTCTTCCCCCTTTGAAGCATCTCTTTCGCACGATGATCAAGCTCCGCCGATCGGTTCTACATTCGACGGCAGACTAAGCATCGCGTAGGGCTTGGTCGATCATCACCCTTTCGATTGTATCCGCGCGATTGCTTGAGATGCATTCGCTGTCAAGTTTTCGAGAGCAATAGGTTCCGAAACGATACGTAAGGATATCGTTGCCAATTCCCACTTGTCCGTGAGAGATGACTGACCACGTCTGAGTCCTGGATTTATAGACGAGGTGCTTGGCTCAACGAATCGGAACTTGTAAGCACACCGTCACCATTTCGATCCTCGAACCAAACGTCGTTCATCGAGTTGGTACCGAATCGAACCCGCCCATCCAAACACCGGACGTCGCAAAGAATTTGTGTGTAGAACGGAGTCATTTCGGCCAGGCCAAGGAATTCTCTTGCTGAGAGTATACGTTCACATCTCACATACCTGAGGTTCGGAAAATCGCGAAGAATTTCGATCGTGTCGAATGTCCAGTCGTTCGGCAACGTCACGCCGTGAACATCCGCCGGCACGCGAACGGCCATGAGTGGCCCGCACAGCCCACTTCCTGCCAAGGGATCGCGACCGTGCAACGAAATCCTGGAGTCGTAGGCTTGCTCCGGTATCGCGGAGGAAGCAAACCACGGCGGGAATAAGAGGACCATCAGTTCCAGGAATGGAGTCGTCACGTTGTCCCTCCGGATGCCGTCGACTCGGAGGAATCAGCAGCCGGGGCCTTATCGAGCGTTAGCAGTTCGTCGACCGAGCGCCACCAGCATCGCGATGATTCAAAGACATCCCATTCGACTGGTTTCGGCCCGTGACGGATATCGTCTAACGTTTTACAGCGAAGGGCGACCAGTTTGGGAAACATCTTCCATGGCAGGCCCCTCCGATTTTCGAATCGTCGCGTTCGAATGGGCCCGGCAGGAGTGATCATTCCCGAAGAAAACATCGCCCCAAGACAACGTCGCCCGACTTGCTCGTCCACGCAGTATGCAATGATTGAACCCGAAGCAAAGACGCCGAGTTCCCTCTGCAACGTGGTGACGAAAGCTCTCCAGTCAGGCCGGCGTTCCTGTTCCCACAGTCCTCCACCGGATTCCGTCAATGAGTAAACCGGTGTTTCCGTGGTCGATGTATTGCCAATGAGCCGAAGCACGTTCCGCGACCGCAGCGAGCTCAATGTCTCCAATAGTTGGTCATCATCGAGAGAGTGGTTGTACCCGCAATTCATGTGGAGTTCATAGACGGCCGATGACAGTTGATCTCCGCGGGCATTACGATCGAAAAGCATGTCGAGCAGCAGAAGCTCGTCATCAGTCAGGTCTGTCTCGCCGGTTCTTGGAGGTAGGGTCTTCATTCCTGTGGGCCACCTAAGTCCGCTTATCTATAGCGATCGACGAAATGAACGAGCAACATGGAAATTTCGCGAACTCAGTTTCTCGTCAGGCACGTGGCATGGTGAGGTCGCGAACGTCGAAAATCTGTCATTCGCATTTCGAGGGAAATCTCATTCCCAGTCTTGAAATCGTTAGCGTCGTGTTGTTTCTGTTTTCTGGGCCAGTGTCGATCCACCTGGCAAGAACTTTACCAGGCTTTCAAATGGTTTTGATCGTCGGCGTCGTCTTAGGACACGGGCTCGCGATCTGCCTCATGGGATGCGCGATGTGGCTGCCAACCAATCGCCGAAAGTGAATATCGATGGTCTCACGCGAGAATTCTTGATGAAAAGCCGGAGTAAGACTCGCGAATCGCCTGAGCATGGCTACTCCCCAAAGCTCGGGGAAGATGGGGCCAATCGCACGCGGGCGGAATGATATTTGTGGTGCAAGGGACCGATGGATCGGTCGGCAAAACCGTCTCCCTACCGCTCGATCAGATCCCCATTTGCGAGAGAAGGTCGGCGACTTGGCCAGCTGCTTGGACTAATCCTGGGTATTGCTCGGAAAACTGTGACGTGGTGCTGTGAATCCGTTTGGCGAGGTCCGACGATTTGACGTCGAACCGGTCGAGGCTCTGCTGAAGTTCACCGACCGCTTCTCGCAATTGCTCCCGCTCCGATTCATTAAGCTGGCCGAGGTCACGGATCTGTTCGTGAAGTTGTTGCAGGGTATCGTCAAGGGTTTCTTGCATCGGAGAACTCGAAGTGTGAGGGAGCTGAAGACAAAGCACGAGTGTGTTTGGGGTTAGGCGAGAACTGGCGACTCGTTTTCTGTTGCCCAGCTGGATGTGAGACTCCGCAACCGAAGACACGAGCCTGAGGGGCGGAATGGATCATGTTCGTAAACCGGCGTTTCGCCAATACTTGTGCAGACGATGCACTAAACGAGCGGCAGTGGAAGATCGACTTCCCGCTGTGGAGGAACGGAACCTTCGACCGGTGAGACAAAGCCTTCGGGTTTCAGCGTCAAAAGGGAACAAGAAGCGTCGCGGATTACGGTCTCGGCGGTGTTGCCGATCAGAAAGGCAGCGATGCCGGTTCGGCAAACGGTTCCCATCACCAACAAATCCGCTTCGACTTCATCCGCCACCGAGCGAATGGCTTCCGCCGGTGGAGCATGGCGAAGGTGTACGTGGACGTCTTCGGCATCAACACGTGTTGTTCGAAGGAGTTCATTGAGAGCGAGATGCGCCTTGGCTTCGCGTTTTTTGAGCATCGCGTCCACGGCTTTGTCACCGGCGTGACGACGCATCGAGTTTTCCATCCAGAGTTCCCAAGCCGACACGATGTGAAATTGTGCTTTGTCCCGTCGAACGATCGCATAGCCCAACTCCAAGGTTTGCTGGTTAAGTCGATGATGCGCCTCGTCGCCAGACTCCACGTCGATCGCGGCAAGGACCTGGTCGAACTCACCGTGTATCTCCGGTTTCAGTAACCATACGGGGCAGGGACATAGCCGCATCAATGATTTCGCGACGCTTCCAAAAAGTCGCCCAGGTCCTGTGAAGCCGTCTGCAATCTTCACGACTAAATCGTGTTCGGAATGGATGACTCGGCGAGTGATCTCCGTTGCCGGGTCCCCCACCGCGACGTGAACCTCGAAAGGAATTGCGGTGCCCGAAACCTCCGCTGCAATGTCGAGCAACTGGCGACGCCGATCCTCGACAATCAGTCTTTCCAGCTCTTCGGGAGTCGCGACGTCGGTCAACGTTGCGATCGATTGTGGTAACGGTTTGATCACATCGATCAGTGTCAATCGAGCGTTGTTTTCAATCGCCAACTCGGAGGCTCGCGATACCGCCGGATGAGGTTCCTTGGTGTTGACAACGACGAGGATGTTGTTGAATTGCTTCACGTTTCGCTCTCGATCTTGAGTAGACGGTTCTATCCAGCGGACGCCAGTCTCGTGAATCGGGAGGGAGGCCCAAACAAGCTGTCGCAACTCGAGAGGCTTCGACGCACGAGGCAGACGATGAAGAACATGCACGTGGAGTGCCAAGCGAGACTGAGCGGATTCGACCGCGAGATTCGGTCTCAGACTGTGCTCATTTGCACGGGCGTGCGGATCCGCCCACGCATCGAGTCTTTTCGAAGGCCCATGGAAGTCTCATGCCGACCAAGTATGCCAAGGCAGCGGCAGAGCCACCGACGCGATCATGACCTAACTCAAGCGTTTGCGTAATCGATACAGTCGAGATCGCTCACGCTGTCAATCACGAGGACCCAACGATCGACGCACAAGCGAAAGGTCGATCGGCAAGTTGACGGAGCCTGCCGTTTCCCAGCGGGTGGAAGCAAATTCGTCGAAGTGCGACAAGCGAGGGACGTCTTGGCGATGCAATCGGCTTTGTGGCTGGCTTCCGATTGACAGCCACCGGATCGGCCCCGCACGCGGCGTGGGCAGAGTCGATTTCAACGACATTCCTTCGTATTGGCCAGACGAACGACTGATTAGCTCGTTCTGACCGAGGCTTTCCCAAGAGGAAAGCACTTCCAGGTCGGCTAAAGACCACGAGAAACGCGTGAGTGGGCGTTTCCCCAGGTGAAGAAGGTGGAGGATAACGGACTTGAACCGATGACCTCTACAATGCCATTGTAGCGCTCTCCCAACTGAGCTAATCCCCCATCGGTTGGTCGGGAATTCCCGACCGACGCGTATTATCGGTCGGTCGGAGCGTTCGTCAACCTGTAGTCAATGAGGACTTTTTCACTGGATGGGTTCGGCCTTCGCATGTCCAATCGGCGCTTTCGGCTCTGGTGCCTACAATCCCGCCGAACGTCGACTCGGTATGCCAGAGAGTTCGGCCCTTGCTTCCTTTGAATGTGGCTCCGAATGTCCAACCGACGCCGTGCGCGGGAAATCGTTCTTCAACTCCTCTACGAGGCCGATATCAACGGACCTCGGGAGGAAACCGCGATGCGAAAGTTCATTCGTTCGCGGCTTCAGGGGCGCAAAGCGCTGACATCGTTCGCTGAGGAATTGCTGTGTGAGACGCTCCGGCACCAAGACAAGGTCGACGCGCACCTCGGTCGACTGGCAAAGGGTTGGACCTTGCAGCGAATGGCCGTCACCGACCGAAACGTGATGCGAATGGCCGGATTCGAGATCCTCTTCGGCGAAACGCCGGGAAGAGTCGCCGTGAATGAGGCGGTGGTTTTGATCAAGCGATACGGGGACAGGAACAGCCCCAAGTTTGTCAACGGGATCTTGGATCGACTTCTAAAAGAGCACGAATCCGGGTCGTTGCCTGAGGCGTCCGTCGCGGAGGCTCCGGGCACTGACGCGGCAGATTCTCCCTGAGGCCGATCCTTGCCCGAACTCGTCCCGTGGATCGCCGTCGCTACGATCTTGTCGCTGGGGATTTTCGTGCAAGCGGCGGCGGGTTTCGCCGCCGGCATGCTGATCATTCCGACCATGCTCTGGATGGGATACCCCATTCCTGAAGCCTCGATGGCACTGTTGATCGCAACGGTTCCGCAAAACCTATTCGGGGTCTACTCACTTCGTGATTCGATCGAACCCAAAAGGCTGGTCTGGCCTGGACTCGGACGTGTTTCATTCCTCCCGATCGGAGTCTTGGTTCTGATTTGGGTCGAACAGAACTTTCCCGTCATGCGGATCCGCCAGTTCGTGGGTGGTGTGGTGCTCGCGGTTACCATCGCGACCATCGTTTACCAACCGTCACCTCGAGCAAAACTCCATCCCGGTTGGGCGATGCTGGCTTTCCCCGTGTCCGGCTTTCTTCAAGGCCTCGTCGGTATGGGTGGACCTGCGATGGTTTTCTGGGTCACGGCGCTCGATTGGGACACTCGACGAATTCGCGGATTTCTGTTTGGCATGTACACGATCAGCCTGATTCCCGCGTTTCTGTGCCTGTATTTTTCGTTTGGCAGTCGCATCTTTGATTCGGCGATCATGGCGGCCCTTTCGATTCCGTCGCTATTGTTGGCGACTTGGTTGGGCCTTAAATTCGGCAACTGGCTTGGTCGCGAGCGTCTACGCCGCATCACCTTGGGGCTGCTGCTTTTGATGGGGATCGTCGGGCTGGCTTCGCCGTGGATGAAACCCTGAAAGTGCTTTACGAGGCGAAGGAACCATGTTTAGTTTTCCAGTCACCTGCCTGGCAGAGCAATCACTGTTTTCAACCGACGCGATGATGGCTCTCCTCGCGTTGACGTTGATGGAGATCGTGCTCGGCATCGATAACATCGTCTTCATTGCGATCATCACGGGAAGACTACCGGAAGAAAAGCGTTCGTTTGCGCGACGATTTGGATTGTTCCTGGCGATGGGAATGCGAATCCTGCTGCTCATGGGCATCGGCTTCATGATGCAGCTTGTCGATCCGATTTTCCACCTCGCGGACTTTGCGCCGACGGAGTCAATCGCCGACTATTTCCATGAACACGAAGAAGCGAACGAGGTGAGCTGGAAAGACCTGATCCTGCTCGGTGGTGGCCTCTTTCTGCTGTGGACGGCGGTCCGCGAAATCCATCACAAAATCGAAGGCGCCCACGAAGAGGCGGAGATCGGGAACCTTCCCGGTGACGAGGGGGGCGGTGAAGACGGTATCGATCCCGTCACGCCCAAGACCAGGTCCTCGATTTCAGTGGGCGGTGTCCTCTTTCGAATCGCGTTCATGGACATCATCTTCTCGCTCGACTCCGTCATCACGGCGGTGGGGATGGCCGAACAGGTGCCGATCATGGTGGCCGCCGTCGTCATCAGTGTCGGCGTCATGATCGCCTTCGCAAATCAAATCAGCGACTTCGTCCAGGCTCACCCGACGGTCAAGATGCTGGCCCTCTCGTTCCTCATGTTGATCAGCGTGATCTTGGTGAGCGAGGCCGTGGGAACACCCATCAGCAAGGGTTACGCGTACTTCGCGATGGTGTTCTCAATGTTGGTCGAGATGCTGAATTTGCGAATGCGTTTAAAACGAGTCAAGCCAAGTCGTGGCGAAGGCGAAACAGGCGTAGTAAGGCGTTAGTCTCGCTCTCAGGTTGCGACCCGAGGCTACTGTCCCGTGGGTGTCGCAACCCCAATACGCTAGCCGCGGTCTTTTGCGGGAACCGACGGCTACCGCCGACTAGCGTTCCCGTTGCTAACCGTTTAAGGACAGCTACTAGTATCCCATCAGACGCCGAGTCTCCCAGCGGCAGGGACCACCGATTGCGACGAAGAGATCGATCGCGATTTGGGCAAGTTTCTGTTCCGCAACATGTAGTTCGCGTTCCGCATCGACGGCATCGCTCTGCAATTGCAACAGTTCCTCGACGTCGCCGCGCCCCAACTCATAAGTCTCAGCCAGATCATTGAGCCGGTCGTCCAATTTGTTGCGCGCATCCGACAACGCATCCACCTCCGCGCGGAGCTCCACATAGGATGTCAGTAGCTGACGGGCTCGATCCGATGCCGTGTGAACGGTCATCGAGTAGTTCGTCATCGCCTGTGCGAGTCTGGATTGCGATGCGACGCGACCATCGGGCATCGACAGTTCGAGTTCGCCCAATTCCCCGAGTTGGATCGCCATGGGGTCAATCGGTGTCGGTCCCGTTTCCCGTTGGGATGGCTGAATCGCACCCCGCAATGCGAGCGCTGACATCCATCGAGCTTCGGGGATGTCGGTGCGGTTTGCGGAATTGCGTAGCGTTTTCTCTGCGACTTGAACGTCACATCGATTGCGCAGTTCGTTTGCGGGGATCTCCTGCTTCACTCGGATCAGTCGGAAACTTGGTTGGTCACCCAACGCGACTCGAAGGGCTTCGGTGAGTGGTCGACCGATAAGCGTTTCGGTAACTCCTAACGTTCGGTTCCGTTCGCTCACGAAACGATTTCTGAGCTTGGTCAGTCGTGCCTTTGCCTTTCGGAGGCTCGCGACCTCTTCGTCGCCGGCTCCCGCAAACCGCTTCTCGGCGAGTTTGAGGTGGCCGTTCGTCATTTTCAATTGACGCTCGATCATCTCCGTTTCGTGCAACCAGTACCTCGCGTCGGCAATGGATCGCGCAAGTTGGATCAGGAGCGCCCGGCGGGTGCCGATTGCGTCGGCGTCATCCGAGGGTGGAGCGGGGTAGCCCGCGTCGAGGAGCCGCCGTTCGATGGGCGCAGCGTCGCTGTTTTGCTGCAACGCGAGTTCCATCACCCAGCGAAGCCGAGGATCCTCGAACTCATCCCAACATGCGATCAGTTGGTCGTCGTCGATCAACGCACCCGTTGCCGACGGAATGGTCCGCATCCCGCGTGACAGAGTCGACGTCGCGTGATTGACCAACCCAGGCGCAGGAAACGTCGTGGGATGTTCTCCGCTCATCCAATGGGCTTGCGAGGGATTTCCACCGTTCGAGGCGGGATACGACGGTGAAACGACGAGTGCCGAATGGCGACTGGAGTTCTTGAAAGCGCAACCGGACGTGAATCCGCAGCCGGCAAGGGCCATAAGGGCAAAACGCAATCGCAGCCTAAGACGCATGATCCATCACCGCAGGAGAAACGATCCATCGATTTCTTTCCCTACATCGACGCAAATCCATCTACGCAGCAGAACTAGAGATGCGAGTCCCTGCTATCGGGACATTCGCTAAAGCTTGCCATCGGGCCTCGGAATCACAGTTTGGCTTGCAGGAGGTCGTTTTCGAGCAAATGGCAATACGAGTCGTACCGGCGAGCGTCGATTCGTCCGTCGGCCACCGCGTTTTTGACGCCGCAATCATCTTCTTCGAGATGGAGACAGTTGGAGTAGCGGCACGAGCTTACGTAGGGGCGAAGGTCCGGCATCAGCCCGGCGACTTCCTCTGCGGTGATATCCCAGAGCTGAAACTGCCGAATCCCCGGCGTGTCGAACACGGCGCCCTCCATATCACCGGGCACCGGGATCAACCGCGACGTGGTGGTGGTGTGACGTCCCTTATGATTGTCCTTGCTGACTTCGGACACAGCGAGGCCCAACCCGGGCTGCACGGCATTGAGCAGACTGCTCTTTCCAACACCACTTTGACCGGAGAGCGCGGTCTGTTTTCCTTCCAAATAGGCTCGCAGGTAATCGATGTTTAAACCTGTCTCAACACTCGTCAGCAGGACGCGGTAACCGATCGATGCGTAGACTCCGATCAACGACTGAAGAGCCGCAACATCGACGAGATCGCATTTGTTGATCACGATCATCGGCTCAAGACCGCACTGCTCGGCTGATAGCAAGAAGCGGTCGATCAAGACGGGCTTGAGTGAGGGCTCGGCGCCACTTGCGACGATCAACAGGCAATCCACGTTAGCGGCGATGATGTGTTGCTGGCCGCGGCTCGTTCGACAAATCACACCGTGCCGTGGCATCACGGACTCGATCATGCCGGTGGTTTCGGATTCAGGTCGAAACTGCACGCGGTCGCCCGCCACAACCGCACCGCGACCGTCGATATTGAGCGACTTGAGGACCTGACGAATCGCGCATTCGAATTCGCGTTGATCGTCTGTCAGCACAATGCTCGAGAGCCCGTGTACCCGAGTGACGCGGCCGCTGATCAGTAATGAATCAGCCTGTTCGTGTCCCTCGCCGTCGACTCGACTCACGGTGCGTTTGCGGGTCAGATCACCCTTCCCGCTGACGCGTTCCTGTTTGACCGCGTCATCGAGTGCCGCTCCGTCGGCATTGAATTGTCGAGTCAGGTCGGCGTCGCGAACCCGCCCCTGGTAGCGTTTGCGAAAACTGACGCGCTCGGCACCTGATTTGCGATTGTGCTTTCTCTTTTTCGCCATGCTGCTGAGTCTAACGGAAATCTCCGGGCATTGACCATTGGAGCGCAGCCGCACCTCGTGCCGTGTGGAACGGTCGCGTGTCCTCCGCTAGACTCCGTGTCCTCGACGCGGGTGAGATGAGGACCAATTACCCGCCGAGTCTCGATTCATCTTTCCCGGACCCACCGATGACCGAAACATCTGCTGGCCAAGTCGACCACGTGTTGGACGAGAACCGCCTCTTCCCGCCTCCCGCTGAGTTCACCGCCAAGTCAGTGATCAGCAGCATGGAGCAGTACGAGGCGCTTTATGCCAGGGCCCGTGATGACCGTGACGGGTTCTGGGGTGACGAAGCCCGCGAGCACCTGCACTGGTTTGAACCGTTCACCGAGGTGTGTCAGTGGGATGCACCGAACGCAAAATGGTTTACCGGCGGGAAGACCAACGTCAGCTACAACTGCCTGGATCGAAATATCGATCAGGGGAGAGGCGAAAAGATCGCAATCCTCTGGGAAGGCGAACCGGGCGACACGCGGACCCTCACGTACAACGAACTGCGAACCGAGGTCTGCAAGTGTGCCGCAGCGCTGAAAGAGTTAGGCATCGGCGCCGGGGACGTCGTGAGCATTTACATGCCGATGACGCCGGAACTCGCGATTGCAATGCTCGCTTGCGCCCGGATCGGTGCGATTCACTCCGTCATCTTCGCCGGATTCAGTGCTGAATCGATCGCGGACCGTAACAACGACGCCAGCGCGAAGCTGATCATCACCTCCGATGGTCTCTATCGCCGTGGCAAAGTACTTCCCCTGAAAGAAACCGTCGATCAGGCGTTGGAAAAGTCACCAACCATTGAAAAATGCCTGGTCCTACGTCGTGCCGAAAACGATCCACCGATGACCGAGGGACGCGACGTTTGGTGGCATGACGTGGTCGACAAACAGAGTGGCGACCTTCCCGCCGAACCGCTCGACAGCGAAGCAACGCTGTTCATCCTCTACACCTCGGGAAGCACGGGAAAGCCAAAAGGGATTCGCCATACCACCGCCGGCTACAACTTGTGGGCCAAGCGAACATTCCAGTGGGTGTTCGATCATCGGGACGATGACGTCTACTGGTGCACGGCGGACTGTGGTTGGATCACCGGGCACAGTTATATCGTTTACGGGCCGATGTCAGCTGGTGCCACATGTTTGATGTATGAAGGCGCACCGAACCATCCTGCCGAGGATCGCTTTTGGGATCTCGTCGAAAAGTACAAGGTCACCATCCTTTACACGGCCCCCACGGCAATCCGAGCCTTTATCAAATGGGGCGACGAACACGTCGAAAAGCATGATCTGTCGAGCCTCCGTTTGCTTGGTAGCGTGGGTGAAGGCATTAATCCGGAAGCCTGGATGTGGTACCACGAAAAGATCGGCGGCGAAAACTGCCCGATCGTTGATACTTGGTGGCAAACCGAAACCGGCGGCATCATGATGAGTCCGCTGCCCGGCATCACCGCGACCAAACCCGGCTCGTGCACGCGTCCGCTACCGGGCGTTGTTCCGATCATCGTCGACGAAACTGGGCAACCGGTGGAGAAAGAAAACGGAGGCATGCTCTGCATCGATCAGCCGTGGCCAGGGATGCTTCGCGGCGTTTGGGGTGACGACGATCGCTTTGTGGAGACGTACTGGTCGCAGGTCGCAGGCAAATACCTTACCGGTGACAACGCCCGACGAGATAGCGATGGGTACTACTGGATCATGGGCCGGATCGATGACGTGATCAACGTTTCCGGTCATCGACTCAGCACCATCGAAGTCGAAAGCGCACTCGTCAGCCACGAGTCGGTCTGTGAGGCCGCTGTCGTCGGACGCCCTGACGACATCAAAGGCCAAGCGATCGCGGCGTTTGTCACTGTGACAGATGCCGAACCCGACGACGCGCTGCGAAAGCAGCTTCGGCTTCATGTCCGCGAACAAATCGGTGCGTTGGCACAGCCTGATGACATTCGATTCACGGCAGCCGTTCCGAAGACGCGCAGCGGCAAGATCATGCGACGTCTGTTGCGTGACATTGCGGCGGGAAGAGAAGCGACCGGGGATACCAGTACGCTCGAAGATTTTTCGGTGCTCGCGAAACTTCGTGATGATGAATCTTGATCGGGTATACTTCTGTGACGTCGACACGTCTCCGTTTCACCTGAATCATCCACCGAGCCGAGTTCGTTGAGTCCTTCGTTCGCGTTTCAACCCGCCAATCCGTTTTCGACCGAGAATACGGCTCCAAACCGTGTTTCGTTTCGGTTTTCCGCGGGCCGTTCCGGTAGCGACAAGAGAGTGCTCGATTCACAGCTTGAGGGCCTTGTCGCAAAGCTCCAGCAGAATCGCCGCTCCTTGATCGTGGGGCCACACGGAACCGGAAAATCGACGCTGCTCCACACCTTTCTGCCCAAATTGCAGCAGACGTTCCCTAAGGTTGCGTTTCACCAACTCGCAAGAGATCGTTCGCTCGGATTCGTTGGCAGGCTGCGATACCGCGTGGACGCGAGCAAGCGAGTTCGCCGCGATCTGTACGAGTTACCCTCGAACGGTTTGCTGATTATCGATGGCTGGGAACAACTCGGTCGAATCGCGCGCTGGAGGATCGCCCAATCCGCATTCGGGCAGAAACTGACACTGCTCGTGACAACGCATCAACGCATCTCTGGATGGTCTGTTCTGTACGAAACGAAAGCGTCCGCTGAGATGGTTCGATCCCTCGCGGGGGATCTGCTCCAAGACTCACCACACAAGGTGAAGAAGCTTGTGGATGAGAAGCTTCGCACGACACGTATGCTCCCCAATACGAATATTCGTGAACTCTGGTTCTCCCTTTACGATGCCGTCCAAGATCATCACGACCAAGCACGAAGTAGTCGCAGCGAGACCGTTGGCTAAAGACTCATTTGCTCCGCGAGCCGCGATCACGACGGCTCGACCTTCTTAAAGACGCCCTTCTATGAGACTCCCAGTCATCTTGAATCAACAAGCCCCAGCGAGCGGGCAATCCCTCGCCGAAGACCTTGTGGGAGAGTTGATCGGGCGTCCGGGCCTCGACCTCACACTGGTGGACCGATTCAGTTTGATTCGCCCGGATTCATCGGATCAGCTGACACTCGACGCTATCACCGTGCCGTCTGCTGTTCTCGATTGGCAATCCGAAGACGACATCCATGCCGCGCTACAAGCAGTTGGCTTCAACGGAGTTCGATGCGCGCACGAATTGGACGCTCAAGCCCCCGCTTACACGCCGGGGGCAGGCGCTCGGAGATTGTTTCTCTTCGACCTTCGAAAGGTTGGGAGCGCAAAACAGGTCCTCGCTGAATTGTCCCGATTGCGAGAGTCCCTGAGCGTCAAAACGATCTCACTTGGAGGTCTGTCCGCGGGGCAACGCTCAACGCCGGAGAAGCCGAAGGCAAAGCAAGAAGTGCCCAAGCAGGTAGTCCCCGATGCGAAGCCTCTCTCTCAGCCAGCCCCCTCGTCCATCGCTCAGCCCAACAAACAAGGTGGCGATGACTTGGATGACCTGATCGACCAGTTGGATGACATGGACGTCTGATTCGGGGCGCATGAGCTCCTTGCCGCATCTCGAAAGCAGGGTAACCCGAAACGTGAGTGAGGGAACGACGCAGCTCGACAGGCAGTTCTTTCACGCGATCCCTTGCTGACGCGTCGGGTTTCCAATTCACCTCACGAAAACGAAGAGACGCGAGTGACATTTGCCGAAAAGCGCGACTTCAAAACTGACACTTCGCGTTGCCAGTACATCTGCATCCCCCGGGCTGATCGCGTCTTTTACCGGCCTTGCATCGAGCGCAACCACTCGGCAATCTGACGTCGCCTGGTGACTGGACTGGCCAGGATATCGACCGGAATCGTGTCTTCTGGCTCCATCTCGATGACCCTTCATCGAGA
>JBCBOT010000135.1:0-19554 GCA_039821165.1 Planctomycetota bacterium | reverse complement strand
GAAATGGATGCAGCTCTTGCAAGCTGCATCCATTTCGTTGCAGGAGGGTGAAGAAAAAAGCGAGCCTTCACAGCCCACCACCCTTTCGTTGTAGGAAACCGCTCAGTTTGAGTAGCTAGGCGTTGTCCTGCGGGCACCGGCGGCTAGCGTTTTGTTCCAATTCAACATGAGGGTGACACCGGACGGCTCGCGCCGTTCCGCTAAACGACTTCCCTTCAATCTCGCAACAACGTCGTGATCAGGCAAATCTGTCTCCCCGCCGAAACGCTTGACCGCAACGTCTTCCGTTCTCGATTTCTTGGTGGAGTGGTCTGAAACACTTCTCGTGTGACGCCGCTTAGGTGGATGAACGGATGCGTCCATTGGCTGCTGTGGCAGCAGCCCTAACGGACCTATTTTGATCCACCAAGAAATTGAATGCAGGAACTTAAGATGCGAAATGTAGCAGCTCAGAATCGATCAAACCATGCGCGCCGGCGACGCTCAATGGCGGTCGAAACGTTGGGGGCCCGTGAGCTGATGGCTGCGGACATGGGATCGGTTCTAGAGGTTCCGCCCGTCGACAACCCCAAGTCGGTTGCCACGCAAATTGACACGAAATCGATGACAACGATCGGTTACGAAACGAGTGCGAAGACGTCCGCGTCGAACTCGTCATCGGCCACCAACGCGATGGCACTCACCTACATCTCGGATGGCTATCTCTACATTGTCGGAACAGACGAAGCGGATGGCCGTGACAATGCATCGGTTCGCAATCATGGCACTCATGAAATTGAGGTCGCAGTACAAAAATGGAACGATAACCGCGAACTCCTTGGTTCGCACACAACCACGTTCTCAAAGAGCAGGATTCCCAACGGGATTCGATTCTATGGCTACGCAGGTAAAGACACCTTCGTGAACAACACCGATTTGCCATCATTCGCCTCGGGAGGCGAGGGGGACGACGTACTGATCGGCGGCTCCAGCTATGACAGCCTGTACGGTGACGACGGCGATGACCTGACATCAGGCCGAGGTGGCGGAGACGTTCTCAATGGCGGCACCGGTGACGATGTTGTATCCGGCGGCGCTGGACGAGACATCATGTTCGGCGGCTATGGTAATGACAACATGTATGGCAGTTCTGATTCGGACACCATGTACGGCGGGCCGGGGAGGGATTACATGGACGGCGGTAGCGGAGACGACTACATGTACGGGGAGGGTGATGCCGACAAGATGCTCGGAAGTCTTGGGTCTGACTATATGCGTGGTGGCGCCGGCGCGGATGAGATGCTCGGAGACAGCCCCTATCTCAATGAGAGTGGAGGAGGGCACGACCGGATGTACGGAGACGAAGGCGGGGACAAGCTGATCGGTCACAGCGGAAACGACTTTTTGGATGGTGGCACCGGATCCGATCGCATCGACGGCGGACACGGTCATGACCGCCTATTTGGTAGAGATGGGTGGGATCGGCTTAGCGGAGGCCACGGCAACGACTACCTCGATGGCGGATATGACACGCAAACGGACTACATGCAGGGTGATGAAGGGCGTGACACGTATGTCAGACATCGTTCCTTTCTCGGAAGTCCCGTTGGAGGTGATTGGTTCGCGGGTGTTACTTCGATTGATCGGGTCATCACCGATTGGCATTGGTGAGACGATGGTCGTGGAGCCTTGTCGAGGCGCGGCATCAAAGACGCTCCGCATCAGCAAGATTCAACGCTTGGATTGCTTGAACCGGAGCCTTTCGACGAGCGTTCGAAACAAGCCACCGCTTACTGGTAGGAATCGTCCGGAAACAGCTTTCAGCTTGCCAGTGATTGTCATGACACGATACAGCGAGGGCGTCGAAGCTCTCGTGCAGGCGTTGCACCAGGCCTTCGCCGAAAAGGATCGGACGCGATACGCATCGATCGGGCAAGCTCTTCGCGTCTCCGCGCCTTCGTGTGATCGCAACTTGACGCAATGAACTTATTTCCGAACGCTTCCTTAAGGCGACGAATGAAGTTTAGCTTGCAGCTACTCAACCCGTTGACCCACTCGACCATCACCCTCGACTCGCGCGGCCTTGCCGGCCGAGTCGAGCACGAAAGTCAATGGCGGTATGTTGGGATTGTCAGCGACAAATGTAGTCGGTGACTTGGCCCATAGATTGAACTTCCCGCGTCCAGGAATCGTTCCCACCAGCCGGTTGCTCGCTGCTCGGATTGAAAAAACCATGCCGTTGGAGAACTTGTATCGGCCCACACAGGCCGCAAGCTCTTTGGCGGTCAGCTCAGCAGTCCCTTCCGGGACGTCCGGCTCAATGCCCTCGGGCAAGCTAAACCGAATCGGCTCGGCGACCAACTTCGTGACCGCCGGCGTTTCGCCAGCCAAAAAACCAGACCATGCTTCGGCTAGGTCCGCTTGGTTCCAGCGTACCGCGTGTGCCGCATTCTCGACCACGATCAAGTGACTGTTCGGAAGGTCTGGCATCAATTCCTTGGCATTTCGAATGGGTGTTCTTGAATCGAGATCTCCGACGATAAATAGCACCGGACAATCCGATTGAAGCGGACCTCGGAACTCATCTCCGAGGTCTGGCGCTCCCCAAGCTTCCGCGAGATGCGGGAATGGGCCATTGACCGAGTCTCCCAAGAGACACGTCTCTTTTTCTTGTTCGATCTGTGCCAGTCGTTGTTTCGTGATTCCAGATGCACTGTCCATGATCATTTGCATGGCCGAGTACCTCACCGGACCGCGACGCTCTTCGAAAAGAGCTTCTGCGACTTTGGTGTAGTCCCCACGATCCAGCGCTAATAGATCCGCAGGAATCTCTGCGATCTCAGCCGGGGAAACACCAATCGCTCCCGCCAGCATGCCTTGTAGGTCGTACTTACTGATCGCGACTCGTTTTCCCTGAACCTCCACGAAAGCAGGTTGCTGATGGAGTCGTGAGAGCACCGATTCGACCAAACCCATGAAGTCCGGAATCTCCTGGCGAAGTTTGGGATGAGCCGCGACACGCTTGGCAATGCGTTCCAAGCCCACTTGGGCATAGCTGGGCAGCTTGATCGTGTGGTCGGGTCCTTCTGGCCCGATGAGCACCGCGCGATCGATGTGCTCTCCGTGTCGACGAATCGTGGCCAACGCGAGATGCGATCCGTAACTCCCTCCCCACAACGAGATCTTTTCGAAGCCCAACGTTTCTCGCACAAGATCAATGTCGTCTGCGCTCTCGATGGTCGTATAACCGCGAAGGTCGACTCCTTTCGCTCTCCATCGCTCCGCCTCATTGCGATAGGCGCGTTGCAGCCGCGCGAGAGTCTTGGCCGCATCTCCGGGTTCATCCAGCGGAGTGGCAATTTCGACGGTGCCCAACAACTTTGGTTCCGATTGTCCGGTTCCTCGCTGATCGATGGCAACAATGTCTCCACCCATCCATCGAAGATACTGTTGCCCCCCACCGACCAGGCTATTGGTAACCATTCCGATGCTGTCGCCGCCCGGCCCGCCAGCGAGCGGAAATACAGGAGTCCCCTTCTTTTTCAAGGGTGACTTCACATGCATGGTCGCGAGCGTGATCAGCCGACTTCCCGGCTGACTGCGGTTCTCGGGAACCTGCACCGTCCCGTATTCGACTTCGATCTTGCTGCCGTCGCGGGCTTCGATTGTGGCGGGCCCAACTTTGAAGCCGCTCTGAGAGAGAGCCGGAGACGAAAGAATCGCCAGGAGCACCTGTAGAACCGTGACCCGCATGAACATTTTGAAATCCTCGATTGACTTGACGACGCCTGTGCATACTCTGTATGCATACTGAGTATACATTCGGTCGAATTGAGGAATCTTAGTTTTCGATTCGTTTTTACTTTCCGTTGAGGCAGCGGCTGAAGCATGAGCATTCCGAATAGCATTTTGGCCTTGCTTTCTCACACGCCTCTCCATGGGTACGGACTGAAGACGCGGTTCGAGAAAAGCACCGCCGAAGCTTGGCCGCTCAACGTCGGCCAGGTGTACACAACGCTTCGACGCCTCGAGCGTGATGGATTGGTGAAACCCCAAGGCGAGGGTGATGCAGCTCAACAGGTTTGGAAAATAACACAAGCCGGACGCAAGTCGCTCAGCGAGTGGTTCGACACGCCGGTGACCGCTCCGACACGCAACGAGCTGGCAATCAAAATCCTGGTAGCGGTTACGGCTGAGCGAAAAGACGTCAGCGACATCATCGAACGGCAACGCACCGCAACGATGGGACTGCTGCAAAAGTACACGCAATACAAGAAAGAGGCTTACCGAAGCAAAGATATGCCATGGCTACTGGCACTCGACGCATTGGTTCTCAAAGCCGAAGCAGAGATTCGCTGGCTGGATCTTTGCGAACAACGACTCAAGCGACGTACGTCATCGTGAGGCATCGCGTGGAATCATCCGTTCAAGATCAGTCGCAATCGGCCGCCGAGGCAGCGGAACCGTATCCGCTGCTGGAGTTCAAGGGCGTGGGTAAGACGTATGGCACAGGCAGCTTGCTGGTTGAAGCACTCAAGCCTGTCTCACTGAAGATTCAACGCGCGGAACTTGTCGCGGTGATGGGACCTTCGGGTTCGGGTAAGTCCACGCTGCTTTCCTTGGCCGGTGCGCTCGACGTTCCGACGCAAGGTCGCGTTGAGGTTGACGGACAGGATCTCGCCTCATTGTCTCGGAGAGCCTTGGCGGTCCTGCGGCGACGCACGATCGGGTACGTCTTTCAAGAATTCAATCTGATGCCTGGATTGACCGCAGTCGAAAACGTCCAACTTCCATTGGAACTGGATGGAATCTCGATCCGCGAGGCAAGAGTTCAGTCGATGGCCGCTTTGGAACGCCTGGAAATCGCGGAGCTTGCCGATCGCTATCCTGACAATCTCTCCGGTGGGGAGCAACAACGCGTTGCCATCGCGCGTGCGTTCGTTGGCCCCAGAACACTGCTGCTGGCGGATGAGCCAACCGGTTCACTCGATTCCGCGACGGGTGATGTCGTGATGCGAATGCTTCGTGAACAATGCGATGATGGACGAAGCGGCCTGATGGTCACACACGATGCCGCCCATGCCGCGTGGGCCGATCGAGTCGTCTTTATCAAGGATGGAGTGATCGTCTCGGAATCGCATTGCGACGAACGGAGCACGTAGTTCAGTGTTACGATTTCTTCGATGGTTTCGAGCGATCGGTCGGTCCGAGCGACGCAGCATCACGCGGTACCCGGCACGACAGCTACTCCTGTGTCTGCTGATCGCAATTCCGATCGCAGCGCTGGTCGCGGGTGCAAACTTCCTGTTCATCACCGATCCCACAACGGAAGAACGTGCGACGAGTGAAATGGGGATGGCGGATCTGCGCGCCGACGTCGGCGGATTGATGACGGCTCTAGAACTGAAAAGACAGCTACCGACAGGTGCTACTTTCGAGTTGATTCGTAGCGATATCACGGAGGTGCGTATTCCCGGCAGATCGATGAACGTCAGGTCATGGCGGATGAATGTCGATGGGATCGCGAAGGGAATGCTGGCCCTGACCGCTGGCTCCGCCCCGCAAGTCGACTCCGAGGTTGCCGTTTCAAAGTCGTTGCTGACTTCTCTCCATCTTCAGGTTGGAGACACCATCGCGGTTCTCGGTGACGAGTGCACCATCGTGGGAGAAGTCGAGAACCCAGAAGCTCACGAAATGCCGCTCATCCTGCGTCCAGCCCTGAACGCCGGTTTCGTCGACACTGCGCTGATCTGCTTCGGCGAAGGGGTTGATTCGAGTGACATCCGAATGGAGTTGGCTCGGTTAACGAGACGCGGAGACGTCGCACTCGACTTTGAAGACATCGACGGCTTCATGATGATTGCGATGTTCGGATTCGCGGAAGCGGCGCTGATCATTGCCGCTGCGTTTATTGTCGGACTCCGCAGGAGGCAACGTGAAATCGGACTGCTCTCATCCTGTGGCGGTACGCCGCTGCAAGTTCTCACTTCCGTTGTGGTATCCGCTTTCTTTATCTCTCTGGTCGCCGCATCGATTGGAACAGTCTTGGGCCTGTTGTCCGTTCGAACCGCTTACCCGTGGTTTGACGCCTTCAAAGGTCGGCGGTGCGGCCCCTTCGAAATATGCTGGTCGCGACACAGTTTTGCCGTCGCCCTTGGAGTCCTGACCGGCTTGCTGTCGGCCATACTGCCCGCAATCGCGGCGGCTCGCTTGCCAACCCGCGTCGCGCTTTCTGGACGAAGCCCCGCACCACGAAGCTCGGGGCGATTCATGGCATGTGGCTTCGTCTTAGTTGCCGTGGGTGTGGCCCTGGTGTGGTATGCACCCAATATGGTCCAAGAGGAGGTACCAACCGAAGGCGATGGGCCGGCGATCCTCACCATTCTGCTCGGCTCGATCCTGGGGATTATTGGACTTGGGCTATGGAGCCCCTGGCTACTGGGACGCTGCGCCCAACTCGCGAGTCGGCTTCCACTTTCGGCAAGACTGGCCGTCCGTGAAGTGGGTCGTTTTCGGACTCGCAACGGGCCGATCGTCACGGCGATTCTAGCGGGCATGTCCCTGAGCGTGATGATGGCAACCTTCTATCAGGGCGTCCGTGGAATCCAAGAACGCTTCGGCCAGCATATGCGGGATGATCAACTCGTTGTCAGTGGACCGGACGCCAAGGAAGTCGCTTCCCAAATCCACGACACACTCCAGGGGAGCAGTGTGTCGCCAATCAAACTCGCGGCCCTGAATAATGAATTGCTTCTCGTGCGATTAGAAGGAGATCGTCCCGTACAGATCGCAATTGGAAGCGGAGCGTTATTGCGAGCTCTAGGCGTTCCAGATTCGGAGATGGACGCCGCCACTCAACAGCTCCAATCCGGCGGGCTATTGAGCCTGAGCCGAATCGATTCTGATTCACCGATTCCCATCACGACGGTGAACGCGTCTCAAGAGGCGGCGCCGATCGCGGAACTTCAAGCGTTCGACCTGGAAACTTCAGCAGACGTTTCGCTCGGCATCGGGTTCGTGGTGGCCCAAAAAACCGCGGATGAACTCGGTTGGTCGAAGAGCATGGAACGCTCCGAGTTCGTTCGGCCGGGCGATTGGATCTTGCGATCACAACAACCTGTCTCACCCGAGACTTTCGAACGAGCTTCGAAAGTTGCAGCGGTGATGCCGCTCACCTCCGTCGATGCCCAGCTCAATCATGAGCTCGACACAACGTACTACTGGGGCATCCTCTGCATTGCGTTCGCGATCAGCCTTGGAATCGTGGCGGTCGCGACGATGCTTGCGTCCAGCGAAGCCAAGGCAGACCAGCAGATCCTCGCTGTCGTCGGAGCGTCGCCCATCACGTATCGAAACCAAGCCGCCGCGCGAGCCGGCTTTCTCACGTTGCTCGGCTGTTGCCTCGCGATCCCCGCAGGACTCTTGCCGGCAGCGGGATTGGTTTCGATCCTGCCCATCATGGAACTGAGCATTCCATGGACTCAGCTCACCACTGGAGTCTGCATCCTCCCCACGGCGGCGGCGGCCATGACTTGGTTCGCTTGTCGAGTCTCCACTCCGCCCCGCTCTTTTCAATCGGCATAGTGCTTCGATCCGATTGAACATGATGGTGACACCGGACGACTCGCGTCGTTCCGCTACCAACTTTTTAGCGGCAGGGGCGCAAGCTCTCCGAGGCGTCGGGCCGAAAATTTCGCGCCGCTCGCTGTGACAGGTTGTGGGTTCACAGTTGCGTGTGCTGACTCCGACTGATGGAGTTCCGCCCCGCCAAGGAGACTCTTGGGAAGGGATGCGAGCCTTGTGACCACGGAGGGTCCACGATTCCTCCCGTTGGCACCCGCTGCTGCATCGGTCAAACACCGTTCGGTCTAATGGATCGCTGGTCGCCCAATTCGGTCTTTCCGGTGATTAAACTCGTGTGCTCTCGCGGGAGATCCGCGTCGCGAGACCGTCTTCTCGCCGGAAATGGATCGGTTCCGAAGCTACAGGATGCCAAGATGCCTTTCGCTCTCCAAGGACGTCGTACAGCCGGCGTCATCACAGTCTGTTGTCTCGCCGTCGCAGGATGTCTGTCCTCCGCTGCTACGAATCCAGCGTTCGCACAAGACGGCGAATTCCCAGACAGCTGGTATTTCGACGGCATGCAAGCGATGCGAGAAAGCTTGGAGGGCAGGCCCGCGCCGGAGATTTCGACGGACACCTGGATCGGTGACGAAACAACGCTGGAAGACTCGCGCGGCAAAGTCGTTGTACTGGACTTCTGGGCCACCTGGTGTGGTCCCTGCATCGCCTCGATTCCGAAGAACATAGCGCTAGTTGAAGAACACCCAGACGACCTGGTCTTCATCGGCATGCACTCCGCAACCTCGGGTTGGGACAAAGCCGACAAGATGGTTGAGGACCGCGAGATCAACTATCCCGTCACGCTCGACACGGGGGAGACTGCCGAAGCGTATCAGATCACCGGCTTTCCAACCTACGTCGTCATCGACACCGAAGGCATGGTTCGCGCGGCAGGCCTTCTACCCAGCCACGTCAGCAAAGTGGTTGAAAAACTGCTGGAGGAATCTGGGTCGTCAGGCGGAGCCGTGATCTTGGCGTCTCTCAATCGTGACTGGTTCTACAGCGGCGCCACGTGGATGCGTCCTTGGCAAGAACAGTTCGGTCAACCGGCCGGCCCCGTGCGTGGTCAAGCTTGGTGGTTGCCGGGTGAGGAGGCGTCCGAAAACGATCAGGAAGTGTCCGATGAATCGAACGAACCTGACGAAGAAGAGGCGATTGTCGAAACGCCTGATGGATACACCGATGCGGATCTCTTGGGTTCCGTGCGGGTGTTGCACTTCACTCGACCCGGCATGTCTATCACCGATCAGCAACTCGCGGGTCTCAATGAAGCTGCCAAGAAGTATTCACCGCAAGGCGTCATCTTTACCGCCGTCTGCGATCACGAAAGCGATTGGGAGCAGTCCAAGGAGTTGGCTTCAAAGCTCGAGCTCGAAATGGCAATGGTGCTCGACCGCACCGCCGTCGTTGAGGAAGCCGACGAGCCGCCCGCCGGAGACGGTGAGACAAACGAGCCCAAAGTAGCTGCCACGAAACCGGTGCCTCGCGAAGCTGGTGAAACCGCACGCAGTTACAACATTCGCATCGCACCCGTCACTGTCTTGATTGATCGACAGGGACGCATTCGAGCGACGGGTTTGCGGGTGGAACAGCTCGGCGAAGCCCTCGAAGTCCTACTCGCGGAGCAGGCCGGCTAGCCACACGCCGCATGGCAAACCAACGACGGTTCGTCGCAACCCTTTGAATTTTTGTTTCCTTGTTGAGTCCCTGAAACGATGTCCGGAACGATCCAACAACCAACAACGACCGAAAACGGCAGCGAGAGCGACGTGCCAACGATCGCTCAACCCGTTGCACCGTTCGCGAAGTCGGTCATGCAGCAAGTCGGTGAAACGGTTGTTGGCCAAAAAGAAGTCGTGGAGCGTGTCCTGATCGCACTCCTCACCGGCGGCCATTTGTTGTTGGAAGGTGTTCCCGGGATCGCCAAAACACTCCTCGTGCAATCGGTCGGTAAAGCAATCGACCTGCAGTTCAAACGGGTACAGTTCACGATTGACTTGCTACCGTCGGACATTCTCGGCTCCGAGATCCTGGATCAAAAAACGGGACAGTTTCATATCCACAAGGGCCCCGTCTTTACCAACCTGCTCCTCGCCGACGAAATCAATCGTGCCTCACCGAAAGTCCAATCGGCGTTGCTAGAAGCGATGCAGGAACGCAAGGTTTCGATCGGCGACGAAACACACACGCTGCCCGCACCGTTCTTGGTTATCGCGACACAGAACCCCGTGGAACAGGCAGGAACGTTTGAGCTTCCGGAAGCACAGCTCGACCGTTTCATGATGTGCCACCGCCTGCGTTACCCGACGCCAGACGAAGAGACCGAAGTGGTCCGTCGGCAGTTGAAACTGAAACTCCAACGCCAAGGCGATGGGGCAGTCCCACAGTCGTTGTTCGATGCGATCGAAGACGGGCGACAGCTCAAAACACGCGACTTGACCGAAGCAATGGAGCAAGTCCAAGCCGTGCACGTGAGTGAAGTGTTCATCCACGATTGTGTCAAACTCATCGACTCGACGCGTAAGCATCCCGACTTGGTGCTTGGATGCAGCCCGCGCGCGGTACTGAGTCTGGTGCAGGCCTCCCGCGCCCGTGCCTTCATCTACGGACGCGACTACGTCGTGCCGGAAGACCTGTTTACGTTGGCCAAAGACGTCATCCTGCACCGAGTGCGGTTGAGTTATGAAGCTCTCGCGGGCGGGCTCACACCCGATTCGATGCTGGAGCGTCTGCTCAACGAGATGCTCTAGCGGCAACGGTACCCTCGCTTCGCAACTGCATTCCTACGCGACTGCCAACTAAACGTCTCCTCGCTTGCTCCGTTCTTCTATGTCCAGTGTCCAACTCGAACAACTGCCGCGACCCGACATTCTGTCGCGCGCAAACTTCGAGCTGGTCGTGCGGCGCATCGCCGATGACATCGCGTTCGGAACCGATGATTCGATGTTTGTCGGGTCGGGTTTGGAATACGCCCAGTCACGTCCCTATGAACCGGGCGATTCGGTTCGGCAAATCGATTGGAAACTGACGGCGCGAATGCAAGTCGCGTACGTGAAACAACACGAAACACTCAAGCGGATTGCGATGTATCTCATCGTCGACACGTCGGCATCGATGAGTGTCTCGTCGCAATTGATCAGCAAGCACGGGCTCGCCGTTTGGGCGGCGGCAGCCATCGGATTGGTCGGCCTTCGTCGGCTCAGTCCCGTCAGCATCCTCAGTGCTGGTGGTCGCCACACCAAAGAACGTTCCGACCGCACCCCCAGCCTGTCTCCCGATGATCTCTGGCGAGACCTGGAACCTCTGCGGATGCAGGACGTCGAGGAACAAACCCACTTGGGCGAGCGTTTGAGCGCTTTAAGCACGCGACTCGATCGCCGCAGTTTGCTCATCGTGTTCAGCGACTTGCATGACCCCGACGCGATAAACACCCTCAAGCAGTTGGGTCATCAACACGATGTGGTGGTCGTCCACCTGCAAGACCCGGCGGAGGCGGGAAATCTGCGAGCGGGATATTTCCGCGGCGCCGAAGCCGAGTCGGGACGCGCGTTCTTGGGAAATGGAAAACAGCGTTGGCGCGATGAATGCACGATCCAGCGTGAACTCGCCGGCGCCGACGTGAGCTATCTGAAACTGCTCACCGATCGTCCCCCGCTGGCCCCACTGCGGCAATTCTTGCTCACGCGCGCCATGCACATGCGGGGGCAACGATGACCTTCCGCAACCGCTTGCTCTTTCTCTGCTTCTCCATTGTTTGCTGGGCACACTGCAACGCCGAAGAAACGAGCGTTCGCAGCGTGAAACGAGGACTGACGACAAAGTTTCAGTTCGCCCATTCCAGTGGCGAGCTGAGGGCGCTCGAAGACCAATCCATTGACGCCCCGGTTCTCGTCCGACTGGAAAGAGACGTTGCGTTTCCCACTCAAGACGACGCGAGTTACCAATACACGCTGTGGTTCTTTGGTGCCGTCGCAGGCGACTACGATTTGGCGGACTACGTCCTGCAAGGCAACGGATTGCCCCTCGCCGATTCAGGGGAACTTTCCGGCATGACAGTGCGAGTGGTTTCCGAACTGCCGCCGGGGCAAGGAACCAATCTCTACGAGATCGAGGATCCCATGCTGCGTCTTCGCGGCGGATACCGCGCGATGATGATCGCACTCGGACTCACCTGGTTTTCCATCCCTGTGATCTGGGCGATCCAGCGAGCACGAAAGCGCACGGAAGTGATCGCCGAACCTGTCGCTGCAGAACCCACGCTGGGGGATCGGATGCGTCCACTCGTTCAACGAGCCTACGAGGGAAAGCTGTCTGTCGAAGAGCAGAGTCGTCTGGAATTGGTGTTGTACAAGTTTTGGCAGCAGCGAGTCGGCTTGCCGGAGTCGATCGCAACCGCCATGCCGATGCTGCGTCAGCACTCCGAGGCCGGCCAGTTGCTACGAAGCTTTGAGGCTTGGGTGCACGCCCCCGAACCCTCACGCCCCGAACTGGACGCAGCAACCTTAGACGGTTTGCTACAGCCTTACCAAATCGCGGAAACCAACATGGAAACTCCGTTGGAGGTCGCGTCATGACGTTCGTCCATCCGAATTGGCTCCTGCTGCTGGTCTTTCCTCTTGCACTCGGGTTCTGGTCGATCCGACGACGCGGCGTCGGATTGCGAATGCCGTTCGATCACGAGTCGCACCGCAAACGACCTTTGTTGGCGATGCTCTTGCGCGGCGTTGAGCTTCTGCCACCGGTGCTGTTAGCCGTTGCCGTTGTGCTAATCGCAAGACCACAAATCCTTCAGGTCCCTGACGAAGATCGCGTCGCCACGCACATCACGATCTGCATGGATGTCTCGGGCAGTATGGGCGTTGGGATGGGAGATCAAAATCGATACGAAAGTGCAGCCGTGGCAATCGAATCGTTCACCCGCGCGAGAGAAGGTGACGCGATCGGCCTGACGTTGTTCGGATCGTGGCCGCTGCGTTGGGTGCCGTTGACAAAGGACTTGCAGATCATTCGCAACGCACTTCAGTTTGCGAATCCGCGGAGCCAGCCGCGCGGGATGGGCGGCACGATGATCGGCTCGGCACTCACGTACTGCGCGGACAACATGCAACGCGAAGCCGCCAAATTGAGTGGAACAGATTTCGGCGAGGAAACCACCGATCAACAGATGGCACGGGACGCTGCGGCCAAGCTCTTTCGCACCGCATCCATGCGAAACAACGCGATCGGGAACCAAGGTGAATTAAATGATCGGTTGTTGATCTTGGTTTCGGACGGAGCCAGTGGTGACCTCTCTGGCGATGACGCCATCGATCAAATTTCAAGACAATTAAAAGATGCCGGTATCACCATGTACCACATCCACATCGGCAACGACACCATTCCACGCCCGGTTGCCACGATCGCTCGCGAAACCGGTGGCGATGCATTTTTGGCGACCAACCCGGACGGGCTGCAACTGATCTTCAATCACATCGATCAGATGCAACCGGCGCGATTCAAAGCCAACGCGTCACTCCCCGTCGACTACTTTCAACCTTTCGCCTGGATCGGATTAGCCGCCGTCGTGTTGTACGCCTTCAGCCTGCTGAAGTGGAGGTACACGCCGTGGTAGTCCAATTGCTTCAGTCTGCCGGTCCGCTCTGGACGGCGGGGATCAGCGCCGCGATCTGCCTGATGGTCGTCGCTTTCGCGGAGTGGCTGCAAGCGAGGCGCAATCGCCGCGTCGCGAAATTGGCATTCGGCCCCAGCGGCAAACCAACTGCGTGGGCGAGATGTGTTCCCGCGGCACGCGTGTGTTTGATGAGCATGATGACTTGGGGTTTCGTGATTCTTTTGATGGTGCCGCCTAAAGTCGCTGACGTCGAACCGGCGATCGAAGCCTCGAAGCATGTGCTTGTTTGCTTGGACTCCTCACCCAGCATGTTCTTGAAAGATGCGGGTCGTCGCGATCTACGGTCGGGCGAGTACGAGCAGCGAATGGTTCGCGCGGGCAAAGTCGTCCAAGCCGTGCTGGATCGGCTCGACGGCGAGAACACGCGGATCACGGTGTTCGGTGTCTACACCAAAGCTATCCCGATTGTGGAGGAAACCTACGACAAATCCGTTGTGCAAAACCTCTTTGATGGATTACCCGTCTATAGCGCGTTCAAGGCGGGCCCCACTCAGTTGTCTTCCAGTGTGTCCGACGCGATCGAGTATGCGCGACGATGGCCCGACAATTCAGCCTTGCTGTTGGTGGTCAGTGATGGCGACAGCAACGACAAGGCCCCGATCCGTGCGATTCCCAAAGCGATCTCCGACACGCTGGTCATTGGTGTCGGGCAAACGGGCCAATCGACCTCAGTCGCGGGTCACCCATCCCGCCAAGAAACCGAGTCCCTGCGTACGCTTGCGGATCAACTACGCGGCAGCTACTTCGACGCCAATCTTCGCCACCTTCCCAGTGAGTTGCTCGATCGGCTGTCCATTATCCAACCGCGGGTTGCCGACGGAGTTGGCTTGCGGGATGCAGCCGTGTTCGCAATCGTTGCCGGAGCGTCATTACTGGGCATGCTACTACCCGCGTTGAGCCTCTTTGGGGTGCGTCGGTACGCGCCCCCAGAAGACACAAGCCAAACGATCCCCGGAGGGCTGGTGTAATGCGTTCGACACTCCTGTGGTTCCTCTGGCTGATCACACCGGTTTTCGCCCTGGCATTTCATTACGGACCGGGCCAAACGTGGTTGGCTCGCGATCGTGCAGCGGCGATGATCCGCGACGCAGAACGGCAAGCAGCAACGGCGCTCGATGCACAAGACGAGGCCTACCAAACTCAACTGGATGTCTTGTCGGCAAGACGAGAAGCGTTTCGAGCGGGTGTCGATTGGCAATCGCAAACGCATAATCCTTTGTCAAAGGCTGTTGTGAACGCGACCAAGCGTCAGGAAGAAGCCTACGAACACGCGGCAGCGTTGTGGGATCAGTCGACCGAACTGTATCGGGAAGCCGCAGACGAACTCCTAAAAGTGGAAGAAACCAGTTCAAACAAGAGTCGCCCCGAATTGTCCCCCGACGATCTCAACGTGATCGAATCGCTGCGTTGGGCCGAAGCTCGAGCGATGGTCCGTGCCGGCGAGGTATTCAACGGAGTCAATCAACTCGATGCCTTGATGACCTATCGATTGGCCCAACAATCAAACCCCGAGTACACCAAGAGAACCGAGAGACCGTCTTCACTTCCGCTCGATGCAATACGTGAAGAACTGGCGGCGGCTCAATACGTGGGAGCTCGGTTGCTGCGCGAGGAAGGTCGTCCGCCTGAAGTTTGGCGGCCCTTGGCAAACTCGGCGAGACAACACTATCGGTATCTCGCGTCGGCGACCGGCGGTGACTCAACCCCCGAAACTGAGACGCCAGTCGGGCCGAAAACAACAGATGATGAGACCAAGCTCGGTCGACACAACCGATTTCAACGCAACTTGGAACAGGTCCTGAATCTCGAACAGAGCGTCACGGATCAACTCGAAGGCATCCCCTTGCCGCGCCGGTCTCCGCTGGCGCGACGAGCGGGCGATGGCGAGCCCGGTGATGGCCCACCCGGCCGACGACCGGGGCGCGGTCCACTTCGAGACGGGCCACCGAACAACGGCGCTGGGGTCCCGGGGCCGATGGGACGAGGATGGTGAAATGATCAAACAACGTCAAAGCAGTTTACGGTCTCCGCTGGTCACGATTGAAATGCACCCAACACAATCAACCACCATGAACACTCAAGGCGCTGAAGTGAATGCTCACCGGAGTCGTACATCTGTTCAACGCCTTCACACCAGTGTTTACTCACTTGCGATCGGTGCACTGCTCACTTGTGTCGCAACGAATGCGTCTGGCCAGGCTCCCCCGAAAGCCACCAAAGCCTTGAGCATCTCGCCGGCTCAAATTCAGGTCTTCAGCTCCGCTCTGAAACAAGCCAAAGAGGCCAAAGCAGAAATTCAGGTCGGAAATCAAGCCGCTGCTGGAGTTCCC
Organism: Planctomycetota bacterium; assembly: GCA_039821165.1. Classification (GTDB taxonomy): domain Bacteria; phylum Planctomycetota; class Planctomycetia; order Pirellulales; family Pirellulaceae; genus Stieleria. The sequence continues at coordinate 3,951 of JBCBOT010000135.1, read as the reverse complement.
GTGCCAACTCCGCAGGCGGCGGGCGGAACTCCCGCCGCAGTCGAGAAGCCGGATGCGGAAACACAAAAGATCCTTGACACGCTCAAGACCCTTTCGCGAGACGAACAGATCGCGATGGTCGAATACTACAAAGATCTTGGACTGGACTTGGCCAAGTGGCTCGAGTCTGGCAACGGCAGTCAGCCCGCGCGTCGCAGGCAACTCCTTCGAGCCATGCGGGCGGTCAAATTCGTGCGGCGTCCAGAAGACGTGCTACGAGCCCGCAGCGAAATCGGGCTGGAACCTCAATCGCTGCCACCACCCGACGCGAGCGATCAAGAGATTGTGAAGTGGTTTCACCGTCACGTGATGGCCGCCGAATGGGCCGCAGTCAAAGCTCTCTTGGTGATGCGTGCGGGCCCCGAAGCGGAGAGCATGTATGCCGCCATGATTCAAGGAACGAACCATTCCGAATCCGAGCTGATTCCCGAAGACGTCCTGGGCCTCTCCGAATCCGCACCCGGAGAACTGACGGACTGGCAAGTCGACTCACTCGCCGGCTTGCTCAAGTCGGCCGCCAAAAAGACACGCACTGAGCCGCTGATCGCATTGTTCCGTGAAGGCACGACGTGGTTCGGCAACAAAGACGAAGATCAGCGAGCTCGGACGGCACGACTGCTTTTGAAAGCAGACCTCCCGATCCAAGCCTACGAGTTCATGCCGTCACTGGACGAGGCTCGCGAAGCGAAGGACGGCAAGATCATGAAAGGCCATGCGGAGTACTTTCTCGCTCGCGCGACGGAAGCAAAGGGTGCGGCCAGTGATCGCATGACGGAAAGAGCTTGGTCTCTCTTGGGAGAGACCGCACTGCTCGATGAAGTGGAGACGTCCGTGCGGTCGGAGTGTCTCAGCCGCGCGGTTGACCTGTTGCCCAATGTTCCTCCGGGACCTGGACTGACTTGGCTGCGCAACCTTTTTCAGAATCCTTCGCTAGCTCCGGCGGGTCTGCAAGCCGTCGCCCTCAAGGCACTCAAGCTGGAAGATTCCAAGCTACCCGAAGCCACCCGCGCACAAGCGATCCTGACAATGAAGGAAGCGGTGGATACGTTGCTCGCGCAGAAAGAACTTCAGTCGGACCAACTGGCGATACCACTTCGGATGTTAACGATCGGACTGCTCGCCCGCGCCGAAAAAGCGATCAAGGAACAGTCCGGGAAGCGAGGCGTTTCCGAAGTCGCCGCACTGCTACTGCGTTCGATGCCCGACGAAGCTTGGCGCGAACGGATCGAACCCAGCTTGGTCGGACGTGCTTACAAAGCATTCCTGGGAGTCGCATTGATTGCAGATGAGACGGACCTCGCCTTGGACTTGCTCAAACAAGGCGCTGAGCGACAACCCGAGATGACGACGGAACTGGCGAACAGCTTTTTGCAACTGTGGGTTGCCCGTATGAAAGCCCGTTCGGCCAACCCAATGCCCTCCAACAGCTACTTTCTTTATTCCTTTAGCCGATCAAATCGCCCCTCGGCTCCGATCACCCGAGGATGGCAACAGAGAAACTTGGACCGCCTCGCGGACCTGCTCGTGTTGCTTGACGAGATTGGGATTGATGGTCGAGGATTGCCCGGTGTCGTGCCTGCCTTGAGTGCGTGCTACGGCCCAACTGAAGCCTACGACCGGGAAACGATCGTTCGTGTGCTGGGACCAATCGATGCCATTCGATCGCCGGTTGCGTTATCCCTGGCATCGAAGATGCGAGGTGGATTGAGCGGTGACTGGCGCAGCCGCAAAGCACAAGAGGATGCCGGGTTTGAACGGAGTGATTCGGAGGTCCGCAAGATCGTGGAATCGGGTTACGACCTGGCCACCGAACTCGCCCAAGCCGCGGTTTCCAACAGCGAAGAAGAGCAAGACGCCTGGGAAAGCGCAATTCTGAAAGCAGCTCTGAGCTTCGATCGGATGCAGTTTCGCGGTGAACGAGAACAGGATGCGGCGGCGTATCATGCCGCTCAGCGATTGGTGTTTGCCGCATTCGAAGACGCCGCTTCGCAGTACCGCGGTGCGCTCGCCAAAGGACAAGTGCGACCGGACATGCAGATCTACAGCGTTTGGTTTAGCCTGGCGCTCGGGGCCAGCGATCTCGGCGCGTTGACGCTCGAGGATCTGATGACCGACGGAGTCGAGAACGCCGATCAAGTCGATCGCCTACGCGAAGACATTTTGAAGATGGATTCCCCGCAAGCGAACTATCACTTTGGCGAATTTGCTCGCGCCGTCGTGAGCGGGCTTTCCGGGACGAAACCCGAAGTCAAACCAAGACTGCTGCAGGCCGCAGCGCGTGTTGTCGGCGATCACCCGGCCGGAGCGCCCATTCGACGGACGCTTGATCTGTATCAAGAACTGGTGGAAGACGAACTCCATCTGCGACTCAGTATCGACGGAAGCGACCGAATTGGCATGGAGCCCTTCGGTGCGATTCTCACCCTGCAACACACCGCTTCCATCGACCGCTCCTCCGGTGGATTCGCTCGCTATCTCATGGACAACTACTCCCAGTTCAGTGGTGGCCAGTGGACAACGATCAACTACCAACAGCGACTGCGAAACAGCATTGAAGAATCATTCGGGGATTCGGTTGAATTGCTGGGAATCGGCTTCTTTCAACCGATGAACCCAGCCATCCCGATCCAAGTGGAAGGCAAGGGCGGCTGGCAGGAAAAACCGCTCGCCTACCTCGCACTTCAAGCCAAAGACCCCAGCGTGGATCGATTGCCTGAAATCCAAATGGACATGCATTTCACGGATGCATCAGGGCCGATCGTCCTACCGGTTCTTTCCAACACGGTGCTCGTCGACGCCTCCACGGACGCCGCTCCAAGACCGGTCAAAGACCTGGCGATCGAGCAAACGTTGGACGCGAGACCAATGCTTGAAGGGAAATCCGAGCCGACCGTCAAGCTGGAAATCGTGGCTCGCTCGGCAGGCGTCGTTCCCGATCTCGAACGTTTGTTTCCTGATCTGAAAGATGCTTTACCTGGCTACCAACTGGATGAAACAGAGTTGGTTTCAGACCCGATCGATGTGAATCAAATCCATCGCAAACAACCCGAGGAAGACAAGACGAAGACCAAAACGAATGGAAACCCGTTCCTCTATCAGGACACGGTTCCCAACTTGGATCCCGATTCGGATGGTTTGTTTCGTTTAGGAACGATGCGAAAATGGACCGTCACCTACAAACCCAAAAGCAGTGTGGCAAGCGATCCCGACCGCTTCCTCTTTCCCGACATGGACGAGAGCGCGTTTCAGATGCTGGTGTCCATGGCCGATGACAGTGAGAAGGATGGCGAAGACACGACGGCCGCTGCAGAGGATGCGACGACGGAGCAACTAGCGACGGATTCTATCAAGCGTTTTCACTACGAAGACTATGATCTGGTGCCGGTCGAGCAAGCCGAACTCGTGTTCAACGAAGCGAATGCAAGCGTCACACCTTGGGTGATTGGAGGTCTGGCGGCATTGTTGCTTGGTTCGATTGCTGTGTGGCAGATTCAACGCACCAGCAGTGCAAGTCAATCGCACGATTCAGCCTTTGTGGTTCCAGAAACACTCACGCCGACCGGTGCAGCATTGATGCTTCGACAAATTGAGTCGACCACGGCACTGGACTGGAGCAGAGACGACCGTCTCGCGCTTCGCTCGGACATTGACTCGATTCAGCAGCAGCACTTCGCCGACCATGTCGACGAGCAGGCCGTCGCGGCGAACCAAAACGGCGCTCTGCGGGCCACCGTGATTCAGTGGGTGACGCGGGCCAGCAGTTGAGCCTTGGATGACGAGGGTCTGCGAACCCGGGATATCGCCTGACAAGGTCGATGCTTTTTCAGCCCTGTCTGGATAGATCAAAAACAGCCGAGTCTTTTTCGGCTCGACGCGACGTTCGCCCAGAGACTTGTCCTGCCACGGGTGTCG
>JBCBOT010000134.1:0-19582 GCA_039821165.1 Planctomycetota bacterium | reverse complement strand
TGCCCAACCAGGCAAGCGTATCGAGTCCAGCCGGCGTGTTGGGTGAGAACTCGACGGCAAGCTGCATCACTCGTTCGCTCTCCGGACTCCCATGATGGTTTCATGATCGTTGACGACTTCCAAGTGAAACCAGAATCCCTGGAGCGACTAGTGCCATGACGTCGCCCATCGAATCCGCAATCGATCGCCACGCACGAAACCTCGCTTTCACAGACGGCGACCAAAAGGTCACCTACGCGGAGTTGGGTGAACGTATTGATGAATTCTCGCAACGATTTCTCCGCCACTTCGATCCGGGGCAACAAGTTGCCTGGTGCCCCCGAAACGACCTCGAATCCTTGGTCACGTTTTGGGCACTTCATCACAGCCGTCTGGTCGTTTGTCCGATCAGTTTTCGCATTCCCGAGGAGCGAAGACCGGACATTTTACGGCAGCTCGATGCAACGTGGCTGAACCGCGACTCGCGGGAGCAAACCGGCAGGCAAGCCGAACCTTTCCAAGCCTCGTCGTCAAATGAGGACCAAACGCCCGCAACCCTCATCCTTAGTTCCGGGAGCACGGGACAACCCAAGGCCGTCGTACACTCCATGGCCGCACACGTAGCGAGTGCCGAAGGGGCTGCCAGCAACATGCCATTGACGCAGATTGATCGATGGCTCTGGTCGCTTCCTCTTTTCCATGTCAGCGGTTTGTCCATACTCGTTCGCTGCGCGGTCGCTGGTGCAACGGTTGTCGGAACGCGGCACGACCGCCCACTTGGAGTCAAAGAGCTTGAAGAAGCAAAGGTCACCCACCTTTCCGTCGTCAGTACACAACTACGTCGACTCCTCGAAGAGCCCGCATTCCCCAACCACTCGCTGAAGTGGGTGTTGCTTGGGGGAAGTAGCGTGGATCCAAGATTGGTCACATCTGCCAGGGAGCGCGGCATCAACGTGTTGACGACCTATGGCCTCACCGAAACAGCCTCACAAGTCTCCACCTCCAGCAACGATGGAGATCCGAGCGGCAGCGGTAAGGTTCTTCCCAACCGAGAACTCAAAATCGACCAATCAGGTGAGATTCTCGTCCGTGGAAAAACGCTTTGCCTTGGTTACTATCGCAATGGAAAAATCCACTCCGTGGTCAACGATGATGGTTGGTTCCCGACACGAGATTTAGGCAGCATGGACGAAAGCGGCCAGCTCTTCGTTCGGGGGCGCATCGACAACATGTTTGTCTCGGGTGGCGAGAACATTTACCCCGAGTCAATTGAGCGAGCCATCAAAGCATCGTTCGATGTCGATGAAGCCGTCGTCATTCCCAAACGTGACCCGGAGTTCGGAGCGAGACCCGTGGTTTTCGTGTCCGCTCCACTCCCGCAAGACTGGCAATCGACCCTGCGAGCCGTCCTCCATGGTTTTGAAATCCCCGTGACAGCCCACGACTTACCTTTCGACAGAACTCAATCACTCAAGGTGAATCGTCATGAGCTCGAGAAACTGCTGAAAGACGATTGAACGTGTCTACCTGGACATGGCCGCTGTATCCAATATTCATTGAATCAAGAATAAGTGACTGTTTCCAAATGATTGACAGCACAGCTCATGGTAACCCGACGCGCCAGCGAGGGATTTCTTGCAAGTGGTTCCCTCGCTTATGCTGTTTTGAAGTCACGTTTGCTGGATGTTGGTAATCCGAAACGTCAGTGAGGGATTGACTCAGCTCTTTAGTTAGATGGCACGTTCACGAGATCGCCCTGCTGACGCGTCGGGTCTCCATTTCGCGCCATGAAAACGAAGAACGCTTCGAGTTGCCAACGCAATAGAAGTGACGTCCAGCAACTCAACTGCATTGCTTATCCCGCAATCGTTTTCTGACGATGAACCAGCGAGTAGACACACGGCACTAACACGAGCGTCAAGAGCGTCGAAACGACGATTCCACCCAGCAATGCCCGCGCCAATGGGATCATTGCCTCGTTGCCAGGAGCCAACTGAAACGACAGCGGCAACATCGATGCGACCAGCGTCAATGACGTCATCAGGATCGGGCGGAGACGGACTTGGGCGGCGGAAAGCGCGGCGTCTCGCGGAGACAGTCCCTCGGCACGACGTCGATTGGCAAATTCGACCAGCAAGATCGAATTGTTGACGACCACGCCAATCATCATGAGCGTCCCCATCAATGACTGGATGTTGATGTAGGTCTGAGTCATGAACAACACCATGATGACGCCACCGATGCCGAGTGGAACAGCGAGCATGATGATCAATGGGTCGACAAACGACCGAAACTGAGCCATCAACACCAAGTAGACCAACAAGGTTGCCACCGCTAAACCGATTCCGAGCATATTCATGCCGGATTGCATTTTCTCCACGGGGCCTCGGAGCGTTGCGGTCACTCCGTTTTCGAATTCCATTCCCTCCAAAACGCTTTTGATATCACTCGCGACGCCGCCGAGGTCTCGTTCCGCGACGTTCACATGAACGTCATTGACGCGTGAAATGTTGTAGTGTGCGATCTCACCCGGAATATTGACTCGACGAACGCTAGCGATATTCGAGAGCGGAATCGTGATCGGTCCACTGGGCGTCTCCAGCGAGAGCGGCATGTTCTGAATCTCACTGAGCGACTCGAACTTGTTGTTTTCGTACTGCACGCCCATGAAGAAGTCGACACCGGATTTTGGATCAATCCAAATGGTCGGTGAATATCCGACGCTCGAACCGAGCGCGGTCAAAATGGTTTGAGCGACTTCCTCCTGATCGACGCCCAGGTACTTCGCCCGCGTACGATCAACCTGCACGTCGAACTGGGGATAGTCAAGCGACTGAGCGATTTGCACGTCCGCGGCGCCCGGGATCGACTCGATGGCGGCCACAATGCGCTCCGCCGCATCACGACACTTCCCGAGGGTGCCCGCCGCGACTTGGACACTGATCGGTGTCGGCACGCCTTCATTGAGAGCCATGTTGACGATGCCACCGGAGACGAAAAGGAATTCTTCTAGTGGATACTCCACGGCAAGCTTTTCGCGCAGCGTCGCCACGTATTCGGACGTGGGTGTGGTGCGTCCCTCCTGTTTGAGGTTCACGATGATGTAGGCCGTGTCCGGCCCGGAATTCGAACTCAACACCGTCGAAAAGCCCGCTCCTTTTCCGACGGGAAGCCCAATATTGGAGATGAGCGTGTCGATCTGTTGCTCCGGAATCACGTCCTTGATCGACTCTTCGATACGAGCAACAAGCGTTTCCGTTTCACCAAGCTTTGTTCCGGGTAGCGTTTTCAAACGAATTTCGAACGTGCCTGCGTCAACGTTGGGAAACAATTCGGTGCCCAAGCCGGGCCATGCCAAGAACGAAGCGGAGGTGAGCGCGACAACTAAGGCAGAAGTCAGCGCGGGCACTCTCAATGAGGCTGCCAATAGTCGCCCATAAAGCCCTCTCGGAACCGGTTTGCCGGAACGCTCTTCATCTTGCGATGCAACAGGTTTGCTGCGGATGAACGTCGCGCAAAACGCGGGAACGACGGTGATCGCCAAGACGTAAGACGCACCGATGGTGAACGTCGCTGCCAGAGACAACGGCAAGAACAAATACTTGATCATGCCAGTCAGAAAGACGGCGGGCAAGAACACCGCAAGAGTTGTCACGGTTCCTGCCAAAATCGCTCCGGAGACCTCCATAGCCCCGTCCATCGCAGCTTGCATCGGTGCCTTGTTCATCCGTTGATGTCGGATCACGTTTTCGACGACCACGATCCCTGCATCCACCACGGTTCCGATCGCCAAGGCGATGCCGCCGAGCGTCATGACGTTGATGGTTTGGCCTGTGAATGCAAAACCAAGTGCTCCGATCAGGATCGCAAACAGAATGGTGGACACGATGATCACGGCGGGCAGCAAACGTTGTAGAAACACCAGAACGACCACCGCGACGAGCAAGGCCCCCAGTCCGACTTGCCACATCAAACTGCTCATTGCGTTGCGAATGTAGCCAGACTGATCCGAAACCAAGGTCACTTCGGTAGCCTCCGGTATATCCCCACGTTCCTTCATCTTCGGAATCTCAGAAGCGATTCCGTCGTAGATACGGTCGACGACCGCGATCGTGTTTTCGCCGGGCTCGCGCAACAGCGGACAGTAGACGCTGCGGTTCCCATTGACGCGAACGATGTTGTACTGAAGCGCCGCATCATCGACGACGCGGCCTACATCGCGGATGAAGATCGGCTTTTCATCTCGAACAACAATCGGGATGTTCTCAATCTCTTCGGTATCGGGAAGTGTGTTGCGGGGGTGAATTTGGTAGTCGGTGTCACCAATCTCTGCCGTACCGGATGCCAAAACGAGGTTGGACTTTTTCAACGCGTCGACGACATCGGTCGCGCTGATGTGGTAACCACGCAGTTTGGCTGGATCGACATAGACCATCATCTGGCGAAACTTCCCGCCAAAGGGGTGCGGGATCTGCACTCCCTTGAGTCCTCCCATCTTGTTTCTGACGGCGTAGTAGCCAATCGTGTAGAGTTCGGACTCACTCAGGCCTTCGCCAGAAATTGCCGCGAGCACGACCGGCAAATTCGCCGGTTCACTCCGTAGTGTGAATGGCCATTCGATCCCCGGAGGTAAGTGGAACATGTCACTGGCCTCGAGATTCACAATGTCGTTCATCGCGGAACTCGCATCGGCGCCCGGCTGAAAAAAGACCTTGATGACCGCAGCGCCGGGTACCGTCCGTGATTCTTGATGCTCAATCTTCCCGGCGAGTGTGAGCGCACGTTCGACCCGCGACGTCACAGACTTTTCCATGTCCATCGTCGGGAGCCCCGGATACGAGAAGAAGCTTACGACCACAGGCTTCTTAAAATCCGGAAGGATATCGATCGTGATACCCGGCACCACGGTTGCACCGAGCACACACAATGCGATGACCGCGGACAGCACCGCAAAGCGATTGTTCAGAGAGAACTTGATGAGTCCCATTGCGTCTTGTTCAAAATGTCCGACGGATTGAAGTGCGTTCGCCGCTTCCGACTATTGCATTCAGGCACCGCTACAACGGCTTGACCTGCTGTCCCTGGGTGAAGCGTTTCAGATGCGGGCCGATGACGACATCACCCGCCTCGATTCCGGAGAGAATCTCGAGGTCCGACCCGGTATCGGTTCCGATCGTGACATCCGCCAACGTGACCCGATCCTCGTCGTCGAGCAGATACACATAGGCACGCCCCGATTCATCGAAACGAACCGCACGTGAGGGGAGCGATGTCGCGGCAACTTTGGCCTCCAACTCGATGGTTGCCTGCCCGAACATGCCTGGTAAAAGCCGGCCGTTTGCGTTTTCGATTTCGGCCTCGACTGTCATCGTTCGAGTGCTCGGATCAAGGCTTCCCGATCGACGAGTGACCGTCGCTTCGATCGGCGATTCGGATGCGAACGAGGGAAATGTGAGCCTAATTGCGTCGCCAATTCGAACGAACGGCGCGTCGCCTTCCGGCACCGGAATTTGAACGCGAACTCGGTCGACCTTGCTCAAGACAAAGAGCGGCTTGGCGTTGTCACCACCACCTCCTTCCATCAAGTCCCCGAGGTTCACATGTCGTTGAGTGACAATGCCATCGAATGGGGCAGCGACGCTTGCGAAGTCGAGTTGAACCTGTAACTCATCAAGTTGACGTCTCGCGACGTCGGTTTTGGAGCGGGACATTTCAAAACGTGCTTCGGCCGCCGCTTGCTCGGCTGTTGCCACGCCGACTTCCGCTTCGGATGCCGTCACTGCGGAGAGAACTGCCTCGCGCGACGCCAGCTCGCTATCGCGTTTCTTGCGCACCTCATCGAGAACTCGACTTTGAAGTGAACCGCGACTAACGAGGTCCTCGGTTCGACGGAACTCTGCTTCGGCGGCCGCCAGCGAAGCCTCCACACTTGCCTGTTGCGATTTGGCTTGTTCGAACTTTGCTCGGGCAGAGAGCACCGCAGCCTCCGCTAGCTTGACGCCCGCATCGGCGCCTTTTTCCTCCGCGATGAGCAAATCGATTTGAGCGACAAGCGTTTCGCGTTGTCTATCAAGCTCGGGAACATCTACTTTTGCGAGGACGTCACCTGCCTTCACAACGTCGCCAATGTCCGCTGAAACGTCGCTGACATATCCCGAGACCCGTGGACGTACCTGAGTCTCGAAAAAGGGATGGACCGTTGCGGGTTGCCGCGTCGTCCTCGCAATCTCTGTCTGCACGGCGGCGACGGTTTTTACGAGGATGGGCTTGGGCCCGCTTGTCTTTGCGGACTCGGAGGTTGCGGACGGACGGATGCATCCCGCGAGCAGCAGGGCGAAGAGCAGCAGGTAGAAAGGGGCGAACTGTTTCATTCGATGACTTTGATTGCTTCTACGCATATTCGGGCAAAAAAACTACGTAACCGGCACATCCCGAACGCTCGGTGAGCTCTAGCCGACCCGAATCCACATGATAGTTGGCACGAAACGAAAGACTGAGGCCGTCAGACCGGGACTGGGCGATGAAATCATTTCGGAGCTAATTACCGCTACCCTCGTTCGCCGAAGACCAACCTGCACAACCGGTCTTTCCAGGATGAAAGGATCGGTGGTTACAGCATCGCCCCGGAGACGACAGGATGTCGATTGCACGGAAACGATTGACGCTCCTTGGCCTGATCCTCGTCGGCGGATGTGCTACGCCGACGGGGTTGCGCGATCAGGCGAGTCACGTCGAAGCAGTTGCTTCGCACCTCGATCGTACACGACAAACCGCAAGCCCTCGGACGTCGCCAGCTAGCGAGGAGCCGGCGAAAGCAATGACTGGGGAAGTCATCGATGCGATTCGCCTCACCTCGGCGGAGCAAGCAGACTCCATTGCAGAGCTGCCGGCCGTCCATTTCGCATCAAACCCCAAACGGACAAAGAACCAAACGGGTCCCAAAACGGTGACCATCGATGGTGTCACCTATTCACTTCATCCCGTCTCAAAAACCACACGCCCATCACGCGGAGTCTCGATCGATCCCATCGCATTGCCAATCCCGCGATCGCAAGAACCGGCAGGTCTTGAGCTCGTCGAATCTGCGACGCCGGTCAAGATTATCGGTGGCCTCGAATCAGCAACTCCGGAGCCAGCCCCCATTGAAGAGCCGATCCCGTTCAATTTGCCGTCCGTTCTTGCGGCAATCGACAGCGGCCATCCGCTGGTCGGCGAAGCGCGATGGCGGGTGCAACAAGCCTACGCGAGACTCGATCAGGCACGCGCGTTGTGGCTACCTTCGATCCAGACCGGCTTTAGCTTTAATCGGCACGATGGGAACTATCAGGCGAGTAACGGCCAGATCGTCGATGTGAATAAGAACTCTTTTCAATACGGTTTGGGGGCGGGAGCCGTGGGCGCAGGCACGACCACGCGACCAGGGATCGTTGCCCGATTCCATCTCGCCGACGCGATCTTCTTGCCAAAGGTGACGGAGACAACTGCATGGGCGCGGGGGCACGCGGCGAACGCAACACTGAATCGACAGCTTTTGACGGCCGCATCCGCCTACTTTGAACTCGTCGACGCGCACCAGGAACTTCGAATCGTCGAACAGTCGCGCGATCGATTGAATGAAGTCGCTGACATCACCGTCGACTTTGCGGAGGCCGGCGAAGGTTTGCAGTCCGATGCGGATCGCATACGGACAGAACTGGCTTTGATTGAGAGTCGGCTCGTACGTTCGGAAGAACAGGTCGCCGTTGCGGCGGCGCGACTAGCACAGGCGATCAGCCTTGATTCCGCTGGGACGATCGTCCCAACGGATGTAAACGCCGTTCCCCTTGATCTTCAAAACCCAGAGACCGATGCTGCCGCACTCGTCGCAACCGGCCTGCAAATGCGTCCCGAACTGAAAGAGTCCCAGGCGCTTGTCGTCGCGGCTTGCAAAGCATACGAACGCGAGAAATACGCTCCGTTCGTTCCGAGCGTATTGCTGGGCTTTAGCACAGGTGGATTCGGCGGCGGTTTGGATGACAACCTCGACAACGTCGACAGCCGATACGATCTCGACGCACTGCTGTCCTGGGAAGTACGCAACCTTGGCTTCGGCGAAAAGGCAATGCGACGCGAACGGTCGGCCCAGATTCAGCAAGCAAAGTTCGCCAAACTTCGCGTCATGGACCAAGTCGCCCGCGAGGTGACAGAGTCACACGCGCAAGTCGGATTTCGTCGTCGCCAGATCGAGATTGCTCTCGGGGCGATCCAGAGTGCCGAAGATTCCTACCGTCGCAACCTCGAACGGATCCGCGATGGAGAAGGACTGCCACTCGAAGTGCTGCAATCCGCGCAAGCACTTGAATCGGCTCAGCGTGCCTACATGAGGGCCGTCATCGACCACAACCAAGCACAGATTCGGCTTCAGTGGGCGCTCGGATTTCCCGTCTCCTGAGACAAGAGTGCTTCGTTCCGATTGAGTGTTCGGGTTGACGCACGTGAGGGCCCGCGCCCTACCGCCAAAAACACTCGCGGAACGGCGCGAGCCGTCCGGTGTCACCCTTGGCACTGTCGCTTAAATGTCGCAACAGCGTCGAGACCTTCGCCTCGGTGAGCCGCAAGACGCGGCTTTTTCTGGATGACCGACGGCAGGTCGAGCGCTCTTCCGCTCACCATTCACGAGCGAGTGCCTAGCGTGCGGAGCGAAGTTGGCCGCGTGCACGGCGGACGGCAGTGTCCTTGATCTGAGCCTGCTCGGGTGTCTTGGAGGGCATTTCTTGCGCCTCCTCGAGCGCTTTCTCCGCTTCGCCGACGTCGAGCAAATCGACTGAAACAGCACGTGAAGTCAGCACGTTCACGACGTTACTCTCGACCTGGGCGAAACCACCGTCCACGAAATACTGCTGGGGCCCGGCGGCGGTATCCAAGTAGAGAGTCCCGAACCCGAGACGGCCGATCATCGGGGCACGGCCCGGCAAAATACCGAGCGCACCGTCGAACATCGGCAGCTTGACCGAGTTGGCTTCGCAGTCGATCTCGGTTCGTTCAGGCGTCACAACGATGCAGCGAATGGCCATCGCCTACTTCTCCATCTTCTTGGCTTGCTCTTCGGCTTGCTCGATCGAACCGACATACATGAAGGCTTGCTCGGGAAGGTGATCCCACTTGCCATCACAGATTTCTTCGAAGCTGCGAATGGTGTCTTCCAGCGGCGTGATTTCACCGGCCTTCCCGGTGAAGACTTCGGCGACGAGGAACGGCTGCGAAAGGAAGCGTTCGATTCGTCGGGCGCGGTGGACGACGGTCTTGTCGTCTTCGCTCAACTCATCGACACCGAGAATCGCGATGATGTCCTGGAGTTCACGATACCGCTGAAGGATCGTTTGGACTCGACGAGCGATTGTATAGTGGCGATCACCGACGTACTGCGGATCAAGAATCCGCGAGTTGGATGCCAGCGGATCGATCGCGGGGTAAATCCCTTTCTCCGAAATTGAACGCTCCAGATAGATGAACGCATCCAACTGACCGAACGCGGTTGCGGGCGCGGGGTCGGTCGGATCATCCGCCGGAACGTAGACCGCTTGGACCGATGTGATCGCGCCCTTCTTGGTCGAAGCAATTCGTTCTTGCAGAGCTCCCATCTCGGTCGCCAAGGTCGGCTGGTAACCGACGGCTGACGGCATTCGGCCGAGAAGCGCGGACACCTCGGAACCTGCTTGCGAGAATCGGAAGATGTTGTCCACAAACAGGAGCGTGTCTGCTCCGGTCGTATCGCGGAAGAACTCCGCCATGGTGAGTGCGGAGAGCGCGACGCGGAGACGCGAACCCGGCGGCTCGTTCATTTGGCCGAACACCATGCAAGTCTGCTCGATGACTTTGCGGCCCGTTTGACCGATTTCGGTGTCCTGCATTTCCAACCAAAGGTCGGTACCTTCGCGGGTTCGTTCGCCCACGCCGGCGAACACCGAATAACCACCGTGGCTGCTGGCGATCCGAGCGATCAACTCGGTGAGAATCACGGTCTTGCCGAGACCTGCACCACCGAATAGTCCCGCTTTGCCACCACGGACGAACGGCGTCAACAAGTCGACGACCTTGATCCCGGTTTCGAAAAGCTCGGTGTTGGTCGAAAGTTCGTTAACCGGCGGTGCGGTACGGTGAATCGGCCAGTAGTCTTCGGCCGTCACGTCGCCACGCTTATCGATCGGCTTGCCGAGAACGTTGAAGACACGTCCCAGCGTTTCTTTTCCGACGGGAACCGACAGCGGCTTACCGGTATCGTGGACGTCCATCCCTCGCATCATTCCGTCGGTCGATCCGAGTGCGATCGCGCGGACTCGGCCGCCACCGAGGTGCTGTTGGACTTCACCAACGAGGTCAATCGAGACGCCTTTGTGCTCACTCTTGATCGCGAGCGCGTTGTAAATCTCGGGCATCTGTCCCTCAGGGAACTCGGCGTCGAACGTCGAGCCGATGACCTGGGTGACTTTGCCGACGACGCCTTCTTCCGTTGCGGTAGACATGGTCTCTACTTCTTCAATCGTGGTATGGATGCGGCTCGTTGGAACCCATCAATGTGCTGTGAACGTTGGCTTAGTTTTCGAGGGCTTCGACGCCACCGATGATTTCCATGATCTCGCCCGTGATCTGACTCTGCCGGGCGCGGTTGTACGTCATCGAAAGCTGCTTGATCATATCGCCGGCACTCTCGGTCGCGCCCTTCATTGCGATCATCCGTGCGACTTGCTCGCTGACCGCCGCGTCCAAGAAACACTTAAAGAGGCGAACCTTGAAACTTGTCGGAACGACTTCCTCAAGGATGCTCTCGGCCGACGGTAGAAACTCGTAACTCGCGTTGGCTTCATCGTCGCCTTGCTCTGAATCGTCCGCTCCGAGCGAACCAAGGGGGAGCAACGTTTCCGTCTTGGCGATCTGCCGCGAGGTACTGATGAATTTGGTGTAGACGACGTCGAGGCGATCGATCTCACCGGTGATGTACTTGGCGAGGTAATCCTCGGCGATCTTTTCGACTTCGGCGTATGCGGGCTGATCCTCGAACTGCCGGAACTGTTGATCCGTTTCGATCCCTCGAAAAGCCAAGCCGTCGATACCGCGTTTGCCACTCGCGTCGGCATGGAATTCGGAGGTTGCCTCCGAAAGCTCGCGTATTCGTGGGATCGCCTCACGGAGGATCGCGGCGTTGTATCCGCCACATAAACCTCGATTGCTCGCGAGCACGAGGACACGTGCCGATTTGACGTCGTCACGCTGGTCCAGGAGCGGATGCTCGACGTCCAAGCCGGCTGCCGCAAGACGGCCGACAATCTTTGTGATTTGATCCGTGTAAGCGGTTGCCGCTTGAGCCCGCTCCATCGCCTTTTTGAAACGCGCGGTCGCGATCAACTCCATCGTCCGCGTGATCTTGCGGATGTTCTTGATGGACTTGCGACGTTTGTCGAGGGCTCTTGCGTTGGCCATGTCTTACTGGAATCCGGAGTCGTGGTCGGAAATGATTCAGGCAGCGGGTTTGTAGCCGGCCTTGAATTCCTTGATCGCCGCTTCGATGGATTCGCGGACTTCGTCGGAGAGTGCCCCTTCGGCAGTGATCTTTTCCAAGATCGCCGAGTGCTTGTCGTTGATGTACTGCAAGAAGTCCGCTTCCCACTGACTCACAGACTTGATCTCGACGTCATCCAGGTGGCCTTCGGTACCGGCGTAGAGAATGACGACTTGGTCCGCGACGGGCAGTGGCTTGAACTGTGGCTGCTTTAGCAGTTCAACCATGCGATACCCACGATCCAGTTGCGCTTGAGTGGCGGGATCGAGGTCGGTACCGAGCTGCGCGAACGCTTCGAGCGCTCGGAAAGCCGCCAAGTCGAGACGGAGACCACCGGCGACCTTTTTCATCGCTTTGATCTGAGCGGCACCACCAACTCGAGAGACCGAAATACCAGGGTTCATCGCGGGACGAACACCGGAGAAGAACAAGTCGGGTTGAACGTAAATCTGACCGTCGGTGATCGAAATTACATTCGTCGGGATGTAGGCGGATACCTCGCCTTCCAGTGTTTCGATGATCGGCAGGCTGGTCAGCGATCCGCCGCCGAGGTCGTCCGAGAGTTTCGACGACCGCTCGAGCAGACGACTGTGGCAGTAGAAGACGTCTCCGGGGAACGCCTCGCGACCGGGCGGACGACGCATCAGCAAGCTCATCTGACGATACGCCGTCGCCTGTTTGCTCAAATCATCGTAGACGATCAACGCGTGCCCGCCGTTGAACATAAAGTGCTCCGCCATCGCTGTCCCCGCGTAGGGAGCGACGTACTGCAGCGGCGCCGGAGCCGAAGCACCCGCATTGATCACGGTCGTGTATTCCATCGCGCCGTACTTCTCGAGTACGTCGACGACACCTGCAACTGACGAATCCTTCTGGCCGATCGCGACGTAGAAACACTTCACGTCCTGGCCTTTCTGATTGAGGATCGCATCGATAGCGATCGCGGTCTTGCCTGTCTTTCGGTCGCCGATGATCAACTCGCGCTGACCGCGACCGATCGGTGTCATCGCATCAATCGCCTTGATGCCCGTTTGCATCGGCTCACCCACAGGCTGTCGCTCGGCGACACCCGTTGCGATGATTTCGACCGGACGCGTGACGTCGGTTTGCACCGGACCCTTCCCATCGAGTGGGTTCCCGAGTGGATCGAGAACGCGGCCGACGACGGCGTCACCGGCGGGGACACTCAAGAGCGTGCCGAGTGCTTTGACTTCGTCGCCCTCTTGGATCGTGAGGTAGTCGCCGAGAATGATGATCCCGACGCTGTTCTCTTCGAGGTTAAACGCCAGTCCGATCGCGCCGTTTGGAAACTCGACCATTTCACCGGCCATCACACCGGAGAGCCCATAAACGCGAGCGATACCGTCACCAACCTCCAAAACGGTTCCGACTTCGCGAACGTCGATCTTGCTGTCGAAGTTTTCGATCTCCTGCTGGAGCACCGATGCGATTTCGTCGCTACTGAATTTCATGGCAATCTATTTTGCGTCTGAGTTGATTGTGCGATTTGTCGTGACGAGCCGAATCGTCAGTCACTTGTCATCTGTTCGAATTTCTGAAGAAGTGTGGCCGAAAAGCCTTCCTGTGCCTTCTTCGCGATGGAATCCAGGCGGTTGGCGACGCTGTTGTCGAAGACCGTGTCCCCGACTCGGATAACCATCCCGCCGATCAATTCTTCATCGATCGTTTCTTTCAGCCGAACCTTTCGATTCAGCACGTTGCCGAGCTGTTCTGTGATCTTGCCCCGCAAGGCATCATCGAGAGGAACGGCGGTACTGACGTTCGCCAACACCTGACCGGACATCTCATCGAACAAGGCGATTGCTCCGTCGCGCACCGCCTGGAGGTTACCGAGCCGACCACGGCCGGCCATCACCTTCATGAAATTGACGATCAGCGGCTCGAACTCGCCGCCGAACACTTTGTCGATCACTCGGTTCTTCTCGTCGGCATCGATCCGTGGCGAATCGAACGCCGCCGCGAGCTGTGGCGACCCACCGAGATACTCATCAACGATTTGGGTGAGCTGATCGACGACGGTGCTCGTGATCCCCGCCTTTTCAGCGGCCGATAGCAGAGCCTGAGCGTAGGTCTTCCCCAGTTGCTCGGCCCCGGTGTCCATCACCGATTCGTGTTGCTGGTCGGGATTTTCCATCGCCGGTCTCAGTTGTTACTCGGAACCTGGTCGAGTGCGTTGCGAATCAGGTCGGCGTGATCGTCGGCCTTGAGTTCGCGGCCCACCACCTGCTTCGCGACGCCCATCGCGAGCGTGGAGGTTTGACCCGCAATGTCGGACAAGGCGACTTTCTTGGCGGTTTCAATATCGGACAGAGCCCGATCCGCTTGCCGCTTCGCTTCCGCCTTCGCCTCTTCAACGATTTTCGCCGCATTGGCGTCTGCGTCTCGACGCGCCTCGGCAAGAATCGACTGAGCCTCAGAGTTCGCATCCGCAAGCTTCTGCTCGTAACTTGCGAGCAAAGCCTGGGCGTCGGAGTTTGCATTCTGCGCGCCTTCGAGATCGCTCGCAATCTTTTGTTCGCGAGCTTCTAATCCGCCAAGGATCACAGGCCATACGAACTTCGCGAGGATACCGAATACACCCAAGAAGATGACGAGGTTGAGGATTGCTGACCCCGGATCAAAGGACAGGATCGGCGGAAGATCGTGGTCACCATGGCCCTCGGCGTGATCGCCGTCGGCATGCTCACCCTCACCATGATCCTCCCCGTCAGCGTGAGCATCTTCGGGATGATCTTCCCCATCGTGGCTCTCGCCTTCCGGGTGCTTCTCATCCGCATGTTCTTCGTCGGCATGCTCTTGTGCGGAAGCGAGCGAGACGAATGAAGAGGAACCGGCGAAGGGCATCGCCAGTGCCGCGGCGAGCAGCAGAAAACGCAGTTGAAACATCGAAACACCTTCAAGCAGGCTTACTCGAACAGATCGCAGACTCGCGATTTGCTACGCAAGGATGTACGCAACGATCAACGCGATCACGGTTGCACCTTCAATCAGTGCAGCCGAGATCAACATTTGCGTGCTGATGGTGCCGCTTGCTTCCGGCTGGCGAGCGATCGCGTCCACAGCGCTACCACCGATGCGTCCAATGCCGAGTCCGGCACCGAGGATGATCAATCCGACGCCGATACCTTTACCGAAAACGCCGAGGCCCTCTTGAGCCAGTAGCAAAGCCAAATCAAACATTTCAGTTCGCTCCTAGAAGTTCGTCGCCCGCCTTCATGGAGCGGACAAGCAAAGTAAGTTGAAAGGTGAGAAACAGGTTACGCATCCGCCAGCCCAGCTAAACGCGAAGGCTCCGCGATCTTATCCAAATCCATCTGGCCCTCGTCACTCCTGAAGTCATGATCATGCTCGTGGTCGTCCCCATGATGGGTTGCCACGACCGAGATGAACAGAACCGTCAGGAACGTGAAGATGAAAGCCTGGAGGAGACAGATAAACAGCTCAAGCAGGGTCAATACGATGCAGCCGAAGGCTGCCGCGATACCGACGCCGTAGCCGAGTAACGCCGAGACCTCCGCCGCGCTGAAAACGAGGCCCACGATGACCGCAAGCACCAAGTGTCCCGCCATCATCGTGCCGAAGAGCCGCATCGCGAGCACGACGCATTTGATCAACAACCCCATCCACTCAAGGATGTAGAGCGGTATCCCCAACCCGAAACTCATCGCGGGCGGACCATCCCATCCAAGCGGATTGAAGTGGGAGAAAAACTCCTTCACGCTTGTCTCTTTCATCCCGATGTAGAGGATCGCGATGAAGCTACAAAACGCCAAGCCGACGTTGAGCGACAAATTCCCGGTGGCTGTTCCGCCCCAGTGCTCCAGACTTTGAGCCGTTTCGACGTCCGACCAGAGCGGCGCAATCAATCGCAGGATGTAGCCGATCGGAATCAGGCCCAGGACATTCGCGAACAGGATAAAGAAGAACACACTCCAGATGTATTTGATGTACTTGTCCGTCTTCTCATGCAAGTTCGGACGAACGACCTCGTCACGAATGAACCAGCAGATGGCCTCAAAAAGCTGACCGACGGCGCCTCGAGTCCGATATGCATCCAACCCGGTGCCTTTGACTCGCACCTTCAACGCGACATAGCTGAACACCAACAGAACAACGACGGCCGTGACCATCGTCATCATCAAATGGTTTGTAATGTAAAAGTGGTAGTACCCGTCTTCGATCCACAATTCCGGAATTGTTCCGCCACCCACCTTGATCGAAAACAAGGGCTCCTCGTGCAGACGATGCGGCACGACGTGGGAGAGCGGATCGTGTTCGGCTAATAGCAAGTTCATCGGACCGAGGTTCCGGCGGGTTGATGACGTGATTGACGCCGACGCTCCTGACGCGTGAGGCTCGTTGCGAGCGTCACGATCTCAACGGTCGTGAGGTAGACGTACCAGGCAATGACCCATCCCGCGATCACTTCCTGCATCGAGCGCATTTGATATCCACCGAATGCCATCAGTGCAACAGTGCTACCGAGACGAATCAGCAACGCAGCGGAAAAGCCGATCGGGAGGGTCGCCGGGTTCTGCTGATCGAGACGCTGGTGCTCGATCAAAAACCCAGGCGTAATCGACAGCAACGCGATGAAGCCGCTCGCCACTGCGATGGCGGCCAACACCTGGGGCGAAAGCGAGTCCAATCCACTCCAGTAGGCGAGCGCGGTCAAACCAACCCCGAGTCCCCATGCGACCGCGATCGCGCGAATGCACCCCGCGTAGGGTCGCCGTTCTTGGAGTTCGTAGTCGGACCGGTTCATCAGACGAGCGTGTTTGGAAAAGTGAGTCTTGCTTATCGGTGATTTTCTGACGTTTCGTCTGCTGCGATGGTTTCCGTCTCCACGGCACCGCGGTTCCTCCGAGCGTCGGCCTCTAATGTACGCTGCTCCTCTGAAACGCGAATGGCGAGGCGAACAAATCGGTACATTGCAAAGGTGAACCCCACGAGCCCCGACAGGATCATTGCCACGGGGCGCTCAAGGCCTAAGCTCTGATCGATCAGCCATCCGGCAAAACCAAAACCGACTGTTACCGCGGACAACTCAAGCCCGGCGCCGGAAACACGCATCCATGGCTTCGGATTGCCCATTTCAGTAACGTCTCGTGCGCGAAAGCATGGAGGCTTCGACGTCGGGACGTTTGCTGCCGATCTTGCGGACCGAAAGTGTCATCGCTCGACCTCCAAATTGTGCTTGCTACTGCGATGGCGCATAGCGGGGGCGACCGATCGCCGCAGATGAATGTTTCACAGCACGTGGCCGTTCGGGCACGGCCAAATCGCCACCGCTGCAAAACTGCCAGCTTGCCCATCTCGGCACGTCACCGCCCAGGGGTCGACAAAACGCTCAAAAAAGGCCCACCGAACGAGGCAATCTCAAACTGGGGGATCTACGTCCCCAAATCGATTTTTAAGGAAAATCCTTGCCAGTGCAGGAACTTTTCGAGGGTTCACGGCCACATTCTGAGACGCCAACTCTGGAACTTTTCTCGATCGTTGGCATAATAGCTGGGGTGGTGATTACTCCATTATTGACGGCTGAGCGGCTTGGCGACCACGCCACACCCCACTCTAGGGGACGCGCTACCGTATCTACCGTCCAGGAGCACCGCGCGAGATTGTTGGGAAGGTGAACGTCGATCCCTCGGGAGCGGTGCGCCACGCCCAGGCCCCCACGTTTGTTGCCACCAATGGTGCGACCGAACGGCAAGACGCTTCAACATCTGGAGACATCCCCTTGATCAAATCCGCAGATCTCAAGTCTCAGACTCGGCGCGAGCTGGCAAACCTCGCCAAGAACTACGGAATTGCTGGTTGGCATGGAATGCGAAAGGATGAGTTGATCGATGCGATCACCAAAACGCAACGTCGATTGAGGCGGAAGGCGAATTCCTCCAGTGGAACGAAAACAAACGGCACCAAGGCAAGCAACTCCAAAACAAATGGTGTAAAGGCCGTCGCGAAGGCCAAGTCGTCTCCGAAAACGCGTTCCAAGTCCGCAGAAACGACGAAGAAAGGGTCCACTCCAGTCAAGTCTCGGACCTCTGCGTCCAAGCCCGCCAAACGTCGCTCCAACATCTCACTCAACGATCGCCCGCTCCCCGAAATGCGGGAACCGAAGGTTTCAGCGAAAACGGCACGTATCCGAGCGCAGTTGCGTCGCCAGAAAGAACAGGCTGAGAAACAGCGAGATCTCTCGACGGGAACACTCGTCGGCGGTGCGGCCGTCAAAAATGGCTCCGGTCGCGCAAGCGGCGGCGAACCCCACAAGGACCGAATCGTTCTGATGGTCCGTGACTCCTACTGGCTTCAGGCAAACTGGGAAATCACCCGCGCCAGTGTGGCGCGTGCCGAATCCTCGCTCGCCGAGAAGTGGCACACCGCAAAGCCCGTGCTACGTGTCATGGAAGTCGAAGATGTCGCGAACAACATCGCCGAGACGGTGCAACGCGATATCCCGATCCACGGTGGCGTCGACACCTGGTACATCGATGTCCAGGATCCGCCGAAGCGGTTCCGCGTCGCGATCGGCTACCTGACTCCGCAAGATGAATTCCACGCCATCTGCCGAAGCAACACCGTCGAGACACCGAGCCCGGGTGAATGCGAGCGACTCGATGAACATTGGCACGATATCGCCGATGACTACGAGCGAATTTACTCGCTCAGCGGTGGCTACAACGAAGAGGGCGGCGACCTCAAGGAGATGTTTGAAGAGCGTCTCCATCGCGCGATGCCGTCGAAGAACTCGGAGGGGCAGTCGGTCGCCAGTCCGACCGTCCTTCGTCAAAGCAAACTCCCGTTCCAAGTCGATGCCGAGCTAATTGTCTTCGGTCAAACCTCGTCCGGTTCGTCGGTCTCACTCGGTGGACGCCCCGTCAAACTTCAGGCGGACGGCACCTTTACCGTCCGCATGAAACTACCGGATAAACGGCAAGTCCTGCCCGTGACCGCAGAAAGCCGCGACGGGCTCCGCCAACGCACCACCGTCATCGCGGTGGAACGCAACACCAAGGTCATGGAAGCCGTCGACGTCAAAGACAACCTTTGACCCTTCGGTCGACTCCATTCCCGACATTCAATCTTCTCTTTCCTCGTAGCATGCACCGCCGCGGGGAAGACTCTTCTTGGAGCGCTCGCGCCCGATGAAATCGCTCACCACTTTTGCGTTCGCACTCCTACTCTGCGTGCCCGCCACGGCTCAGGCCGAGGCCGATCCCAAGCCGACCGACTCAGCCAAGCCGATCAACGTCCTGTTGATCACTAGCGGATGCTGCCACGACTACGATTTTCAAACGAAGTCGATGCAACTCGCGTTCGAAAAAGCTGGGGTGGATGCGAACTGGACCGTCGTCAAAGAAGGCGGCAAAGGCACTGCGGCCGAGATCGATTTCTACAAAGACGGTGAGTGGGCCAAGGGCTTCGACGTCTGCATTCACAACGAATGCTTCGCCAAGACAAAGAATGCCGACTACATACGCTCCATTACCGGCCCTCACAAAGCCGGCCTCAATGCGGTCGTGATTCATTGTGCAATGCACACCTATCGCGATGCCGACATTGACGACTGGCGACAACTCCTTGGCGTGACCAGCAAACGCCACGAGCACAAGAGTTCGTACAAGGTCGATGTTGCAAACAAAGACCATCCGGTCATGCGTTCCTTCCCCGACGGACACGTGATCGAGTTTGACGAACTCTACGTGATCGAAAAAGTTTGGCCCTCGGCGACCACCCTCGCGACGAGCACGAGCGAAAAGACCAAGAAATCGCACCCGGTGGTTTGGGTCAATCAGTTCGGCGACGCTCGCGTCTTCGGAACCACTTACGGGCATTCAAACAAGACGTTTGAGGATCAGGTCTTCCTCGACCTTCTCGTCCGTGGCACGGTCTGGGCCGCACGCGGCGAGTGATCGTCGGCTGGCGCCGATGCATACACTCCTTCAGATCATCAAGGTCTCACGTCCGGGATTTTGGCCGACACATCTCTGGTTTTACTTGCTGCCCTTCGGCACCCGGGACATGTTCGGGCTGCCCGCGTTC
>JBCBOT010000133.1:0-19586 GCA_039821165.1 Planctomycetota bacterium | reverse complement strand
CGGGATCGCTCCCGCCACATTGGGTGAGGCGGGAGCGATGGTTGGTTGATACGGATTTTCGGTCATATCACTTGTCGGAGCGATGAAAGATGAAGGGGGTGTGGTGCCCGGATAGCCTACACGATGTTCGGCTCGCCCGTGTCGCAGTCTCGATCACTCGGGAAAGAAATCCGCGGGTCCGAAAATGCGATTTCGGTTCGGTTAGAATCCAACCGTTCCAACCGCTTTGTTCGAGAAACCTTATGACTTTTCAAGCCGTCTTCCGCACGTTTTGCTGCCTCCTTTTGCTCGGCGGATTCGCACGCGCCGACGAATCCAAGCCGAACTTCGTGATCATCTTCGCGGACGATCAGGGCTATGGAGATTTAGGTTGTTTCGGTTCGACGAAGATCAAAACGCCGAACATCGATCGATTGGCTACCGAGGGTCGTCGATTCACCAACTTTATGGTTGCGTCGCCGGTTTGTACGCCTTCGCGAGCCGCCCTGCTCACGGGTTGTTATCCCAAGCGAGTCGGCATGCATCAGCATGTGTTGTTCCCGCAATCGACCAAGGGTCTGAATCCAAACGAGCACACGATCGCCGATCACCTCAAGGCCCAGGGATACGCGACGGCTTGCTTTGGCAAGTGGCACCTCGGCCACTATCCCGAAGTTTTGCCACGAGGAAACGGCTTCGACATGTACTACGGAATTCCGTATTCCAACGACATGAACCACCCCGACAACAAAGGCAAGCCCAAGTTGAAGTCGGATGATCTATGGAAGAATCAAGAGAGTTGCGTGACCCTTTGGAAGACACCGCTCTACGAAAATGAAGAGATCGTCGAATTGCCGGTCGACCAGCGCACCGTGACGCGTCGTTACACCGACAAAGCGATCGAGTTCGTCAAAGGCAATCAGGACAAGCCCTTCTTTCTGTACCTGCCGCATTCGATGCCGCACATCCCGTTGTATGTTCCCGAGGATGCTTACGATCCCGATCCGCAAAATGCCTACACCTGCGTGATCGAACACATCGACACCGAAGTCGGTCGGCTGATGGACACCATCCGTGATCTCGGCCTGTCCGAAAACACGTATGTGATCTACACGTCGGACAACGGGCCGTGGTTGCAATTCAAAAATCATGGCGGTTCCGCGGGGCCCCTTCGTGCCGGAAAAGGAACCACGTTCGAAGGCGGCCAACGGGTCCCCTGCGTGATGTGGGGGCCCGGGCGAATCCCTGCCGGCACCGAGTGCGACGAACTCATGGGCACCATCGACATGCTACCCACGATCGCGGCGATCACCGATTCAACGCTTCCGAAGGACCGCAAGATCGACGGGCAAGACATGTCGCACCTGTTGACGGGTGACGAAGGTCAATCTCGGGATGAGTTTCTTCACTACACCTCACAGGGTGCGCTCGAGGGCATCCGCAAAGGCAACTACAAGTTGCTTGTCAAACGGCCGCGACGAAGGCCGAACGCCAAGCGGCAAGCCCAACCCGCCGAACCAGAAATTCTGCTCTTTGATTTGTCCGTCGACCTCGGCGAACAAACCAACCTCGCCCCGTCAAAGCCCGAGATCGTTGACGAGCTCCGCGCGAGAATGACGGCCCTCGATCAAGAGATCGAGCAGAACGCCCGGGCACCCTGGACCAAGTGATTCGATTCCAGCGGAACATCCGAACGCGTCGGTGGGTTGCTACTCGTCACCACAGTTAAGGTGCAGCCAGTAGAAAATCATCCCGCCAAGGATGGTGCTGAGTGATTCGATGCCTGTCCACCACGACGGCAATCCCGATTGCAGATCGATCAAGCCTTGGAGGATTCCGAGGCCGATCACGCCGAACGCGATCAGGCCGACTAAATCTCGGAAACGCTCCAGGTGCCAACCGACGTAGATCAGGGTGATCCCGACGCCGCCGTACATCAGTGACAGATGCCGCGCGAGGTAAAACGCCACGGGCGTTTCGGGAAAGGGCTCCACGCCTAGTTGGTCCGTCGTCCAGACGATCCACGATGCGGGCATAAACGCGGCGCCGAATGCCAGAACGCCGGAGCCGCCGACCGAATAGATCAACCAGCGAAGCCAGCTCAGCGGCTTGGTGCCCTGTTTCGGATGGGGATCACTCAAGGCTTCCTCCTAAAACGACTACGCAGAACGGTCTCACGGCGTCATACTTTACTGATGAATCCGACGCCCGAAAGAACTGTCGCCGAGACCCCCGAATTGCTCGCACCTGCGGGCGACTGGGATTGTGCGCGAGCGGCGATCGAGAATGGTGCCGATGCGATCTATTTTGGCTTGGAGTGCGGTTTCAACGCGCGACACCGAGCCAGCAACTTTCACCTCGATGACTTGCCCGAGTTGATGCGGACCCTCCGCAGTCGTGGTGTGAAGGGCTACACCACGCTCAACACACTCGTCTTTCCCTCGGAGTTGCCTCGCTTGGTTCCGCTGATCGAGCGAGTCGCCGAGTGCGGCGTCGACGCGGTGCTCCTTCAAGATTTCGGTGTCGCCCGACTGGTTCGTGCGATCTGCCCGGAAATCGAGATTCACGCCAGCACACAGATGAGTCTCACCAGCGCCGAAACGATCTCGGTAGCCCGCGAGTTGGGACTTTCCCGCGCCGTTCTGGCTCGTGAATTGTCGGTCGCCGAGATCGCCAAGATCACCGAGGCGTGTGATTTGCCCGTCGAGGTGTTTATCCACGGCGCACTGTGCGTCGCGTATTCGGGGCAATGCTTGACCAGCGAGTCACTCGGCGGCCGGAGCGCCAATCGAGGCCAGTGCGCTCAGGCATGTCGGTTGCCTTACGAGTTGATCTGCGATGGCGAAGAGCGAGATCTCGGCGATGTCCGCTATTTGCTCAGCCCCCAGGATCTCGCCGGCTACGATGCGATCGTTGCATTGATCAAGGCCGGGGTGGCGTCGTTGAAAGTCGAGGGCCGACTGAAGACACCCGAATACGTCGCCAACATTACGGGGCATTATCGACGTGCCATTGATCAGGCGATGTGCGACGGTCGGGTTCAGATCGGTGAACAAGCCAAACGAGAAATGGAGCTTTCATTCTCGCGGGGGTTCACACCGGGATGGCTTGAAGGCAACGACCATAAGCGTTTGGTTCCCGGGCGTCACAGCGCCAAACGCGGCATTCACCTCGGACGAATCTTGCGTCGGCGTGGTGACGAAGTGTTGCTCGAATCGATCGCTCCGCTGGCACTCGGCGATGGACTCGGTATCGAATCGATCGAAACCGAAGGCAGCGAGCAAGCGATGCGAGGCGGACGCATCTACTCCTTGTCGACCGACGATGGCGAAAAGCACCAAGCGGTCACCGAGGGTCGACCCGTTTGGGTTGGTTTCGGCCGTGGGGAAATTGATTGGGAGGTCATCGCCGAAGACGCGAGCGTTTTCAAAAACGACGATCCCAAGCTGAATCGGCGGTTGCGGAAATCGTTCGAAGTTGCCGATGCGGTGACGCGGCGCGACATCACGATGCGAGTCGAGGCGATCACCGGGCAACCGCTCGTGTTAACCGTCTCGCTGTCGGGATCGCCCGCAGTGTCCGTTCGCTCCGAGGCAGTTCTGGAGGAAGCCAAAAAACATCCCGCGACTCGCGAGATGTTGCACGACAAACTCTCGCGACTCGGTGCCACGGCATTTCGACTCGGCGACTTGGAGGCTTCGATCCAGGGCAATCCGATGGTTCCGGCGAGTCTTCTGAATCAACTCCGTCGCGAAGCCGTGGAAAGGCTCGCCGACCAAATCGCCGAACCGCCGAAACGTCGCATTTCGGCGAAGGCGGGTGAACTCCTGTTGCAATCGATCGTCGAACCTCGAGAGACCGATTCGAGTTCTCCTTCCAGAATCAGTGCCCTTTGCCGAACGTCGGAGCAGGTCCGTGCGGCCTGTGAAAACGGTGCGGATTTAATCTACGTCGACTTTCATGATGTGCGTCGATATGCCGACGTGGCGTCGATCGTTCGCCCGTTCGACATCCCATTCGGCATCGCCACGATCCGCATGCAGAAACCGGGCGAGATGGGTTTCCTTCGCGTGTTGCCGCGACACGAACCCGATTTCGTGTTGTGCCGCAACTTGGCCGCCATCGAATTTTTTCGTGAGTCTTCGATCCGAACACTCGCCGATTTTTCGCTCAACGTCTCCAACCATCGATCGGCAGAGTGGATTCGCTCGCTCGGCGTGGAACGCATGACGGCGTCTTATGATTTGAACTGCGATCAGTTGGATGATTTGGTCGGTTCGCTACCGCCGGATTGGCTGGAAGTCGTCCTTCACCAACACATTCCGATGTTCCACATGGAGCATTGTGTGTTTTGCAGCGTGCTGTCGCCCGGGACCAACAAAACCAACTGCGGTCGGCCTTGCGATGATCATGTCGTTCAACTGCGTGATCGCGTCGGCGCCGAACACACGCTCCAAGCCGACATCGCCTGCCGGAACACCCTCTACAACGCGATGCCGCAGAGCGGCGCCGAGTCCGCGGGACGACTCCGCGATGCCGGTGTTCGCTGGTTTCGTTTGGAGTTTCTCGAAGAACATGCCGCCGAGGTTTCGAAAACAATCCGCTTATACCGGGCGTTGCTCAATGGTGCGGTGTCGCCGAGCGAGGTCTGGCAACAGCTCAACGCCGTCAATCGTGTCGGTGTGACGCGGGGCACGCTTGAATCAAAGCGAAACCCGCTGGCGGTTCTATGAGGTGGAGTAGCCCCGCGAGGACCATTAGACTGAAGTCAGACACCTTGGGCTCCGGTTGAGACGCGGGCGATGCAAAACGAACCGACCATAGTTCTCTCCGTGACGGACAACGATGTGCCCCGCCAAGTTCCACCGGGGCTCGGGCGTTACTCGGGCCTGCGCGAGATCGCTCGCGGCGGAAACGGGATTTTGCACGCCGCTTTTGATCCGATCGCCGGTCGCACCGTCGCCATCAAGACACTGCCGTTCCATCACAAAGATGTGCCAAACGAGCGTCGCCGCTTAATCCGCGAAGCCCGGGTCACCGCGCAACTCCAGCACCCGAACACGGTTCCCGTCTACGAGATCGGTAACGACTTGGTGCAGGGTGTCTTTCTGGCGATGAAGCTGATCTCGGGAGAGAACCTGTTCGACATTCTCAAGAAAATCACGGCGGGAGATAAACTTGCGGTCGAACGCAACCCGCCGGCGAAACGGGTCGAGGCTCTCGCGGATGCTTGCCAGGCCCTCGCCTACGCGCATGCCCGTGGTGTGATCCATCGCGACGTGAAGCCCGAGAATATCTGGCTCGGGAACTTTGGTGAGGTCTACTTGTTGGACTGGGGTACGGCCAAGGTATGGGGCGCGATGGACGACCAAACGGTGACACGATACGACGCGACTGAATTGAAGGCCCAAGAACAGGAGTTGCAGACGTTGACCACCAGCGGACAACGTCCCGGAACGCCGCTTTACATGTCGCCGGAGCAGATTCAAGGAACGCGAAGCATCGACGAACGAAGCGATATCTTCAGCGTGGGTGTATGCTTGTACGAGTTGTTGGCGATTCGAGAGCCGTTTCGCGGCGCCAACGTCGACGAAACGTTTCGCAATATCATCCATCGCCAACCGGCACCGCCGAGCGAACGTGCCCCGGACGCGGGCATCCCGGTCGAAGCGGATGAGGTGGTCATGCGGGCGCTGCAAAAGAATCCTGTTAACCGACACCAATCGATGCGTGAATTGATCGACGCGATGCGGGAACTGATACCCTTGCTTGCCGGAAACTAAGCTCCGACGCGATATTCAACAGGCCTTACCTCAGGAACCCGATCCAGATGTGTGGAATTACCGGAGCCGTCTGGTTCGATCCGTCCCTTGCAATCGATCGCGAACGACTCGGCAAAATGACCGATGCGATCACGCATCGTGGCCCGGACGACGACGGTCATTGGATCAAGACCGGTCACGTCGACGGACAAGGCCGTGAACACGGAATCGCTTTAGGTTTTCGTCGCCTGTCGATCATCGACGTCGAAGGCGCGGCGCAGCCAATGGCCAACGAAGATGGCTCGGTTCAGCTGGTGTTCAACGGAGAGATTTACAACTTTCAAACCCTCCGTCGACGGCTCGAGGGAAGCGGCCACCGATTCGCGACTCATGGCGACGGCGAGTCGATCGTGCACCTTTACGAAGACATGGGCACGGATTGTTTCGCCGAGTTGAACGGGATGTTTGCCATCGGTATTTGGGACGCCAAACGGTCGCGTCTGGTTTTGGCACGCGACCGGATCGGTCAAAAGCCACTGTACTACGCGGTGACCGGCGACCGAATCGTGTTTGGCAGCGAGCTCAAATGTCTCGCTGAGATCCCCGGTGTTTGCACGAAGATCGACCCTGCGGCGATTGATGAGTTTTTGACGTACCAGTACATCCCGCATCCGGGAACGATTTGGAAAGGAGTCCACAAACTTCCGCCGGGTCACTTTCTTGTGTTTGATCGCGGGCGCGCGGAAGTTCATCGCTATTGGAATTTTGATCCGACGGCGGAGCGTTGGGTCTCGCGGCACCAAGCGATGGAACGACTCCGCGAGTTGTTGACCGATTCAGTGCGGCTTCGTTTGCAGAGTGACGTGCCTCTCGGTTCGTTCTTGTCGGGCGGAATCGACTCGTCATTGATCACCGCGTTGGCGCAGCAACAACTTGAAACGCCGGTTCGCACCTTCAGCATCGGGTTCCCGATACCTGATTTCGATGAAACCGCTTACGCCGCAAAGGTCGCCGACCATCTCGGCACCGATCATCAGCGATTCGAAGTCAAACCGAGTGGTGTCGAAATCATTGACAAGCTGGTTTGGCATTATGACGAGCCGTTCGGTGATTCTTCGGCGGTGCCGACCTGGTATTTGTCCGAACTCACCCGGGGACACGTCACCGTCGCGCTATCGGGTGACGGTGGTGACGAACTGTTCGCGGGATACGAACGGTATCGCGCGCTTTGGCTGAGCCGGAGGATGCAGCGTTGGTTCCCGGTTCATAAAGTGCCAGGCATCGGACTGGTGCAGCGACTGCCCGATAGCAATAAGCAGCGATCACTCGTCCGCCGTGCCAAGCGGTTCTTGGAAGCGTTTGGTCAAGACGACGCGCGACGCTATTTGAACTGGCTGCAGATCTTTCCTGAATCGTTGCGGGCGGAAATCTACACCGATGACTTCGTCACGCAGCTTCCGGGCGACGACCCTTTCGAGTTCTTGGAGACGTGTTGGAACCGAAGCGAAGATCGTGACGTGGTGACGAGGGCGAGTCTCTCGGATGTGTTTTCTTACTTGCCGTGTGACCTCTGCACCAAAGTCGACATCGCGTCGATGGCACATTCATTGGAAGTCCGCCAGCCGATGCTCGATCACCGCGTGGTTGAGTTCGCTGCCTCCTTGCCTGTGGAGCATAAGTTTCGAGGCAAACGTGGAAAGCTCATCCTCGAGGATACTTTCGGATCGATGATTCCCAAATCGATTTTTACACGCCGCAAGATGGGATTCGGCATACCGATCAGCAACTGGTTCCGCGACGAACTCAAACCAATGGTGCACGACACGTTGTTGGCGGACGACGCCAAGATCACGCCGTATTTTCGTCGCGAAGCCGTTGAGGCTCTTGTCAACGCCCACGAAAAGAGCGAGCAGAACCACGGCTATCGTTTGTGGAACCTGCTGATCCTGGAGAAATGGCTCCGCCGTTGGACGTAAGCACAGCCTTCGGAAGGGGCAGGTCGATTCCCGGATCGGGAATCGCGTTTGTCCGCGCGCCATCAGACGATGCTTAGATGTCCGTCGGCGTGATCGTTTCGGTCGAGGACTCGATACCGTAGACTGAATGGGTCAGTGCGGATCACACCACTCCATCGAATTGACGAAGGCGACGCATGTCCGAATCAAATGAATCTTCCGATCAGTCGGCCATTGCCGAATCCAACTCGGAAGTGGCGTCAACGGATTCGTCTCATGAAACGACCGCCCATTCCACTGGCGAAGTGTTGCGTTGGTGGCCCGGGGCGTTGCTGTTGATCTTGATGGTCATGGTGCGT
Source organism: Planctomycetota bacterium (assembly GCA_039821165.1). Lineage (GTDB taxonomy): Bacteria > Planctomycetota > Planctomycetia > Pirellulales > Pirellulaceae > Stieleria. Next base: position 11,531 of record JBCBOT010000133.1, on the reverse strand, counting down.
TCGATTTCGGTGGTACTGGAGTCGCCGTCGCTGCCGCTGATGATCATGAGTTTCATGGGACCGGCAGTCATCGGATTGATGCTGTTGATGTGGTGGCTGTTCGCGAGCCGCGCGACCTGGCAAGAGAAGTTCACGATTCTCGGTGTCGCCTCCGTCATCGGTGTGGCGTCTTGTTTCGCGCTGGACACGACCCTTCAAGGGATGGGCATTCCGTTGATGGTGTTGCCGACGGGTGTTGCCGCGTTCACGCTGGGTTTATTGCTGACCGCGAGTCGGCGTTCGATCCGTCTTCCCGTCACGGCGGTGTTGACGCTGGTCGGATTCGGCGGTTGGACGTTGCTGCAAAACGAAGGTTACGACGGAAAATTCAAACCAGAATTCCTCTGGCGCTGGAGCGAGAATTCGGAAGACGATTTCCTTGCGAAGATGTCCGAACGGGAATCTTTGGAGGCTCAGCCCGTTTCAATCGAATCGTTTGCCGAGGCCGAGTGGCCGGGTTTTCGAGGTTCTGATCGGATGTCATCGGTCCGCGGGCTAACGCTATCGGAGGACTGGGATGGGACGCCGCCCAAAGAAATCTGGCGGACACCGGTCGGCCCCGCGTGGTCTTCGTTTAGCGTCGCTGGCAATCGCCTGTTCACACAAGAACAACGTGGGGATCTTGAAGCGGTGGTTTGCCTCGATGCCGAGACCGGCGCGATCATTTGGGAGTACGAGACGCCGAGCCGATTTTGGGAAGCCATCGCGGGGGCTGGACCCAGAGCGACACCGACGATCGATGTCGCGGGCGTCTTTGCGCTGGGAGGTGATGGCATCCTGGTGCACCTGGACGCGGTCACGGGGGAAGAAAAATGGAAACGGGACTTAAAGGTCGAAGCCAAACGTGAACCTCCGACTTGGGGCTTCGCCGCTTCACCGATGGTGACCGAATCGCTCGTCATCGTGCATGCCGGCGGCAAAGACGATAAAGGGATCTTGGCTTTCAATAAGGAAACGGGAGAGCCCGTGTGGTCAGCCCCAAGTGGAAACCACAGCTACAGTTCGGCACAGTCGGCTGCCTTCGCGGGCGTGAAGGGATTGCTGATGCTGTCGAACGATGGGCTTCAGTTCCGCAACGCCGAGGACGGTTCCGAGATTTGGACGCATCCCTGGAAGAAAGAAGATTACCGAGTGGTTCAACCCTATGTGATCGGCGACTCCGTCGTGATCGGCGGCAGTCTCGGATCGGGATCACGGAAAATCACCGTGTCAATGAACGATTCGACATGGTCGATCAACGAAGATTGGACGACGAGTGATCTCAAGCCGGACTACAACGACTTCGTTGTCTTCGAAGGCCACGCCTACGGTTTCGACAGCGGTATTTTTTGCTGCGTCGATCTGGAGACGGGCGACCGAGCCTGGAAGCGCGGTCGATACGGCAATGGTCAGGTGCTCCTGCTGGAAGACAAAGGCCAACTGTTGATCGTGTCCGAGAAAGGGGACATCGTTCTGGTTCGCGCGACACCGGACAAACTTGTCGAACTCGCGAAGTTCAAAGCGCTCGAGGGCAAGACATGGAATCATCCGGTGTTGATCGGTGACCGACTCTACGTCCGCAACGCGCGCGAGGCCGCGTGTTTCGAAATGCCGCTCCAATAGTGCGGTCGCGATTCATTTTCCCACACCTCGGCGAAGGGAATTCGAACTCGCTGACTCGGGCGATCGGGACAGCCGATGACCGGTCGCCTCACCAGCCGTAAGGTCGTGCGTATTGGGTCGCGTACGGATAGTACGCGGATCCTCTGCCGTACGGCTGCACCGTGCGTCCGTAGCGGATCGTTCGAGGTGACTGGAACGCACGTTGGGAGTTACGCGTCGATTGTCGAAAGAAAAAGGGGCTGGGCGGAAACCCAAACGGGTTGGGCTGAAATCCAAATTGGTTTCGGGGGATGAAGAAGTTGTTGACCGTGGTCCGAGGTTGTGTCTGCGGCGGCGGATCTGGCTGGGGAAATTTCCAAGTCCTGCCGTATTGGTACAGGCCGTAGGATGGTGAGTAATACGGCTGGTTCTTCTGGTTGTCTTGCGCTTCGGCGGACCCGACGAAAGACAATGCGGTAATCAGGGCGATCGCGGGCAGCAGGTAGGTAGGATTGCGAGTCATTGGTTCCGTGCCTCCTCAGTCGGGTGAAGTGGTGTGACACCGTTTCTGTGCATCCAGAATGCCAAATTCCGTCGAATGGAGACTTTTGGTTGGAGTCCCTTGAATCACGACGTTTTGGCATCAATCCGGCCTCAAGACTATTCAGATGAGCGCATTCGAACTGATCGCGCTCGATCGTCAATCTGAGATACAATTCGGGCGTTCCACCGACTCGACAGGCCACCCATGCGTTCGCTGCTTCTTCTGATCGTCTTTTCGTTTTCAATTTTATCCGCTCTGGCGGCTCCACCAGCGCCGCGCGAACAGCCTCTCTGGCCGGGGCTTCCGCCGGGGACCACGCTTCGCGGCGATGGCGACCTCCCGCAACTGCTTGTCACTCGCGTCGAGTCGGACGAGCCCACCGCCGCAGTTGTGATCTTGCCGGGTGGCGGATACGGCGGACACGCGATGGGGCACGAGGGTTATGAATTCGCCGAGTGGTTTCATGAGTTGGGCGTGACATCGGCGATTTGTACCTACCGCCTTCGTGGCAAGGGCAATGGCGGTCAGGGTTACGGTCATCCGGCGCCAATGATGGATGCTCAGCGCGCGATTCAGACGCTGCGGGCGAATGCGGATTCACTCAACATCGATCCACAGCGAATCGGCGTGATCGGTTTTTCCGCCGGCGGTCATCTCGCTTCGACCGTTTCGACACATTTCGCGACGCCGGACCCAGAATCAGAGGATCCTGTCTCACGTGTTTCGTCACGCCCCGATTTCGCGATCCTTTGTTATCCGGTCATCGCATTTGATAAACCGCACACGCACCGTGGCAGTCAGCGGAATTTGCTCGGAAAGAATGCGGACCCGAAGTTAGTGGTTTCATTGTCCAATGAGCGACAAGTGACCGCCGAGACGCCGCCGACGTTTCTCTTTCATACCGGCGAAGACAAAGCGGTGCCGGCGCAGAATTCAGTGGAGTATTACCTGGCTTGCTTGAAGCACGGCGTCGCCGCAGAGTTGCACGTCTTTCCAAAAGGCAGGCACGGACTGGGGTTGGCGAAGAACGCCGGGGCGCTAGAGCATGGCCTGGCTTGTGTGCCGATTGGCTTCGGGGACTCGGTGTCGTGAAGGATTGATCACGAGCCAAGGGCGCGCTGATAGCTCAGGAAAAAGAGGCTCGCGTGCACGAGTAGGGCGCCGATCGAAATCATTCGGAGACGATTGGGAGCGTACATGCCAATGATCGAAAGCAGCGACCCAAGCACGGCAACCAGCACGCCGCCTGCCGGGAACCAAAACGCTCCCAGCCCGGCGAACAGCGTGATCAGGAGAGAGGAACAAGCGGCACCCATCGCGGTGTATCGATAGGGTCCGAGGTCCACGTACGCTCCCTCGCCGCTCGCGAATTGTTCCGTTAGCACGGCTGGGGGATCGATTTTAAAGGGCGAGCCTTGGCGGACGGTTTCCGTGGTTTCAGGATCGGCGGTCACCAACCTGGCCAACACAACGGAGTCTGAGTCGACGACTTCTTCGACGCCCAGCGCGCCTTCACGGTCCTCGTCAGCTCCGATTTCCAGTCCGTCTTCGAGATCAAGGCTCTTCGTTGTTTCCGGCACGCTCATCGGATCCGGATCGTCCTCGAGGTCCAAGTCCAACTCGAGGGTCGGATCGATCGGATCCGCTTCATTCAGTAGATCTCGCTCAGCACTGTCGGCCCCGTCGACGAGCTTTGCGACGTAGACCGACTCGGAGGGTGGATCCGTTGCCCCGTTGCTCGGATTTTCGGTTCCTTGATCACCCGGTGAGAGTGATTGCGATTCGGGATCGGGCACGTCGTTGTCGGATTGGTTCATCGAGTTGATATCGTCTCGTCGCGCTATCGGATTCGCGGGGAAACGGGTGGGTTTGAGCCGTTACAACTCGACCGAAGTCCGTCCCTCAGATTATTCTAGCGGGTCCGCGATCCGATCGTCTTGCAGCAATCAGCTTGTCCCCGAAAGCGTCCCCACCACACGCTCCGAATACGAATATGAGTCAAAGAATTCCGCGTCCAATCTCAGGTAAGCACTGGTTTGCGGGCGTTTTACTCACCCTGTTCAGTTGTCAAAGCGTAGCGGGCGAGGAATTCACGGCCAGTGACCCACTGCCGCCGAAGGTCGCTGACGCGTCCGATGAACCTCGTGACGCGATGTCGGTGATTCGAATTCCGGACGGTTGGGACATCGAACTCTGGGCGGCCGAACCAGACTGCGCGAACGTGGTCGCTTTTGATATCGACCATCAAGGTCGTGTTTTTGTTTGTGAAACATTCCGTCAAAATCGTGGCGTCACGGACAACCGCGCACACGACCGCGATTGGTTGATGGCCGATCTCTCGGCCTACACCGTGCAGGACCGTATCGATTATCACAAGCGACTGCTCGGTGAAGCCGCGATCACCTACGCCCAGCACGATGACCGGATTCGTCGTTTAGCCGACACGGATGGCGATGGCAAAGCCGACGAGAGCATCGTGGTTGCCAACGGGTTCAACCGGCTCGAAGAGGGGACCGGAGCGGGCGTTTTGGCGGTCGGAAACGATGTTTACTACTCGTGCATTCCAAAGCTCTGGAAGCTTGTCGACTCCGATGGCGATGGGGTCACCGACGATCGCGTGGTCTTGTCCGATGGTTACGGCGTGCGAGTCGCCTTTCGTGGCCACGACATGCACGGACTGATTCGAGGCTACGACGGACGACTCTACTTTTCGATCGGCGATCGCGGCTATCACATTCGTACTCCCGACGGTCGCGTGCTCACTGACCCGGTCAGTGGTGCGGTCTTCCGCTGCGAACTCGACGGCAGCGGGTTGGAGGTCTTCGCGACGGGGCTCCGTAATCCGCAAGAGCTAGCGTTCAACGATCGCGGCGATTGGTTCTCGGTCGACAATAACAGCGACAGTGGAGACCAAGCACGCATCGTTCACTTGCTTCAGGATGGCGATTCAGGCTGGCGAATGTATTACCAGTACCTGACTGATCGGGGACCGTTCAATCGCGAGCGAACTTGGGAGCCGGCCAACGACGCCCAGCCCGCTTCGATCGTTCCACCCGTTGCCAACTTTACCGACGGACCGAGTGGCTTGGCGTATTACCCGGGGACGGGTTTCGGAGGCCAGCTTAACGACACGTTTTTGATCTGTGACTTTCGTGGTGGTCCGAGCAACAGTGGCATTCGATCGTTTCGTGTCAAACCCAAGGGTGCGACCTACGAACTGGTCTTCGACGATCAGCCGATCTGGACTTGCCTGGCGACCGACCTCGCATTCGGGCCTGACGGCGCGATCTATGTTTCGGATTGGGTCGACGGATGGGACGGTCTTGGAAAAGCACGTGTCTATCGCATCGATCACCCCGAGCATCGCGACACCGAGATCGTTCGCGAAGTCCAATCGTTGCTCTCCGGTGACTGGTCGAAATACAGCGTTGAAAAGCTGCAAACCGGACTGTCTCATCTCGACCGGCGTGTCCGGCTGGAGAGCCAGTGGGAGTTGGCCAAACGTGGCGAGTCGAGTGTGCTGATGGCAACGCTCGGCGATTCCGCCGCCGGTACAACACCGCGTTTGCATGCTTTGTGGGGCCTCGGTCAAGTCGCCCGCACAAATACCGGTGGAGAGGGCGTGAAAGAGTCGATCGAAGTCGTGCTGACCGAGAGCGACCCAGTTCTTCAGGCGGCGGCAGCAAAGGTGATCGGCGAAGAAGGCTGGTCGACTTCCGTCGAGCAACTACGCGGGCTGTTGATGAGCGATGACGCACGCGTTCGCTACCATGCTGCCGACGCTCTCGGCCGACTCTCCGACGCCAAAGCTCTCGGTGGACTGGTCGGTCTCATGGCCGGGGCCGACGCGGGTGATGCCGCGATGAGGCATGTAGTGGCGACCTCGCTTTCACGCGTTGCGGATGCGAAGACACTCGCCTCGCTTTCTGAGCATGAAAGTAAGAGTGTTCGTTTGGCGGCCGTCGTTGCCCTCGGCAAGCAAAAGAGTGCTGACGTGGCGGCATTCCTCACGGATTCCGATCCTCGCGTTGTACTCCAGGCGGCGCGAACGATTCACGATTTGCCAATCAAGGTCGCCATGAATGATCTGGCGGCACTGCTGAAAAACAAATTGGATTCGCTTCCGCTCGCTCGACGTGTACTCAACGCAAACTTTCGCATCGGAACCGAGGCTTCCGCGGCAGCCCTAGCGGAGTACGCGACTCGATCCGATGCAAACGAATCGATGCGTATCGAGGCTTTGAAAATGTTGGCTGACTGGGCAGCGCCTGACCCGCTGGATCGTGTCCTCGGCGATTATCGCCCGCTTGAGGCACGCGAGTTGTCGGCCGCGGCGGCAGCACTCGAACCGCAGATCGATTTGTTGATGGCCGCTAACGAACCGGTGCGACTCGAAGCGATTGACGTCGCATCCAGGCTTGGCATCAGCAAAATCTCGGGTGTCTTGGCCGGTCAGGTAGCCGACGCGAGCCGCAACGATGCAACGCGAGCAAAGGCACTCACGGCGGTCGCTCGGCTTGAGCCTGAAACGGCAATCAAGCTTGCCACGTCCGTCGCGGTCGAGACGCGTGGTGAATTCGGATTGGCCGCTTTGAATGTGCTCGCCGAGCATGCGACCGAGGCCCAGGTGGAACGCTTTGTTTCAACCAGCCAGAAAGGCGACCTGGCGATGCGTCAGAGGGCATGGGACATCCTTGCCACCATGAAGGCTGCTCCGGCACAAAAAGCGATCGAGGAAGCGGCTCAAAAGTACGTCGATGGTTCACTCGATCCCAAGGTCAGGCTGAATGTTGCGGAAGCAGCCAAGGATCGATTGCCCGAAGCACTCGCTGAGAAAGTAGCGGCCCAGCAAACCAGGCTCAGCAACGAGGATCCGCTGGGCAAATGGCTCGATTCACTTCAGGGTGGCGATCCCGAGCGTGGTTCCGAGCTTTTCTTTGGCAAGACCGAACTGTCTTGCGTGCGTTGTCATAAAGTGGATCGAGCCGGTGGTGAGGTGGGACCCAACCTGACGATGATCGGCAAGGAACGTGATGCCCGCTATCTGTTGGAAGCGATCTGCCTGCCCGATGCAAAGATTGCGAAAGGCTACGAAACCGCAGTGATCGCAGACTATGACGGGAATGTCGTCACGGGAATCGTCAAGACTGAGAACGAGGAACTCGTCGAGTTGATTCTGGCTGATGGTTCACAAAAGCAGATCGCTCTGGACGACATCGAGTTCCGCAAGAAAGGCAAATCGTCGATGCCGGCCGATCTCACCAAGCATCTGTCGCCCCGCGAGTTGCGTGACCTTGTGGCCTATCTCGCGAGTCTCAAAGTGGACCCACGAGGAGCGGGCGACGTCGAATAGGCCACGTGGTGGCCGCCGGTCCAGGGCTAGCTCACGTCATGTCGGTCAACGGTGGTCGCTATCCTTCCACCGTTTCGGCTTCGATGACATTGCCGGCGTAGCCCTGGTAGGCCTCGCCGATTTGCTTCGCCATGGAGTCGGGGAACGCGTGAAACGTTCCGCTTTCGAGTGCTTCAAGGATCGAGTCTGCGACCACGGATGGAGCTTCGCCTCCTTCGAGTCCCGCGGCATCGGCCATGTCGGTCGCGATCGGACCTGGATGCACACTGACCACATCGACACCCGACTCGGCCCAAATGGAGCGTAGTCCTTGGGTGATGGAGTAAGACGCGGCTTTCGAAGCGGAATAGGTTGAGAAGCCGGCGAAATTCAGGATCGAAGCGACGGAGTTAAGTTGCACCAATGCACCGCCACCGTTTTTCGCTAGGACTGGTCCAAACGCCTGCGCGACTCGCATCAGTCCTTTGACGTTGACATCCATCTCGAAGTCCAGGGCTTCGAAGGCTGACTGATCGAGCGGCGTCGCCGTGCGCAGCACACCGGCGTTGTTCACGACGAGCGTGACATCATCGGCCTGTTGCGCGGCCGAGATGACGGTATCTGGTTTTGACAGATCCAACTCGATCGGTACGACCTGATCACCGTACGCCTCGACGAGCGGGTGTGCCGTCGCGATGTCGCGAACAGCTGCATAGACCTTTGCCGCTCCCGCGGTGATCAATGCGTCGACGATTGCTTTACCGATCCCGCGATTCGCTCCCGTCACGAGCGCGACTTTATTCTTTACTTCGTATGCCATGATTCTTCCTTTTGGATAGTTGCCGCCATCAGCGGCGGTTCATCCAAACAGAGGCATCTTGACGTGATGTCTTACGTGGCATCCCGAAAAAACGAATTCGCGTTCGGTGCACGAAAGGTTCTCCCGCCCGGTGCGTCTCAGCAACGAATGAGAATCCAAGTCCCAGAACGCCAAAAGGCGAATGAGAAAGGAGCAACAAAATGTCTGTTCAACATGTCGGATCGGAAGCGTTTGAGAGCGATGTCTTGCAGGCCGGTGTCCCCACACTGGTCGACTTTTACGCCGACTGGTGCGGTCCTTGTCGCGCGATGTCATCGGTTTTGGACGAAGTCGCCGATGAGCTTGGGGAAAGCGGTCACGTCGTTAAAGTCAACATCGACGAAAACCCAGAATTGGCTGCGCGATACGGAGTGCGTTCGATCCCAACCTTCCTCGTGGTTCGCGGCGGCGAGGTCCAGGATCAGCTCATCGGTGTCCAATCGAAAGAAACGCTGCAGGCCGCACTTGCGGGCTGATTGAGGGAGGCGTGTGGTGGCTGAATGTCCCTACAGGATGTTATCCTGCGGTGGTAGGACTTACCTGGAGGGATTTCGGCGCCGATGAATGCACCCGACCATGGCCAGCGCAGCGCGGGCGCTCGTCGTAGCGATGACGAGTGGCTGGCCGATCTTGCGTCGACGGACGAGGCGATCCGTGGGGCCGCCCTCGTCGATTTGCAAGAAATGCTGCTGCGAGGATTGGCCGCGAGTTTGTCCAAACGCGGCAAGGTGGATGACGCGTTTTTGGAAGACATCGTCCAAGAGTCTCTGCTCAAGATTCTCGACAAGCTGTCGAGCTTTGAAGGGCGTAGCAAATTCCGAACTTGGGCGGTGACGATTGCTGTCCGCACTGCGGTGAGTAGCATGCGGCGGAAGGAGTGGGGGAACGTTTCGCTGGACGCGCTCACCGCCGATGCCAACTTTGATCCGGGCGTCTCGGTCGGCAATCTCGAAACCGCGGAAGATCGGGCGCGACAGTCGGCCATGTTTCTGCAGCTTCACGAGTTGATCGAATCGGAACTGAGCGAAAAACAATGGACGGCGATCACCGCGGAACTGCGTGGAATGCCGCTCGCGGAAGTGGCCGAAAAACAAAACACAAATCCGAATGCCCTGTACAAGGTCTTACACGACGCGCGAAAGAAGCTTCGCCGTGGTCTTGAGGCGGCCGGCTTTACGATTGACGATGTCAAAGCGGCATTGAACCGAGGCGCATGATGGCACTAAATTCACAACAAGTCGGCTGGCTTCTGAACATGATTCAGGAGACTCACGATGTCGAATTGAGCTGTCCGCAGTGTGGTGAGGTGTTGGATCACTACGTGCAGCGTATCCTCGACGGCGAACCCATCGATGGGCTGATGATTCAAGTCAAGGATCACCTGCGAGCCTGTTCGGGATGCAACGATCAGTTCCAGATGGTCCTCGATGCGTTAGAAGCAATCGAAGCGGATGGTGAGTGAGCCACCACGCGTCGAGGAGATCGGGGCCACTTTCCGTGCGAGCTAAACCGAGGGTCGCCACTCTTCGTAGCAAGTTGTGAGGGGCATGGTTTTGCCCCCATCGTTTTGCCCTGTACTCCTGATCGTGAGTGCGTGGCATCGCCGCGCATTTGCCGAGAGGCTCACGATGGAATATCGACGTTGTCCCAGTCGGCGTTCTCAAAATAAGTCAACCAATTCAGGGCGTATTGCCGCTCGGTGACGACGCCGCCTTCAATGTTCCCGGGCGGTTCGGTTCCTTTATTGGCCGCGTCACGCGCCGCCCACAACAAACGATAGTTGGTGTCGAGCGCATCAAGAATTTGGTTCGTGGGTCGCAGCGACACCGATTCAATCATCTGTCGCGCGGGCATCGCGATCATCTGCCGAGCCGTCTCGGGGACATCGCAGATCTGATCCGGAAACGGCAGTTCGGCCTGCATGCCTGTGGCCCACTGCAACACGGCGAGTGCTTCGTATCGCCAACTCGCCATCACGACTTGATCTTCCGGCGGCGATTCCTGGTTTAAGAACTCCTCTTCCCAGGGGGTTAAGGCCTGAAACGCGAGCGGCGATTTTTCGCGAAGCGCTTCGACGGGGATCGGCTGTTCGTTCGCGAGTGACTCGGCGCGGACCGCAATGATGAACAACGCGAGCATTCTCCACGCGACATCGTCCGCGGCTCGCAGTGTCACTTCGAATTCGCTGACCACGGGAGACAGAACTTCCGGCGTGTCGATGGACCGATTTCGAAGTTCGATCTCGCTCTGCGCCTTGCGCTGCCGCGCGTCAGGCAGAAACGGAATCTGCGCTTCGGCTTGAGGTTGCATCGTTTCGGGGTCCACCAACACCGCTCCGTTCGGATCGCGGATGCTTGCGTCCGGAAGCATCAACACGGCGTTGTATTTCCACGCCCAAGGGGCGACCGCTTCAATGTGCTCGCCGTCGACTTTGAACGCGACCAGCACGTTCGTCCTTTGAATGTGACGGCATACCGCGTACAGCGATTGAGTCAACGTGTCTCCAGATCGGCGGAACAGATCGGTGACGAATTCGACCAGGTGATCACCGAAACCCGGCGTGTCATAGTCCCGTAAGAAGACCGACTCGTGCGGGAAATCCGGCGATGACGCATCGCGGTGTGTGCAATAAGCAAAGACCTCGATCATTGATTCTGATTCCACTTGGCCGCGTGGCGGCGTCCGCTGTGCTTGGTGGATGGCGAGTTAGCAATGGGGATCGATGCGTGCGCCGGCTCACCCCAGCAGCTTTGCGCCGAGCTTCGATTGACAGTCGCCGATGACACTTTCCACCAACGCATCGGCTTCATCGCCACTCAGTGTCGCATCATCACGTTGCAGTTGTACCGACAGCAGAATCCGCTTGGTGTCTTTGCCGTCTTTCGCCGGGTCACGGTAGGTCTCGCGGTACGTCACCGCCTTGAGTTGATGACCGACGGAAGAACGCACGACAGTTTCAAGGTCGTTCCAGCGGACGGATTCACCCAGTACGAAGTTCAAGTCGCGTTGCACCGATGGGAACGTGCTGACAAGTTTTTGCTGCGGCACAAGCTGTGAATCTTCGAGCAACAGCGGCAGAGAAAGCTCGGCAACAACGACGTTTCCCGGAAGCTTCCACTGCTTGAGCGTCTTCGGGTCGACGACACCGAGGTATCCGAGTTTTGCTTCTCCAAGAG
>JBCBOT010000132.1:0-19622 GCA_039821165.1 Planctomycetota bacterium | reverse complement strand
AAGCCGTCTATACTTCTGGTGAAACTCTCTTGACTGGAATACGTCAAGAAACATCGACAGTCATATCTCCCATGGCTGTAGCCATGACACAAATCGTTGATCAGACTACGGCGAAAGCAGTGGGATTATTGGTAGCGGAATTGGATTGGAAAGATCTCTTGGACGACATCGTCCGGATCGACTCGACCGCGGATCTTGTCGTTCAGCCGAAAATGGACGATCTGCCAAATCCTCGGCCGATGAATCGAAAACAACTCGCCAAACGCGATGCTGTCGCCTTGCTTGAGTCGTTCTTCAAGTGCAACAGTCATTGGTTTTTGAGAAGAGGGTGTAGATCGATCGGCGGATCCGGGTTTACGAGTGTGTAGCGATCTCAGACCCCAGTTTAACAACGATCGATGACCGTGATACCAATCTCGACACACCCGGCGACGCGAACGCTTATTCCGTTTTTATTGGCTCTCTCGGCGGGGATGCTTCTCGCCAGGCCAGCCGAAGCTCAAACCTCCCCCACGAAGAACATCATCATTTTTCTGGCAGACGATTTGGGGTGGGGGGACGTCGGTTTTCACGAGGGCGTCGCCGAAACTCCCAACATCGACCAACTCGCTCGAGAGGGCCTTCGGCTCAACCGCTTCTACGCGTATCCCGCATGCAGCCCCGCGAGGGCTGCGATGCTGACTGGACGTTTCCCGCATCGCTACGGAATTCGCGGGCCGGTACGTCCGCGGGACGAAGGGCTGCCGCTCAGCGAACGCTTGCTCGTCGCCGATTTCAAAGACGCGGGGTACCAAACGGCCCTGATCGGCAAGTGGCACCTCAGTCGATCGACCGACAAGACGCGAAATCCGATCGGTCGCGGGTTCGATCATTTCTATGGGTTTTTGGACGCTTCGATCGACTACTACGAACACACCAGTGCGCGTGGTTCACTCGATTGGCAACGAAACGGTGAGACGATCGAAGAAGAAGGCTACTCCACCGATCTTTTGACGCGAGAGGCTGTTCGCTTGATCGAGAATCGCGACCAGCAGAAGCCTCTCTGCATGGTGATTGCATACAACGCACCGCACAGCCCATTCCAAGCTCCCGAGCAGCTCATCGCAAAATACCGCGATCGACTCGATGAACGCGCCGCCACCTATGCTGCCATGGTTGAATCGATGGACCAGGGAATCGGACGTGTACTTACGGCGATTGAAGAACAAGGATTGCGTGAGAAATCAATCGTCGTCTTTACCTCTGATAATGGCGCCGCCCGAATGGGAACCAACGCACCGCTTCGCGGACAGAAACGCCAACTCTACGATGGCGGCATTCGAGTGCCTTTCACCATTCGGGCCCCCGGCGACATCAAGCCCGGAACGACCTCTGAACAGCTCTTTGCGATCCATGATCTCTTGCCCACGCTGGCGGCAGCTTCAGGAGTTTCACTTCGAGCCGGCAAACCACTGGATGGTCGAAACCTTTGGGCCAACCTGCAGAATGACGTTGTCACGAATCGGCGTCTCGTGATAGCCGAAGACGACTACGCGCTCTTCCAAGACAATTGGAAACTGATTCATGGCTCCGCGACAACAGAGCTCTATGACATCGTTGCCGACCCCAGCGAGCAGCGTGATCTTGCCCCGCAGCAGCGACAACTCGCAAGCGAACTCGTCGCCGCGCTTGATCAATTTCGCGAACAGGTGACGAGTGACTCGCCGATTTCGACGGAGACTCGCCCGACGCCGAAAACGCTCACGTCCGTCGACTCGATTCAGGAAGGTTCGTCACTCGCCAAGGCAACACTCCGTGGAGACGCCGCTTACGGAATACTCGGCAACCGGTTGACCGAATCTAACGGGAACGGGATCCGTTTGATGTCGGGCCTAGACCACAACGGGGATACCCGGTTCGCCGGCGAAGCGACGATCACGAGTGATGAAATACAGCCGGACCATCGCTGGTATCGATTCGACATTCAAGGATTGGCCCAAGATCGATTCACCGTCGATAGGGATAACCTGTACCTCAAAGTCGAGTTCTTCCAAAAAGACCGCGAGGGTTCCTTGGATTTCATCACCACCCGCTTCTACCCGCAGGTCGTTCGCGAACGCACCGATTTACGTGACGATCGAACGAACGAGAGTCTCGGTCACGCCACATGGCGTTCCTACGCGATGGATTTCCGAACCCCTTTTCGCGAAGTCGATTCGCTGAGACTGAGCGTCGGCTTCGCCGATGGAACAGGACAGGGAAAGGAATCCGAGTTCTGGATCAACTCGATGAACCTCACAGCGATACCCGCTCCGAATGACTATACGAACCCCGCGAAAACGCAACGACAGTTCCCGCAGCCTGACGCCAGTTCGCTCGTCTCTCTTGGGGGTCGTTGGTACTTCGACCCTCGCCGTGGTGAGAAGAAACTTCCGAAACAATTCGACTACACCGACGCTGACCAACTGCTCTACCGATCGAACCGATTCGAAGCACCATTCGCCGGCAACATGACGTCATGGCTGAGAGCCGGTTACAAAGACTTGGCCGGTGAGATTGTCGAGAAGGACGAGTTCAAACCGTATGCGGTGGTAATCACCGTCACCGACGATCATATCGTCATCCGAAGCCGTAATCTGCCGAATCATCCGACGGCAACATTCCCGGACAAGTGGCGAATGCTGGATGGGAATCCTTCGTACATCCAGGAAAAGGCGAACACGTGGTACCTCCCCAAGGAACCCAAATTGGCAACGGATCCGATTGCGATGGATGAAAAGAACGAAAACGGCGCACTCCCAATGGGACCTATCAGAGTCGCCACCAATGGCGTGATCTTTTTCAATCCTTTCGATCACATCTTTGAAACGGATGCCGTTTGGCGACTCGATCGCTGCTGTGGACACCCCAGTCCCCAGAGCGCCTACCACTATCACAAGTATCCGGTTTGCGTCAAAACGCCCTGGAACGACGAAGGCACGATGCACTCCTCGGTGATCGGATTCGCATTCGATGGTCTACCGGTCTACGGCCCCTATGAATCAGAAGGCCTACTTGCAAAAGACGATAGCGAGAACCCACTGAACGATTTCAACTTGCACGAGGATGACGTTCGCGGACCGCACTATCACGTGACACCTGGCAAGTTCCCTCACATCATTGGCGGCTATTGGGGTGAAGTCGATCCAATGAATCGTCGCGGTCGACGTGCACGGTAGTCTCATGAAAAAGCTACCCAACATTACCGCCCTACTGCTTCATGGTGTCGCGCCGCTTGCCGTGCTGACCTGTGCCGCGTGGTTCGTCTACGCGATGGGTGCTCGTGAAAAGCCTGAACGCAAGAAACCACCGGTTCGCAAGTCGGTGCCGGTGGAAGTCGTCCAAGCGGTTCCACACACCGGCAAACTCGACATTTCAGCCTACGGCGTCGTGATCCCGTTCCGTGAAGTCGAAATTTCGACGCGGGTCGGCGGTGAAGTTGTCTTCAAATCAGAATCACTGAGCCCCGGCCACACGGTCGACGAAGGTGATTTGTTGCTTCAGATCGAAGACAGCGATTACAAGTTGGAAGTCTCGCGACTGGAACAGCAGCTAGCGGTTGCCGATGTCGAACTTGAACGTCTCAAAGTTGACGTGCTGAATGCCGAACGACTCTTGAAAATCAACCGACGCGTCGTCTCGCTGCGGCAACGTGAACTCGACCGTTTGGATCAGTTGCAACGTCAGCAGGCGACGTCGGCCGCCGAAAGTGATGCGGCCCAACTCGCGTTCCTCACCGCTTCTCAGGACGTCACCACACAAGAAAACCTAATCCGCAGCTTCGAAACGCAGGCCAAAGCCCTGGAAAGGACGAAGGACTTGGCGAAGCTGCAATTGCAGCGTGCCAATCTGGACTTGCAGCGCACTCGCATCGTCGCACCCTTCTCCGGTGTTGTGATCGCAAACCACGTGGAGCAAAACGCCGTGGTTGCACCTGGAACACGTCTTGCCACTCTCGAAGACACCGCGAGCGTCGAAGTCCGATGCAACCTCCGCAGCGACGACATCCCGTTCTTGAGAACAGCCGGCACACCGCTCGAAAACGCTTACGACCTACCCGCCGTGCCGGTCACTGTCGAATACGACCGAGGAGGCCAAACCTACGCTTGGAACGGCGTTTTGAGCCGTCAGGATGGCCTCGGGCTCGACCAAGCGACACGAACGTTGCCGGTTCGGATCCACGTCGATAATCCGACGCAGAAGATCATCGGCGAGGTCGGCGACTCTTCGGACGACGGTGATTCGCTCGCACTTGTCCGGGGAATGTTTGTCAAAGTCGTATTGCACTGCGAGCCCACTCGTATGCTGGCCAAAATCCCGGAAACCGTCTTGCGGCCGGGCAAACAAGTTTGGCTGATGCGAGACGAGAAGCTTGAGATGCAAACGATCCGCATCGCGCGGATTCAGGACGGAAACGCCTTCATCGACATGACCGATTCGGCACTCCAAGTCGGCGATCGAATTGTGAGTTCCCCCGTTCCGAATGCCCGAAACGGACTTCCGATTTCCATCTTGTCGTCAAATCCAAAGCGAAACAACGTTGCGAAGGGCCAAGGTAAATCGCGAAAAAGGGCGAAGACCGCCCCACCGATCACGCAAGCCGCGCAAAGGGCGGGGCAACCATGAAGTCGGTGATCCGCTGGGCCGTCGACAACGCACCGGCCACAAACACCATCGTGTTGGCTGTCATGATTCTTGGAATCTGGTGCGGCACGTCACTACAGCGTGAGTTTTGGCCCTATTCCAATCTCGATGTCATCCAAGTCAGTGTCGAGTACCGCGGCGCAAGCCCGGAGGAAATTGAAGAGGGCATTTGCCAACGAATCGAAGAAGCCGTCCGAAACATCAACGGTGTCTACCGAATCACTTCCGTCGCTCGTGAAGGTAACGGGAATGTGATGATCGAGTTGGATGCCGACGTTGGCGAAGCGGACGTTCAGGAAATCCTTGGCGAAGTCCGTTCAAGGGTGGATAACATCCCGAGTTTTCCCGCGCTCGCTGAGCAGCCCATCGTGCAGCGTCAGCAACCGCGCACGACTGCCATCAGCATCGGTGTCATCGGCCCCGATGACGATTCCGTCGCCGCGAGCTTGGCTCTCCGCGAACTGGCTGAGAAAATCCGTGATGAAGTCTTACTCCGGGACGACATCTCGCAAGCAGAAGTCATCGGCGTTCCCGACTACCAGATCGACGTTGAAATCAGCGAGGAGGTGCTGCGCCAATACGGTCTCTCTTTGTCTCAAGTCGCCGATGCGGTTCGCGACGAAAACGTCGAAGTGCCGGGCGGAACGCTCAAGACCGCGTCTCAAGATGTCTTGTTGCGAGGCAGCAACCGACACTCGACCGGCGACGGAATCGCGTCACTGCCATTGATCCGAGATGCGGGTGGCGTTGTCCTGACGCTGGGCGACCTCGGTGAGGTTCGCGATGAGTTCACCGACGACTCCGCGATCAGCCGCATCAATGGGCGTCCGGGCCTGAGCGTGCAAATCGACACCGGCAAGACCGAGGACATCATTCGCGTCGGCAAAGTCGTCAAGGACTTCATCAACCAGTACGAAGTCCCCTCGGGTTACGAGTTGATCTATTTCCGCGACCGCACGGATGACGTCGAAGCCCGTCTGTTGTTGTTGGTAAAAAATGGATGGCAAGGGCTGTTGCTCGTGTTCATCCTGCTGACGCTCTTCCTGGAGCTTCGGTTGGCGATGTGGGTTTCGATGGGGATTCCACTCTCGATCGCCGGCGCACTCGCGGTCATGTATTTCACGGACCAAACGTTGAACATGACGTCAATGTTTGCGTTCTTGATCGCTTTGGGAATCATGGTCGATGACGCGATCGTCATCGGAGAAAACATCTATGTTCATCGTTCGATGGGAAAATCGTTTCGTGATGCCGCTATCGACGGCACTTACGAAGTCATGCCGTCGGTGGTGACGAGCGTCCTGACGACGATTCTTGCGTTCTTGCCGATGCTATTCATGACCGGGCGACTCGCTCGGTTTACGGAAGTCTTACCGCTGGCAATGATCGCGATCCTCTTGTTCTCGCTTGCCGAGGCCCTCACGGTCCTGCCCTCTCACCTCGCCCACCGCGACGGCGCCGGAATGAAATCCGTGTCGTGGCTTCTGGGACCTTTCCGCCCTCTCGGAATGGCGATCGGCCTGATCAATCGGACCGTGTCGGTATGCCTCGCCTACTTTATCGAACGGATTTATCTGCCGGCACTTCGGTGGTCTCTTCGCTTTCCCACGCTCGTCGTTTGCGGCGCCCTCGCATTTCTAATGGTCACCGCGGGGACGATTCGCAGCGGCATCGTTCCGTACATCGTCCTGCCGCAGATCGATTCGAATTTCTGTACGGTCATGATTGCGTTTCCGGATGGCACGCCTGAGCGGATTGCCGATCAAGCGACGCTGCGGTTGGAGCGTGCGATCATGGCGATCAATCAAGAATCGATCGACGAAGGCCTCACCGACAATCCGAATGGCGTCGTCAGCGCGGTGCACCGCACGGTCGGGTACGGAGCGAACACCAACGGCGATGTTTCGTCCGGTAGTCACGTCGGAAGCTTGACCGTGCAATTGATCGAAGTCGGCGAACGAGACATGACGAGCCAAGAAGTCGTCCAACGCTGGAGAAAGAAATCCGGCAAATTCCTCGGTGCGGATGTTCTGTCCTTCGGCTCCGGCCCAAGAGGGATTGCCGGATTGCCGATCGAATTCTCATTGCTCGCCCGCAGCGAGGACATTCCACAGCTCGAATCAGCCGTCAAAGCCTGTGTCGAGTCGCTTGAGAACTACCCGGGGGTGCACGATGTCACGGCAGGTGGGCGACCCGGCAAGTGGGAATATCGTCTCCAAGTAAAGGACGAAGCGAAGGCGATGGGCGTTTCGCTTTCGGAACTCTCTCATACCGTCCGAGCTTCGTACTACGGCGAAGAAGCAATGCGGCTCCAACGCGGTCGGCATGAGGTTCAACTCCGCGTCCGCTATCCACGCGAGCAACGCGAATCCATCTCGAATTTTGATGAAATTCATGTCCGTGATGGCTCAGGTATCGAACGTCCCCTCACCGAATTAGCGAACATTGACATCCAGCGAAGCTATTCCGCGATCCATCGACGCGATCAAATGCGATCGATCACCATCACGGCGGACGTGGACGAAGAAGTCGGTAACGCGTTTGCGATCACGGCAGACCTGAAGAAGACGCTGATGCCCACGTTGGCTGCGGACTATCCCAGCCTGCGTGTGCTGTGGGAGGGCCAAGAAGAGCAGACCAACGACTCGATGAATAGCATGTTTCTCGGTTTTATCGCCGTGATGATCGCCATGTATTTGCTCTTCACGATTGAATTCAAATCGTACCTCCAACCGCTGCTCGTGCTTTCGATCATTCCCTTCGGCGCCTGCGGGGCTGTCTTCGGGCACGTGGTCATGGGACTGCCGTTTACGCTGTTCAGCATTTATGGGCTGGTGGCGTTGTCAGGGATTGTGGTCAATGATTCGATCGTGTTGATCGACTTCATCAACCGGCGAGTGCGTGACGGACTGCCACTCACAGAAGCAATTTTGGATGCCGGTCGGCGACGCTGTCGCCCCGTATTGCTGACATCGCTCACAACAATCGGAGGCATGCTTCCGATCCTCTTGGAAACCTCCCGACAGGCGCAAGTATTGATTCCAATGGCGACGAGCCTGAGCTTTGGCTTGGTCTTCGCAACCGGGCTCGTGTTGATCCTCGCTCCCGTCGGTTTCTTGCTCACCGCGAAAACGCAACTCGTATTCGCGGTGGAGAAACCGGCCGAAGCTTCGGGCGAAAGTGTCTTGGCCGCGTGAGCGAACCAACCAGGGGCCTTAGCCCTGCGCGATTTTGAGCGGGGCCTGAAAGTCAGTCAGTTCGCCTTGCTCGATCTGTTCACCACGGCTGATGATGACGAGACCGCTGTCGGTCACTTGGAATCCGCGTGCGGCGTCGGCAACAGGATCGAACCCGATTTCGGTTTCAGGCGGAATGGTCACGCCCTTGTCAACAATCACGCGACGCAAGCGACTTCGGCGACCGACATTGACGTCGTCAAACAGGATGCAATCTTCGACGGTTGCGTAGCTGTTGATGCGCGAACCGGGCCCGATGATGCTGCGAGCGACGCTACCGCCGCTGATGATCGCTCCCTGACAAATCATTGAGTCGAGTGCGAACCCTCGCCGCGTCGATCCGCCTTCACTTCCGAACACGAACTTGGGCGGGGGCAGCATCGGTTGGAAACCGCGCACCGGCCAATCTTCGTCGTAGAGGTTGAGCTGAGGATCGATGCTGATGAGGTCCATCGACGCTTCAAAGTAGGCATCGATCGTGCCCACATCACGCCAATAAGCGTCCGTCTTGCGGTTCTCATCCAGGAATGGAAACGCACAGACTTTGTAATTGTCGATCGCCCCCGGAATGATGTTCTTTCCGAAGTCATGGTCGCTCGCGGTCTTCGTCGCATCCGCACACAACTGCTCGTAGAGGAACCGCGCGTTGAAGACATAGATCCCCATCGATGCGAGACAGACCTCGGGGTCTTCAGGGGTCGGAATCGGCGAGTCTGGCTTTTCTTGAAAACCGATCACGCGTTGATCGAGGTCCGTCTGCATGACACCGAACTGACGAGCTTCGTCGACACTGACACGGAGCGCGCCGATGGTGATGTCGGCGCCGGTCTTGCGATGGTAGTCCACCATCGACCCGTAGTTCATCTTGTAGATGTGGTCGCCCGCAAGAACGACCACGTCCTCGGGCTGTTCTCGCTCGATGGCGTAGATGTTCTGATAGACCGCGTCTGCCGTCCCGCTGTACCAGCTATTGGCCAACCGCTGTTGGGGCGGCACGACGTCGATGAACTCTCCGAGTTCGCGGCAGAAGTAATTTCGCCACGCCAGGTTGATATGCCGGTCCAGCGACTGAGCCTTGTACTGGGTCAGCAAGAGCAGCCGACGCATTCCGCTGTTGAGGCAATTGCTGAGAACGAAGTCGATGATGCGGTAGAGGCCGCCAAAGGGAACCGCCGGCTTGGCGCGGTCTCGTGTGAGGGGTTCGAGGCGCGAACCGCGGCCTCCCGCCAAGATCACCGTCAAGGTTTCTCGCATTCCTCTCTCCATCCTGTGATGATGCCCCGCCCGCAAGCACCCGTCGATGGGGCCGCAGAGAGCCGGTTGAAGTCCATCCGCTAAATGCCCTCGCGGATGAACGTTCGAACGGCTCTAGCGAGGCATCATAGCAAAATCACCCTGTCAACACCGCATTCCTTTTTGGTTCATCGGACGAATTGGCGTGATGTTTGCATCCTCTATCGTTGCTTTGTCGTAACAATGCCACAGAGGCAGGTTTACCGCGTGTATCTGCCAAGACGGTCGTCGCAGAGACGAACTCAAGGTGGGATTCGGTGCAATCTCCGGAATGTGCGGGAAGACTTTACAGTGACGGCGTCCTGCCGCGACAAAAGGTTATTAGTGAAACAGCGTGACGTGAAACACCAGCGCTTTCTCATGGAGTAACAATCGATGCAACAAAATTGGAAACAACTCACCGGGGCCCTCGGTGCGATGCTGGTCGGCTCCCTGGTAACCGGCGTGGTAATGACCTCGCCCGGTTTTCTCCGTAATGACCCGCTCGCCCAGGAGATTCCGGCGGCGCGACCCAAACCACTCCGAGGCCAGGACGTCGGTGCCGCCCGCGACCTCTCGACGGCATTTCGCAACGTCTCGGAACGGATTCGCCCGAGCGTCGTGAGCATCAACACCACGCAAACAGAAGTCGTGGGGCGGGGCCCCCGCGGTTTTGAAGAGTTCTTCGGTGCCCCGTCACGGCGCGAGGCGAGCGGAACGGGTAGCGGCGTCATCGTCCGCGCCGACGGATACATCCTGACAAACAACCATGTCGTCGAGGGTGCAGATCGTCTCGAAGTGGAGTTTAGCGACGGTTCGAAAATCGACGGGCGGATTGTCGGCACCGATCCGCAAACCGATCTCGCAGTGGTGAAGGTCGACCGTGAGGGTTTAACGCCCGCCGGCTTCGGCGACTCTGATGCGATTCAGGTCGGCGATTGGGTACTGGCCATCGGAAGCCCGTTCGGACTCGATCAAACCGTGACCGCGGGCATCATTAGTGGAAAGAATCGCGTGCGAAGGATCGTGGGTGAGGGCGACGGTTTTGAAGACTTTTTGCAGACCGATGCGGCGATCAATCCGGGCAACTCAGGCGGCCCGCTGGTCAACCTGAATGGCGAGTTGGTCGGCATCAACACCGCCATCATGTCCCGCAGCGGCTCAAGCGCCGGAATCGGCTTCGCAATCCCAGTCTCTCTCGCGCAGCCCGTCCTCGATTCGATCGTCAAGTTTGGAACCGTTCGACGCGGCTTCCTGGGTGCCAGCCTCGACAACATCACGCCTGAAACCGTACGCGAGTACAACCTCAAAGCGAGCAAGGGCGTCATCATCCGAACGTTGCTCGACGGCATGCCCGCACAGCAAGCCGGCATGCGGGAAGGTGACGTCGTGGTGGCAATCGACGGCAAGCCGATGAGCAACAGCGACCAGATGCGAAACTACGTCGCCAGTCAACCGCCGGGCGACTCCATGTTGATGGATGTCAACCGTGGCGGCCGATCGATTCGGGTCAAGGTCGACCTTCGTGAGCGAACCGACGAAGTCATGGCGCAGTTCCGTGCCGGTGAAGTACTCGGCGCTCGGCTCGTGCCAGCGAATCCCACCACTTCGGCCAAGTACGGTTACCAGAACCTTGAGAGCGGACTGATCGTTACCGCCCTCAAAGACGGCAGTGTGGCAGCGGGCCAATTGGAAGTCGGCGATGTGATCGAACGTGTTGCCGGCGTCGCGCCCGCATCCGCGCAAGAATTGCAACTCATCTTGAGAGAAGCAAGCCGTCGTGGTCGCCCCGTGCAGTTGGTCATCCGCCGTGGCAACGAACGCATGTTACTGCGGTTGGAAAACTGATCATTGGCCGAGTGGCAAAGCGTTGCCGCATCTAACCAACGGACCAAAGCCGGAACTCGTTGAGTTTCGGCTTTCGAGTTCTCAGCCAGTAACCGATCGCGCTGCCCCACCAGTTGTTGGGTAGCTTTCCGTCGGCGGTCTTGTACCAACTGGCACAGTCGCCTGCCCAAATCGAGGCCTCAAGTCGCTCTTGGACTTCCTCGTCATCACGCTTCATGGTGTCCTCGTGAACTTCAATGCAGTCGTGTCCCTGTCGACTCGCGAGTTTGAGGCACCGCATGACATAGTTCACCTGACTCTCAATCATGAACACGATCGAGTTGTGCCCCAGATTCGTGTTGGGGCCATAGAGCAGGAACAGATTGGGAAAGCCGTGGACGGCGATGCCTCGAAACGCATGAGGACGCCCCGACCAAACATCGTCCAAGCGGAGTCCGTCACGGCCTTCGAATTCAATCGGCGATAGAAGCTCATTGGCTCGAAAGCCTGTGGCACAAACGATCGCGTCGACAGGGTAATGATTTTCGCCCGTGACAATTCCCGTGGCATCGAGACGCTCAACACGATCAGAGACCACCGACACGTCGGGCCGCATGATGGTCTGCAAAAAATCATTCGACAATAGAATTCGCTTGCAGCCCGGTGAGTAACCCGGAATCAATTGCTCCCACTGATCTTCTGGAATCAGTTTTCGCATTTGCCGTTTGAGCCGCCGTCCGTATTCGCGGTTAATCGTCCCCTGGCGAAACGCAATGATCCGCCAATCGTGCCTCGCAAAGGTCCACCAGCGGTACACGCTCGGCAGCCCAGGGATGAAACGAAGCGCGGCCTTGGCAAAGGAAGAGTAGGGGTCGTTTCGAAATGGCTGAATCCAACTCGGCGTTCGCTGGAACAACGTGGTGTGCTCAGCCTTGTCGGCCAGAGATGGCAAAAACTGTATCGTGCTGGCACCGTTGCCGATCACCGCAACGCGTTTGCCCTCGAGCTCAAAGTCATGATTCCACCTCGCACTATGCCAGACTTTTCCCTCATACTTGTCGACGCCCTCAAAAGAGGGTTGGTGAGGGCGGTTGAGTTGTCCGACCGCAGAGACCAGGAACTCGGCTTCAAATGTTCCGTTATTGGTGGTGACCGTCCAACATCCCGTCGCTTCGTTAAACGCACCGGCTTGAACCGACGTTTGAAAGTGGATGTTCTCACGAATGCCAAACCGCTCCGCGCAGTCACGAAGGTAAGCCAGGATCTCGGGTTGCCGTGCGTATCGCTGTGACCAAGGGTAGCGGGTCGCGAAAGAGAATGAATACAAGTAGGACGGAACGTCACAACCGGCGTTGGGGTAGTTGTTCTTGAGCCACGTCCCACCCACATCGTCGGCCGATTCAAGCACGACCACCGAATGGAACCCGGCCTGACGAAGGCGGATCGCCATGCAAAGACCGCTGAATCCGGCTCCGATGATGATGACGCGGCGTTTGTCGCCCGACGCATTCAACACGATGACACTCGCTTCAAGCGTTGAACGTGCGAATCATCTTGCGCCCCTTGTAAAGATTGAAGATGTCGTCGGCGGTCAAAGGTCGTGAGCGACCTGCCGTCGGCTGATCGATGGTCTCCAATCCATCCGTCGCCACGACACATGCGGTACCTTCTCGCGTCGCGGTAAAGACGCCCGCATGCTCGTCGAGAAAGATACCAAGACGTTGCGATTTGATGTCTTCGTAGCCGAGATGCTCCAAGTGCTGAGAGAAAGTATCCATCACACGGTGCTGGGCTTCATTAAATCCGTCGGCTCCGATCGTGAAGATATCGGGATGCTCGGCATGCCAACCGGCGTAGATCGCGAAAATGTCATCCATCGGCAGGTCCGCCAAATCACAAGACATCGTGTACGTCGCCGGTCCGGTCAAACCGATGTTGCTGTAGCAACGATCGCCCATGTTGTATTCGAAACGTACCAACGTCACATCGACCGGGTTTTCAAAACTGGGCCAGAGCAAACGACGGGTCTCGGCAACTTTCACGCTGGTCGGCGGAACACCCATTTGATGTGGTTGGCTGAGCCAGAGTGCGAGCTCTGCTTCGGCGGTCGCGTCGTCGCTCCGATTGGACTCTTCGATTTCGTCGCCGAACCCGAGTTCATCCGCGTACGCCACCGCGCGTAGTCGTGCCGCTGGGTCATTGGCAAGTTCGATCAAGCGTTTCCGACCTTCTTCGTCGCCCAGCCTTGCAAGCGCGCCGGCGGCTTCGCATTGCACACGACGATGCCTCAATTCAACCGTTTGATTCAACTTGGCGATCGAGCTCTCGTCACCGATCAAGGCAAGTGCGTCGCAGAGCGCTACCGCCAACGCAACGGCTTCTCCGAGTGTTTTCTGCACCGTCGGTACGTCATCGCCAAACGCACGCGGGTTCTCTTCAAAGAATCCGAGCCGGCTGGCAACCTGTCCGAGCAAATGATTGAGACCACTCGTCATTTCGGCCGCCGGGTGCACCTCGGTCCGACCGCGACGTGTGACATGGTTGGCGAGATCCAAGAGTGATGCAGCCAAAGCGGGAACCGCGAGGGCTTGCAGAATACCTGGGAACACCGCGTCGATGGACCAATCGTCGTGTTGCATCAACGGACTGAGCACCTGCGCGGCGGCCATCCAGTCTTCTGGTGGGCGCTCGTTCAAAATCTCGACGAGCGACCGAAGCGACGCATCGGTCCGAGCAAACGAGAGCAAATGAAGCAGCAGATGTCGGTTGGAAATCCTCTCGGGGAGTGTGGCATCGACCTGCGCGATGACATCGGGATCAATTCCGATGACCCGCTCGCGGTCCGGCACAAGATGCGTGTGAATGATCCTCAGCATGGTGCCGACGATCGCAGGGTCGGATGCTTCCAGCGTCTCCTCCGCGAGCGACAGCTGAGCGAGCACAGCCACGGCCCCGTCGGGTCCAAGCTCGGATAGTTCACGCAGTTTCATTCCCGCTTCGACGGGGTCGACTTCGGGACCGAGCAACGCAGCTAGTTTATCTTTGATTGCCAAGGTGACGACTTCCGCTTCGAAAACCGCTAGCGTAACGGGAAAGCCGCACCGGCTAAACCGGCCCGCTTTCGCTCGCGTCAACCGTCGAGACGCGAGGGCCGTCGTTCGCCCAAAGACAGCAAGCTGCCCCGAATCAGACGAATGAACGCCCCAGATAGGAATGAGGACTCGATACGCGACGAAGTCGCGCATGAGTTTCCTGAACCGCGAGAATCAGCAATCAGGAGAGAGTGGCGAGCAGGCACCACCGCAACGGTTCGCCCTCTTTACGCTAGTCCTCATTTGCTGCGTCGGCTTTCTGATCGCGGATTTGCTGGCGACCCAGCTGTTCAATGGCGCCTTCCCGGCGATGGTCATCGCCAACATTCTCACAGCACAACTCACCCTGGTGTGCGTCTGGGGCACACTCGTCCACGGCGCGTTTTGGGTGCGTCTCCCATGGACGTTCTTGCTACTTCTAGTTTCATGGATCGCGATCGCTTTCGGAATCCGCTGGGAGAATCCGCGGGCCAGCCCGGAACTGCTGGTCGGAATGGGATTGATTTGGTTTTTCGGATTTGCCGCCAGCTTCGTGCCGCTCAAAGTGGCCGCGTTGGCTTTCGGTTGGAAAATCGTCAAATCAACGGCGACGCTCGAGGAGAAGTCTCAATACTCGATTCGTGACATGAACGGCACGTTGATTCTTGCCGTCATCATGGCGATCGGAAGCTACCTGATGCCAACTGACCCTGTCTTTCTGGGTAACGCCATTCGGGAAAGCGGGCTCAATCAACCGGAAATGCTCATTGTCATTTCCGTCTTTGGCGTGGTCAGCCTGCTGGTCAAACTTCCCTGCATTTGGATCGCGTTGGCACAAGACCGCAAATTGATGGCCGCATCGATCGCCTCGTGGTCTTTTTACTGCGTGCTGTTGGCCGTCATCGAGATTGCGACCTTGTCGGCGGTACTTGGCCCCCTCACGGAAGGCGAGGTGGTGCTCGGGTTGATCGTTGGACATCAGATCATGGGGGCCCTGGTCTTGGCCGTCTGCCTCGCGTTGCGAGGCATGGGCTACCATCTTCAGCGAGCATCAAGGAACGCGGACATACCCAACTCGGAGGATGAAGGAGCCGAACTAGTCGTTTGATTTCGGCTTGACCATGCAGTGAAATCCGACGCACGGTTCTTCGATCTCACGTTCTTCGCTCGCCGCACTCAGCAATTCCTGAACTTGTCTCATGCGAGCCGGATCGAGCGCGGCTGAAATGACACGTTGCTTGCCATCGGGCCCGACCGCAACCGTGGTCAAGATCGCGACCGTGTCGGGCTGCTGAAGGGCGGTGATGATGTGTTCGCCAACTTGCTCGGCGGGATTCTTGATCACCGTCATGAACTGCTGAACTTGCCCCGCTTGCTGATCGTGCGGAGTGACTTCGTGGCTCGTGGGCGGATTGGGGTTCGGCGGGGACGCTTCGTCAGACATATCGCTTTGATTGGAAGGAGGATGAGAGTTTGATCAGAGTATCAAAAAGTTGCGGCGGTCGATTCAACCTGCCATGATCCGGTAAGCCTATTCGTTACCTCCCCACTCGTGGAGACCCGTCGATGTCGCTCCGTCATACGCTTCTGCTTGCCGCCTGCACCTGCTTGCTCGCGGCCCCAGCCCTTGCACAGGATGATCCGTTTGGAAGTGATCCTTTCCAGCCGGGAAAGAAAACCAATCCCAAGAGATCCGCTCAGCCCGGCAGTGCGGCAAGAATCCAGACGGGTGCGTTGCCGAGTAAAGAATCATCGACCCAGAAGACCGCCGAAGAGCGGATCCAACTTGCATTGACTGCTTCGACGACCCAAACATTCATCGAGACACCCCTCGTTGAAGCGATGCAGCAGATTTCCAAGTCGCACGCGATTCCGGTGGTGATTGACACGCGAGCCTTGGAAGAAATTGGCCTCACTGCGGACACTCCGATCACCATCGATCTTAAGAACGTCTCGCTTCGCTCATTGCTCCGGCTGATGTTACGGGACAACGACCTGACCTACATGATTAAGGATGAAGTGCTCCAAATCACGACGATGGAAGCTGCCGAGTCGAACCTGATCCTGAACATGTACACGCTCCCAGGAAAACTTGGCGAGCGCGGAGAAGAAATCGTCAACGCGATCAGTCGGACAGTGCGACCGGACACATGGGAGACTATTGGAGGAAATTCCTCGATCATCAACATTGACCACGCGCTCGTGGTTTCAACGACTTCGGACGTCCACACTGACGTACAGTCATTTCTCACACAGCTCACTGAGAAGTACCGGATTGAATGAGTCGCATCCTCATGGCGTCCTCCCCTTCATCGGCTTGTTAGCGATGTCATGGGTGGCGATGACGACGACTCATGAGCTGGGCCATTTGGTCGGCGGTTGGATCGGCGGTGCGACACTCACCGATGTGGACTTAGCACCCTGGCGACTGCCGTACAGTGTTCATCAACCGGACCCGTACCCGCTCCTCACTCTCTGGTCGGGTCCCGTCCTCGGAATCGCGGCGCCCCTCATCGTCGCATCCATTTCGCGTTGGCGACCGGCCATCTTCATCGCCGATTTTTGTTTGCTGGCCAACGGCAGCTACCTCGCACTCGCGTGGATCAGCGGCGATCGCTTGCTGGACACCGCGAGGTTACTGGATGCGGGCACGCCGCCTTGGTCACTCGCCGTCTTTTGCGGACTGACGGTTGTGATCGGCTACCTGCGATTTCGCGGCACCTGTGCCGCGGTGCTCTTCGGCCGCAACACGGCAACTTCAAAGAAGACGAGCCGAAAACGAATCGAGTGACTCGTTCGGCTCGTGGAGCGGAGGGCACGGGACTCGAACCCGCAGCCCCTTACGGGGTACTTCAGTTCCAGTGAAGCCGCTCACCAATTCGCTTACCCTCCGGGAGCCCGCAGTCTACTCTGTGAACGACAATCGTCGCTAGACGCGGGTTCGCGTTTCTAAAGTGAGGTCTTTGCCCCACTGATCAACTTGATGAACTCGTCGTTACTTTCGAAACGACCGAGTTGCTTGGTCAGTTGTTCCATCGCATCGCAGGGATGCATGCTCGAAAGCGTTCGACGCAACATCGTCACCGCTTCGTAGGTCTCTTCGTCATGCAAGAGTTCTTCGCGACGTGTTCCCGATTGACTGATGTCGATCGCGGGCCAGCATCGGCGGTCGGCGAGGCGCCGGTCGAGGACCAGTTCCATGTTGCCGGTACCCTTGAACTCCTGGAAGATCGCTTCGTCCATTCGACTATTCGTATCGACCAAAGCCGTTCCGACGATCGTCAACGATCCGCCTTCCTGAAAAGCACGTGCGGTGGCGAAAAGCTTCTTGGGAATGTCCATCGCTTTGATGTCCAAACCGCCTGTCATCGTCGCACCACCGCGACCGCTTCGACCAACCCACTTGTTGAATGCACGAGCCAGTCGCGTGATCGAGTCGAGCATCAAGAAAACATCTTGTCCGGTCTCGGCCAGACGACGCGCTCGGTCGACGACGAGTTGGCTCAGGCGGACATGACTCTCAACGTCCATGTCCAAGCTACTCGCAACGACCTCGCCACCGACCACGTTTCGGCGCATGTCGGTGACTTCTTCGGGACGCTCGTCGATCAACAACACGATCAACTTGAGGTCGGGATGATTTGTCGCGATCCCGCTGGCGATGTCTTGGAGCATGATCGTCTTTCCGCTTCGCGGCGGAGCGACGATCAAAGCCCGTTGACCTTTACCCAATGGCGCCAGCAGATCGATCACACGATTCGTGATCGGCCGCTGACCATGTTCGAGGTGCAACCACTCTTCAGGGTTGATCGGCGTGAGATTGTCAAAGCTCTTCACGTCGGGATACGACTCGGGCGTGTTGCCGTCGACGTCGAGAATCTCGCGAACCCGCGGTCCCTGCTGACGCTTGGCCTGCTGCATCATCGCGTTGATGTGCACGCCTTGCCGAAGGCCGAAACGCTCGATCATCGTGCCGGGAACGAATGGATCGCTACGTTCGCGAGCGTAGTTGTTATCGCGACTGCGCAGAAAGCCGTAGCCATTGGGGTGCAACTCGAGAATGCCATCGCACTCCTCGAGCGGCGCATCACTCGGAATGTCCGCCGGTTCGCGATCCACACCGCCCTGGCCTCCGCCTTGACCACCGCCACGACGCCGACGACGTGAGCGTGGTTTGGCGCCACCGTTTCCGCCGGCGGATCCGTTTGGACTCGGACCGCGACGAGACGACCTTTTCTTTTTCGCCATTTGCTATACGAGATCACCACTCAGGGTCGAAGCATCCGCCAAACTGCGAACGAGCATCGTGGGCAATCATTGAGAGACCGCAGTGATTTTAAAGGACCCGATGAGAAACTGCGGTCTTGCTCCGCATCGGATCACACCAATGTGTTTCCTTCCCCAGATGTACTGGAGGAAAATGCATTTCGCGCTCGAACTCGCGCGGCATCTTCTTCGACATTCAAACCACTGCGAACCAGGTTCGCTTCGATCCAACCGCCTCTCCGAGGTAGTTCGATGTCTCGATTCGGTGTCGACTCAGCAAATTACCAAGTACTTCTGAGACTGGGTCCCAGCCTTGGACGACATTCCTTTCCTTTTCGCTCCATGAGAATCTCGCCATGAAGAACTGAACAAAAGTGCCCTGGCACAAGCCCGGATTCATATCCGCAAGGGGCAACCATTCAGGAATTCAATGGACCAACAATGTGGCCGGTTCTCGTCGAGGAGCGACGCAGTGAACTGGTTGGGCGGTGAGTCCCGTGGGGGAATGGTAGCGATGCACGCAAGCCATATTGAATCCCACCGCGCTTTTGAGACTCGACTAATTATAGCTCTGCGAAACGGAATGTCAAGCCAAACGGCCAACCCCCCTTCGCGAGCAGAGCCGAACACCACCTGAAACAGCCGTCAAAATGACCCGGCTCCGTCCCGGCAACCTGCAAAGTTCACCTAATTTCTACTTTCGGATTATGCCCTAAAGCTCGGTTGCCGATCAACGAATCAGGCGCCTCACCGGATTGACCTCTACCCCCATGGATCGACACAGGAACGCAGGATGCGATACGCCGCGATCTTCACGTTTGCCCTCGCGCTCGCTAGCGCCTCCCAGGCCGAAATTGCATGGGAGCAAAACCTCAAAGCCGCACACGCGCGAGCCGCTGCAGAAGGCAAGCTAATGCTCCTCCATTTCTACAGCGACAACTGTGGATGGTGTGACAAACTCGAGGCGGGTGCCTTCAAAAGCCCAGCCGTCGCTGATGCGTTGGCCAACGGCTATGTGGCGGTGAAGATTCACGGCATGCACAATCCGAAGCTGACTTCGATGTTCAAAGTCAGGAAGTATCCGACCGACGTCATCGTCACCACCGACGGCAAAGCACTGACGCATCAAGTCAGCCCCCAACAGCCCGATCGATACGTCGCAATGCTGTCTGGTGCTCGCTCACGCCACTCGCAAGCGACCACCGTCGCGTCCGCACCCACGCAGCCGACACAGGCACAGCAAACACCTTCGCCGAAAACACCGAACCTGCCGCCACCAACGCCAACC
>JBCBOT010000131.1:0-19948 GCA_039821165.1 Planctomycetota bacterium | reverse complement strand
ACAGAACAATGCACACGAGATGGTCTGCAAAGTCCACAATTGGTGCGCCCCGACTCATCCCCTTATTAGCCCCGCAAGGGCATCGACGGGACGCGGTCCCGAACCGCGACGGAATTGCTGTTGCAACCTTTTGGACCGAAGCTAATCTCACTTTGATGCGTGCTCGATCTCCATTCCTGCTCTTGCTGCTGGCAGTATTTCTGTCGGGGCAAGCCGTCGACGCTTCGAAGCAACGATCGTTCGATGCGCCGCCGTTGAGTGGGCCAATTGGGGAATCCAGCGGCGGAGACGCCGAAGACTTTGAAATCGAATTTGATGATGACCTCGAAGTCGCTTCTTTTGCGGAAGAACGTGTCGAGCACCCCGGTCTCATCTCGTCGCTTGAGCGTGTTGGTGAGTCTGCCGACCGCACTCGGTTGCTGAACCAAATCGCGGCCCGGCCACCGCCAGCTCGAAACGTTTGAACCTTCTGTCATCCGCCTCTCGCCATCCTCTTTAGGCGATTGAGCTTCATCCTGCTCCGAGCGTTCGAAGCGATCACTCCATTGCTGCCGTTCGCGGCAAGGGGCTTCGCATGCGCTCGCCGCAACGACCTTTCGCTTTCAACGTTTCATCATGTCCGAGTACCTCTCTCAAAACAGCTCCTTCGATCCCGACCCCAATTCTTGTGAGTCACCCGAGTTCTTATCGATGCTGAATCCATGGCCGAACCTGCGGATCATGGGTAGCAACGTGTTCGGTGATGTACTCGCTGGAACAACCGTCGCCATTGTGGCGTTACCCTTGGCACTTGCATTCGGCGTTGCGTCAGGAATCGGCCCTGCCGCGGGAATGTGGGCGGCGATCCTCGGTGGAATTTGTGTCGGTCTTTTTGGGGGCTCGCGGTTCGGTGTGAGCGGACCGACGGGTCCCAAGGTGGTCCAACTGGCGGCGTTGCTTGAGGCGACACGTCTCGCGAATGGAAAGCCCGACCTGGACTTCTTGTTCGGGCTCGTATTCTTGAGCGGGCTGATCTGCATCGCCCTCTCGATCTGTCGTGTGGGAAGGTTTATCCACTACATCCCCTACTCGGCGATCTCCGGGTTCATGTGCGGAATCGGAGTGATCATCATCCTGCTCGAGATCCCGCCGATGCTCGGTTTTGCGACACCCTCATCGGTGCTCGACGCGATCCGACAAATCCCGTTCGACATCGTGAACGAGAACCCGTGGGCATTACTCGTGTCGGTTTGCACCTTCGGGAGCATCCTTGCATGGCCGAAGCTCAGTCCGGTGAAGTGGATTCCGGCACCACTCGTCGGGCTGATCGTCGGTACGGGTTTGGCATACGTGTTGGGTCTCAACAACATCCATTACGTGGGAGCGATGCCGACGGGCTTGCCACCGATTTTTGTCCCGAACCCGGCGATGTTCACGGCGCGCTTTGGCGAAATGATCGGGCCGGCGTCCGCACTCGCGGGGCTCTGTGTCTTTGACTCGCTCTTAACGTGCGTGGTGGCCGACCACATGACCGGCGATCGACACGACAGCGACCGCGAGATCTTTGGACAAGGCATCGCAAACCTCGGTTGTGGGCTTCTTGGCGGCGTCACCACTGCGACGGCGACCATGCGAACGGTCGCAAACATCAAGTGCGGAGCCAAGACGGGACTTGCCTCGATCGTGCACGGCGTTGTCCTGTTGACGCTGATGCTCGGTCTGGCACCGCTCGCGCAGCACATTCCGATGGCGTGCCTCGCGGGCATTCTGCTGAAAGTCGGCTACGACATTTTGGACCACCGCGTGCTTCCGTTGTTGCATCGGATGCCGCGAGCCGACGCGATTTGTTTCTGGCTCGTGCTCGGTCTCACGATTTCTGTTGACCTCTTGGTGGCGATGGGCGTCGGCGTTGCGATCGCATTCATCCGCGCCGTTTACGATCTCGGACACGCGTATCCGCAGCGAGTCGTCAGCTTGAACGACCTGGGAGACCAGTGGCGTGGCGAAGATCTCGAGTCGCTCTCCACGGAATTCAAGAGACGCGTCCTCAAGGTTCAACTCCAGGGACCACTCTTCTTCGGGTCCGCCGATCAACTCAACGCGATCATTGATCAACTCGATGAGTGCGAGTACGTGATCGTGCGAATGCGGAACGTACCGATGGTCGATATGTCGGGTGCCTTTCTCCTATCGGACATGATCGAAAAGGCGAAGATGCAAGGGGCCGCGGTCATCCTGATGGGACTGCCGGAACGAGTGCGTCAGACACTGCAACAACTCAGGGTTCTGGATGAAGTCGGTGAAGAAAACTGCGTTGAGAATTTTGAGCAATCACTCGCTCGTGTGAAGTCGCTCGATGGACTGGTCTGTCGAAACGTCCATCGCGAGTCGAACGCCTTGGTCGACCGGGCGACGGCCTAAACAGATCGACTGGCGCAGTGCCCCCGAGATGCGTCGCGCCCAGTCGAACGGCAACGTGATCTTGAGACGATTTGAATCGACATCAAGCCGGAAGTCCCGCGCGCAAGACACGCAGAAAGTTACCGTGAAAGATGCCGTCGAGATCCTCATCGCTGTAGCCGCGTACGGTGAGGATCCCATCGAGTCGCTGCAAGTCCGCAATGGTGTCGAGATCCATCGGAGACTGTTCCGTTCCGAATCCACCATCCAAATCACTTCCGATTCCACAGTGCCGTGCATTCCCCACGACTTGGCAAACATGGTCCATGTGATCGGCGATGTTCTCGAGCGTGATTCCGAATTCCCTCGGGTGTGATTTTCCACGGACATACCCGGGGACGACCATCCAAACATCCAATGCCGCACCGATCACACCCCCGCGTTCGGCGACCGCACGAATCTGTGCATCACTTAATTGACGTGGATCCTCGACGATCGAACGGCACATGTGATGGCTTGCCCAGACTGTCCCTCCAAAGACTTCGAGTGCCTTCCAGAAGCATGGTTCATTGAGATGGGTGAGATCGAGGATGAAGCCCAACTCGTCCATCTTTCGAATCAGGTCGATTCCGCATGGCGGTAACTCTCCCGACACGTCATGCCCCATCGCGTATCGGCCGACTCCGTAATGTGCCGGGCCGATCGCTCGCAGCCCGCTCTCCCAGGCCCGCTCCAAATGATCGAGCGTGACGATTGAATCGGCCCCCTCGAGACTGAGGACAAATCCGATCGGCAACTCACTCGCATCGCCGTCTCCGACAAGAGCCAAGTGTCTGTCCAGGTCTTCGGAAGAGCGAATCTGTTTGAGATGGCCTTCGCGCTCCATCTCGCGATACCACGCAAGTTGTCCTTGCGTCATCGCCCATGCCTGAGCGGGTGATTCCCAACTCGCAACAAAGGAGCGCGGTTTCATACAGCCGCCGAGCTGTGTCGCAATGCAAATCCCGATGTTACCGCGACGCATGTCAGGAAAAGCGACCGTACCAGCGGCGTGCCCCGCCAGACGCGCCGGTAACTCGGCCTCCGTCTCACGAATTTTCTCAACCGAACGGCGTAGGTCTCGATTCCACTCGATCGCGTTGAGGCTGAGGTCAAGGTGCGCATCCAAAATCAATCGCATGACGGTCTCACGCTCTTCGTCGCGTTCATTCCGAATGCCGCCAAAGCGGCGACGAAGTACATGCTCGCGCAGGTCGCGAACACCAGTGTCGCCCCCCGATCATCGCCGGTGCCGATCGAAAGGCCCGAACCCAACGTTTCCAGTTTAGGGACAGCGACGGCACTTGCTGCGGCACCGAGGTTTCCCCACATGTTTCCCCAACCAAAGACAGCCGCCGTGTCGCGCCCGCCAATATCTTGCATGAATGCCCAGACGGTCGGATTCCCGATGTCCGTCATCAAGGAAACAAGCGCACAAAGTCCGACGACCCACCAGACAGAATCGGAGATCGCGCATCCGGTGTACGCAACTCCGGCGACGAAGCAGGTGGCGGCCAGCGGCAAACTTCGGCCCCATCGCGCCCCGATCTTACGGACGGCAACATTACCAAGCCGACCGCCGATCAACTGCCCGGGAATTGCGATACCGAGCACCAGCGAAACCATCACCGAACCGGTGACGTCGTCAATGCCTTCCTCTTTGAGATAGGTTGGAAGCCAGGTGATCAGGTAGACCCACCCAAAGACAAGACAGAATTGGGCGAGCGAATTCAACCACAACGAACCACTGCGAAGAATGGCGAGCACCAGTGAGAGTCCATCGCCGAACGAGACACGCGGGTTTGACTCTCCAGCTTCGGATTCGCTCGCGATGCTCGCATCTTCGATACCAAGATCTTTCGGTCGATCCCGCACAATCCACCAATAGGCACAGGCCGCGATGATTCCGAACCCGCAATACAAAATCAGAACCGATCGCCAGCCACCGAACCAAAGAACGAAGGTCGTCGTGAGAAGCGGTGCGAGGGTGCCGCCAAGCCGGCCACCGACCGAAATGTAGGAACTGGCCGTGGCCCGTCCGCCCGGTTCAAACCAGTTCCTTATCACAGCACTGCTCGTCGAATAGGCACCCGATTGGGCAGCACCCAGTGCGAGACGCGCCAACAGCAGTCCACTGAGACTGGATGCCATGCCTGAGTAGCCTGTCATCAAAGACCAAATGACGATGTACAGGCTGAGCATCACGCGTCCGCCAAAGCGATCGCTCAGCCATCCCGCCGGAACCTGAAACAGTGCGTACGCGAGGAAGAATGCGCCGAGGAATTCGCCGATCTCTTCTTTGCTCGACGTCGCAAAGTCTTCGAGAAAAGCATCTGTCTTGACGATTTCGCCTAAACAAACGCGGTCCAAATAAAGCAGAAACGCCATCACAACGCTGACGGCAATGATTCGAAATCGAGACGTGCTTGCGGTGGCGGATTCAGCGGACATTCGCCGATCTTACCAAATACTCGCGGGCTAAATCCGATCCCTCCACACGGTCCGTGCGTGACGCCGGGCCCGCAAACTTGGGATTTCATGGGAATTCGGGAGGATGACGTCCGGCCTGTTGCGTCTACCATAGCGACGTCTTTCTCTTACCAAGTTCTGGAACACCTTCATGTCCGGCAACGTTTTCTTGTGCGTCTTGCTGTTTGTTTGCGCCGCTACGTCGAGCGTCCATGCCAGTGACGGAAAGGAAAAGAAACGAAAACGGAAGGCCGAAGCAGGTTATTTGACGATTCGCTCTGGCAATGTCGCCATCTCGGTCGACCCGAAGGTCGGTGGACGAATTGCGTCAATGACCCTCGATGGCCGAGAGATCCTTAGAACGACCCGCGATCCGAACCACCATCACTGGGGAAGCACGGTCTGGGTCGCTCCACAAAGTGACTGGAAATGGCCTCCGTCAACCGTCATCGATTCGGAACCCTACACGGTGGTCGAATCCACCGAAGAGAAAATCGTTGTGCGAAGCAAAGTCGATCCTTCGACGGGCCTCCAAGTCACCAAGCACGTTGAGTTCAATGCTAAAGCACAACATCGACCGACCGCTAAACTGACGTATGTGGTTTACAACCGCGGAAAGCAACCACGTCGAGTGGGCGTTTGGGAAAACACTCGCGTGAATTGGGACGGTCGTACTCGGCTTCCTGCGGGCACCAAAATTCGACTTTCAAAACCGAGTGCGGCGGTCGCAAGAATCGAACGCGAG
The DNA here is from genome assembly GCA_039821165.1 of Planctomycetota bacterium. GTDB lineage: Bacteria > Planctomycetota > Planctomycetia > Pirellulales > Pirellulaceae > Stieleria. The sequence goes on along the minus strand of JBCBOT010000131.1, from coordinate 14,316 downwards.
CAAGCAATCTCGATTCTCTTTGATGAAAAACAACCGCATGCCCAAAAACTTTTCTGCACCCCGCCTCTGAGCGACAGCAACTACACCTGGAACTCGTTTCAAATAGAAGACTTAGTTCTCACCAAGAGCCGTCGCTATCCTGGAAAGGTCGCCCCCGATCACGCGCCATTGGAAATCTATTTGTCACCGAAAGACGGCTTCGCGGAACTTGAAAACCAAGGGACCTACGAAGAGATCTTGCCCGGCAAGTCCACGCGGATGGTGGTGATGTGGCGACTCTGGATCAAGAAGTGACCGCTGCTTCCCATGGCTCCCGTCTTGCACCGCGGCTGGCTCGCTGAAAGTAAGCCGCGGCGCGGGGGCACTTTCCAGCTTGCCGACGAGACATGTGTCACGTAAACAGGATGTATGGACGACTTGCTCTCGAAAATCGCCGACGCCATCGAAATTCGTGAGGGTTTGCCGCGGCCCAAATGGGACGTCATCGCCGCTTGGGCGAATGCCAATCACGACGCAGCGCAGCTAGACGAAGTGTGGACACAACTCGCACGCGATTGGATCACCTGCCTCGGGAAATCGTTACCGGCGGGCTATGAATTGCACGAATCGCCTGAGTTCTTACTCCTGGCCGCAGACGAGTCACTCGGACAAAAGGTTCTCCGTTTTTCGGAGCGTGCTCGACGGATCATCCTCAAGACCTTGGACGGTGTCGCGAGCACGCAAGGGTATGGGAAACACGTCATCCTCCTGTTCGCGGATGCCGAAAACTACTACGACTATGTCTCCGATTTTTACCCCGACGAGGGCGAATTTGCGGGCTCTGGTGGCATGTTTCTCGACGTCGGATACGGGCACTTCGCAATCTGTCCCGTCTTCGATGCCGCTTATGAACGCGTGATTGCCCACGAACTCAACCACGCGCTGCTGCGTCACTTGCCATTGCCACTCTGGCTCAATGAGGGTGTCACGCAAATCATGGAGGACGTCGTCACGGAAACATCTTATTTCATGATGGATCATGAGATCCTGCGTCGGCATCGGGCTTACTGGACATCCGAAACAATCGACGCGTTTTGGCTCGGTGATTCGTTCTACTTTCCGGACGAAGGACAAGAACTCAGCTATCACCTGTCCCAAGTCCTGTTCCGCAATTTGATGTCGGACTTCCCAAAGGCAGTCAACGACATCTTGAAGCACGCGAGTTACACCGATGCGGGTAATGCTGCGTTCATCAACGCTTGCAACGTACCACTTGCGGATCGGGTTGCCCAATTCTTGGGCGATGGCAATTGGGCGCCGCGCGATAACTACACGGCGACAGAAGGCTGAGGTTGCCACGCGTGGTGACAACACCCCGTCACTTTGGCCGACCACAAGTTCGCATCGGTTATGATTTGGGCCACGGCGGACTCGTGGAGTAACTCTGACAGAGTAGGAAAACCACCGTGTCTCGAGTCCTGTCGAAGAAGTTTCCTATGAGTTGTTCCATGAAGCCCCGCTGCATTTCCGCGTCGACCGTTCTCCTCGCGATTTTGCTATCCGTCGTCGATTGTCACGCCGACGACGTGCGTGAAATCATCTACGGACACAAAGACGGTCTTGCGTTGACCTATGATGTTTTCGACCCCACCCATCCGAATGGCGCCGCTGTCGTTTTCATCGTCAGCGGCGGATGGCGTTCCAAGTGGACACCCCACGACGAGACGCGTCAGATCATCGCCCCTTTTCAACTGGCTGGCTACACATGCTTTGCCGTTCGTCATGGCAGCAGTCCGCGATACTCGATTGCGGAGGCCGTGTCCGATGTTCGTCGAGCCATCCGACACATTCGCCGATCGGCCGAGGATCATCCATTCGATCCTGATCGAATCGGTGTTCTTGGGATGAGCGCTGGCGGGCACCTGACGCTGATGCTTGCCACCACCGGGGATGAAGGCGATTTGAACGCGGAGGATCCCGTCGCTCGGTCGGGAAGCCGGATCGCGGCGGGTGTCGCACTGGTGCCCCCGTCCGATTTGACCGGTTACGTCTGGAGCACACCTGGATTGCACGAACGTTATCGAGGCTACCCCGGACTGGACATCACCAAAGACGAAGCCAAGTCGGTCTCGCCACTCTATTTCGTCAGTTCCGACGACGCCCCGTGCTTGATCATCTCGGGTGGCAAGGATGAACTCGTCCCACCCGAGCAAGGTCAACAGATTCACGAGAAACTCACCGAGGCCGGCGTGAAGAGCAAGTTTGTTCTTTACGAGAACGCTGGGCATGACCTCGATCGCAACTTCGCGTCGGTGTACATGGAGTCGATGTACTGGTTTCACCAACACCTCGGCGTCGAGGCGCCCACCTCCTCTGACGCTGATTGACATCGCAGCATCAGAGATTTACTGATGCGACTCGTATCGTCGCTTTCGGTCGGCATCCTCTGGGGGCCGCGTGAGCAAGATATACTTGGCTCGTTTGGCCGCCTCATCGTGCTGCCCGGTTTGCTCGAGCCATTCAATCGCTTTGAGTTTCCAGTCGTGCCATTTTTCGCTACCGATCTGCGACCTGTTTGAAATCCGATCGGCAAGCGTGATCGCGGCCTTGGTTGCTTCTAAAGACTCCGTTTCCCGCAACAGTTGGATGGCTCGTTCCGTCGCCCCAGGGCCCCTCTTGAGTCCGAGCAAAACCACTTCGGCAATCGACTTCTCGGTCACTTCGGCCCAAAGCTCACTTCGGGCGGACTGCCAAGCGTCTGCGCCGGGCCACTCGCGAAGAACGTTGCCGATCAAAGCCTGCTTCTTCGGCTCCAAAATGCCGTCGCGCACCAATCGCCAGCGAACTCGCTCGAGTAGCGTCTCATCCGTTATGCTGGCCGCAAGTATCCGTGTCTCCTGGGACCTCAATCGGGCGACGTTTTGCAAGAACGGATTTTCAATCTCGCTCGGCGAAAGCGTGACTTCCCCCACTCTGTTCGGCTGATCCAGCAACCATGCCGCCGTGCCATGAATCGTTCGACGAAGTTCCGGTCGAGTGATAAGCAATTCGTGCAGTGACTCCTCAAACACCACCAACTCGTCCGCTACCTTGTCCGGCTCGAGGCTCGATACCCAAGCGAACCAGGCACTGGCCGTTCGGTCGAATGCGCTCTGCGCTTCTTCCAACACGAGGTATTCCGATGCCGCATAGGCCGCGGATTTCAGATCGCCTGATTGAATGTGGATTTCGCAGAGCCACTCATTTGCACGGCGTCCGTGGATACTTGTCGGCCAAGTCGCATACATTTCTTGGAGGATCGAACGGACATCCATCGATCGATCTTTTAGTTCCTTGAGTACTTTCGCGTCCGTCTGTTTCGCGGCATGCAAAGCCGCGGCATAGGAAACGCCTGCCGCCTCGGAATCCCCAAAGTGGTTCATCGCAACAGAGTGCAGTACGTCGATGGTCGCAACGGGGTCGGTCGCAAGCGTTGCGGCCGCACTTTTGGTCGCAAACTCGAATGCCCGATTCGTATCCGAATCGGCGAGCGCGGCGGCACGCAAGAGCGCCGCGCCCCGTTGGTTGTCGCCCTGACGAATCAAGGCCTCTCCCTGCGCCGCGATGATGACGGGATTCACGCCCGCATTGGCCCGAGGCGTTTTGGGACGCCCGAGTGACGAAACCGCGATGGCCTCGGCACGACGTCTCGCGAACGCGTCGCCACGAAACTCGATCACATCCAACCAACGCGCGACCGCATCGCCACCGTCGGGTTCGCTTAGCAAGATCCGAAGCTGTGCGAAGTCCATTTCACTACTTCGCGGCACCGCTTCGGTCGGGCCGGAACCGTAAAAACCAGCTGACATCCGCTTCGCTCCCGCGAGATCGCCGGTGGCGAGCGCATGCCGTATGGCCAATGCGAGCCAACGGTCGGCACCATCGGCGACCGACATTTTCCGCGCGTTAAGAATCGCCTTGCCCGATGATTGAGTGTCACCCGATGCAAGGGTGCACGAAGCGAGCCAATAGTTGGCCGTCCGTTTCGCGGGAGTGTTGTCCGGAAATTCAAGGAGCGCGGGCCGAATCAAGTTCACCGCATCGACGGACGCCGAAACGAAATCGTCACTGCCTTCGACAAAGAGCTCGGTCTGCATGACCGCCAACGAAATCCGCTGGAGCACGAGTTCACGGACGAGGCGCTCGTGCTCGGCGCGTGCTGACACCTGCCCCAATCCACTGAGACGATCCCTCTTCGCTTTGACATCTTTGAGCAAACGATCCGCATCGCCTTGCAGTCGCGCGATTCGCCGCAACAAATCCTCTTCGTCGCCGTCTTCGACCGAAGAAACCGACGCGGCAATGATTACCGCCCGCAACAAACGCTGTCGGACTTGCAACTCGGTTGCGGACAAGAACAACGCGGCGGATGAGTCAGGATAACTTTGCCGAAGAGTCTCAATGGGATTGCAGACTTGATCGGAAACGCCGTCGAGCCGCTCAATCATCTCGCCGATTCTGAAGGCGAAAAGCTCAACCGCCGCTTGATCCGCGACCACCATGGCGCGCTTGGCTTGCCATCTCGCGTGGCTCATTTCGCCGGGATTGGACTGCTTCAACAACGTGTCGCAGAGCCACACCGCATCGTCAAACCGACGATCTTGCATCAACGCGTCGACGGCATCGAGCATGGCGTCATCGGTTTGTCGTGGCGTTTGGCTCTCAACGGGCAGCGAAAAACCCGTTAGCAACAGCACAAGCGGCAGTAACAGTCGCAGACGATGATGCATTACGAATCCCTCCGAGTGGATCGCGCCCGCGCATCTCTGTTTGGTACAGGCTTGGGAACGTCGGTTCAAGCAATCCGCTTGTTGTAGAACCACCATTCGATGGCGAGGAGTATCAGAGAGAGGATGAGCACCCAGCGCCAGAACTCGCGACGGGTCTCGATGGTCCCCGCAGTTTCAACGGTTTCATAACCGAGTTCAAAGGTCTCGCGTGGCTTGATTCGACTCTCGCGAATTCCGAATAGGTTGATACTGAACAAGTCGACGAGTTTCTCTTTTGCAACCACACGATAGGAACCCGGCATATCCGAGTCGACGAACTCGACACTGCCGGACGCACCGGTTCGGACGATATCGGGTGAGCCCGACCCACGTGAGATCTCGACCTCGCCGAGTTGACTTTCGACCCGAAGACGAACGGTATCGCCGGGCATGAATGTCGGCGCTGCGCTGGCATCGGCCGCGCCGGCGAGGTGTCGCAGCACGTTCAATAGAAACACGGGCCAGGAACGATCGGCGAACCAGTTGGTATTGGATTGCGCCGAGCCGTCCTCGCCTTCGCTAATGATCTCAAAGGCGAGCACGAGGTCCTGATAGCCGTCACGCGGTGCGAGTGCGAGCACGGTACCGGCATCGCCCACGATTAACTCTCGCGTTCCCGGTGGCCCGTTTACCGAACGGCCTTCGAAAATGAGAATCGAAAACAGGTCGAGATACTGCATCAACGGGTGCGTGCGGTCGATGTCCACCAAGATGGTCTGCCCTGGTTCGCTCGACCAAGACCATTCGTCGCTCGGCAGTTCGGCAATAAAGAACGTGTTGGTCGGCGGCATTGTCTCAGGCTTGCACCGATCAAAAATGATCAGGTCGTCCAATCCCGCCTCAAGACGCGCTTCGTATTCCGGCGTGCCGATAAAGTCGATGTCTTGCTCTTCGACGACACAGACTTTTGCGGCGCTCTCCGTGTTCAACGCCAAATCCAACGGGCGGTTACCGCTGGTGATCAACAGCACGGAGACGGTCCGCATCGGACGCAGTCCGGCGTAGGCGAAATTGTCGATCGAAAGGTCATCTTTGAGCGGTTCATCCCGCGCGGCTCCGGGAGCCGATGACTCGAGTCGTAGCTCGATGGCGGCGGCATCCTCCTGCCCCGCGAGCGAGAACGTCAGTCCAGATTCCTCTTCGGGTTCCAACGTTAACGATTCGCTTTCCCGCCACTCACCGTTGACATAGAGCGAAACGTTGAACGATTCGGTCTCAGCCCCAAAGTTGATGATGGTTCCAAACGCTTGTGCGTCACCGGGCTTTTCAACGTTGCGGTCCGCACTGAAGGCGGTGATGCCGACGTTACGTGGGGTGTCAGACCCGATCGCAATGTACTGCGGGACCAAATTGCCGACGTTGAAGTCGCGGACGTCTTCGAAGCCGCCATCGCTGAAAATCAAAAGGTCGGCCGGCTTCGGATCGGCGACTTGAATGTCATTGACGTCGCCGGAGGTGGAACTTCGTTTCGGATTGGCCAAACCGTCGGCCGCTTGCAAGGCCCCGACGATGTCGGTCGGTCGGTTCGTGAGTTGCGTTCGGTTGAGTGCATCTCGCAGTCGACCTCGGTCGCTGGTAAACGACTGCATGACCTCGGCTCGATCGCTGAACTTGATCAGCATCGCCGTCTCGCGGTCTTCCATCGCGTCGATCCGTTCACGGATCATCTTTCGGGCTTGTTCGAAACGGTTTTCTTCGCCCTCGATGTCGGTCGCCATCATGCTTGCGGAAGCATCGAGCAAGAAGACCAAACGACCTTGGCTGGACGCCTGGCCTCGCACTCCGGGTTGCCACAATGCGATTGCAGCCAGCAACACGGTCAGCAGTTGCAAGAACAGCAAGAGGTTCTGGCGGATCCGTTGGAACAGGCTGTTGACGTGCAAGTCCTCGACGGTTCGAGCCCAGAGGTACGTGCTGGGAATCTCGACCGACTCGCGCCGCAGCTTGAGAAAGTAGAGCAGGATGATTCCGATCGGCACGGCGGAGAATAATGCCCACTGCCACGGAACCAGCGAGGAGATCCAACTCATCGAACAACGCCTCGTTGCCGCAGGTATTTGGTCATGACATCGTCCACCGGTTGGTCCGTTCGCACCGGCAGGTACGCGATGCTCCGTCGTGAGCAAAACGCCTTGATCGACGAAAGAAAGTTTTGCAGCGTTTGTTTGTATCGCTCGAGGACATACGCGTTGACCGTGATCTCGGTTTCATCTCCGTCTTCACAGTCGATCAGTTTTCGGTCGCCTCGGATCGGCGGATCGATCTCCTCCGGCGACAACACGTGCATGATGTAAACATCCATCCGACGCCCAACCAGCATCCTCAGCGCCGCTTCATAACCGCCCTTGTCCATTAAATCGGTGATCAGAACCACGACGCCCGTGCCAGAGTTGCGAAGCGAAAAATCTTTGACCGATTCGTACAACGACGTGTTATCGCCTTCCTTGATCGAGTCGAGGTAGTCGAGCATTTTCCAAAGCCCGCTGCGGCCTCGCAGCACCGGTGCCCGTCGCCCTTCGGCCCCCATCGCTTGCACGCTCACTCGGTCTGCTCGGCACAAACCGATGTAACCCAGGGCCGCCGCCATCTGCTTGGCGACATGTAGTTTCGTCGGGTCACCGAAGTTCATCGACTCGCTGGTGTCGATCAACGCATAGACGTGAAGGTCTTCCTCTTCCTGGAACAACTTGAGAAAGAGCTGGTCCAGTCGCGCGTACAGATTCCAATCGATCAGACGCAAGTCGTCGCCGGCGACGTAATTTCGAAAGTCGGCGAACTCGACGCTCTGCCCCTTTCGTTTACTGCGGCGTTCACCCTTCATCCGCCCGCGAAACACCTTACGGGACACCAATTCCAACCGCTCGAGTTTGGCGAGCAGGTCGGGCGACAAAAGCGAAATCGATTCGGCAGTACTCATGCCGTTGAGTGTAACCGATCCCGCCCGCCCACGGAGCGAGAGCAGACTGGCTTCGCCCGCTGGAAATGAGAGGGTCGCGGTCGGACGCGTTACGGCCGTTCGGCGGCGTCCGCCATGACCATCAAGTCCTCTTTGCCGACACGGGTGCAGAAATCGCCGAGCGACTCACCGTCTTCACGGTTGGCTTTGAATGCAGCGGCGATTCCGACGATCTCGTTGACGACCTCATCGGAAGGGACGAGATCCTTGTAAACGTAGGCGAGACGATTGCCGAGCCAGCCGCCACCGGCGAACAGCGTGTATTTGTCGCGAGCTTTACCCACCAGCGCAAGATCGGCGTTGTAAGGACGTGCGCATCCGTTGGGGCAGCCGGTCATGCGGATGGTAAATCGCTCCTTGTCCAAACCGAGCTTCGCGAGCGGTTGCTCCAGCCCGTCGATGAGCCCCGGAAGCCGGCGTTCGCTTTCGGTGACCGCGAGGCCGCACGTCGGTAACGCGACGCAAGCCATCGACCAGCGTCGAACTGTCGATGTCTCTTCGGTCGTCGGAACGTTGTGCTGTTTGATGACCTCAATCAGTTCCTCTTTCCGATCCGTCTCGATGTCGGTGAAGATGATGCTCTGGTGACCGGTCATGCGAAGCTCGGTTCCGAACGTCGTACAAACGGCACGCATCATGGATTTGATCTGACGTTTGTCATCGTCGTACACACGGCCATTCTCGATGTTCAGGCCGTAGGACCACTTGCCATCACCCTGTTCTTGCCAGCCCATGTGGTCATCGACACCGGTCACATCGTCCTCGGTGCAATCCTTCAACGGTTGCCCGAAGTATTCCTCCACCGCGCGGCGGAATTTCTCAACTCCCCATTTGTCGACGAGATACTTCATCCGCGCGATCTTTCGGTCTTCGCGATTGCCGTAATCTCGCTGGACTTTGATGACCGCCTTGGAAACTTCGATGGCTTGATCAGGCGTGCAAAAGGCCATTCGCTTTGCCAGCGCGGGATAGGTACGCTTGAGCGCGGGTGTGGTGCCCATGCCGCCGCCGACGAGCACGTTGTAGCCGATGATTTCGCCGTCACGCACGACCGCCAAGAAACCCAGATCTTGGGTGTAAATGTCGATGCAGTTGTCTTCGGGCAGCGCGATACCGACCTTGAACTTTCGCGGCAAATAGCGCGGACCGTAGAGCGGTTCGTTGACCGGGCCGCCGCCTTGAAGCGACGACTCACCGGTTTCCGGATCGGTGATCCAAAGCTCGTGATAGGCGGGCGTTTGCGGAGCCAGGGCGTGCGTTAAATCGTCCGTCAACTTGAGCAGATCTTCCTGGACTTTGCCGACGCGTTTCGCCGGGCAACACATGATGTTGCGATTCACGTCGCCGCACGCGGCAAGCGTCGAGAGTTCGACCTCGTTGATTCGATTGATCGTCGCTCGAAGATCATTTTTCAAGATGCCATGCAACTGGATGGTTTGTCGCGTCGTGATCTTGAGCGTTGTGTTGCCGAGTTCATCGCAAAGATCGAGTTGGGCAAGCATCTGATCGCTGGTGATGCGTCCGCCCGGAATCCGACAGCGAACCATCATGGAGTACGCTTTGCCGCCGCCAGACTTTTTGAGTTCCGCCCGGCGATCACGATCATCCTGCTGGTAGGTGCCGTGGAACTTCAGCAGTTGGATGTCCTCTTTGCCGAAGTGATCGGTGCCCGCCGCGATCTCTTCACCGATGGTGCCTTTTAAGAACTGGCTTTCCTCTTTAATCTTCTCTACGGGACTAAGCTTTGGAGCTTCGGTAGACATCGAGTCGAGAATCCTTTGCAACGTTCTGTGGGGTGCCGGCACCGAATTGGGCCGTTGGGGGTGGGGCGTTCATTGCCTCCGCGAGTCGCGCCCGTCCGGTCCTCGTCGCCCTGAACCGAGATGGAAATGGCACTCGGTACAGTGGCGAGATTAGGTCAACTATAACGACCGAGACCATTTACCACTATGGCGAACGGTACGAGCAGGCCGTCGGAGCAGCGAAGATGACCGCACAGGTTTTGGATGGAAAACAGATCGCTAAGGAAATCCGCGCCGAGGTTGGCGAGGCGACGGGCCGATTCGTCGCTGCGGGTGGACCCACGCCCTGCTTGGCAGCAGTCCTGGTCGGGGAAGACCCCGCCAGCCAGGTCTACGTGCGGAACAAGGCCCGTGCCTGCGAAAAGGCTGGCATCGAAGGACGCACGCACCGTCTCGCCCAAAACGTGGGACAGGCCGAACTGTTGCGGCTGGTCCGGGAGCTGAACGCCGACCCGACGGTCCATGGCATACTCGTCCAGCTTCCGTTGCCGCGCGGCGAGGACTACGACGAACGCGCGATTCTCGACGCCGTCGATCCACTCAAAGATGTCGACGCTTTCTCACCCGTCAACGTGGGTCTCTTGATGCAGGGACGCGCCCGATTTCTTCCCTGCACGCCGCACGGCATCGTGCAATTGCTCGCTCGATGCGACCAGCCCGTCTCCGGCAAGAACGTTTGCGTCGTCGGGCGCAGTGACATCGTCGGAAAACCGATGGCAATGATGCTCGCCCAGCGTGACGGAACGTGTGGCCCGGAAATCGCGAACGCGACCGTCACGCTCGCACACAGTCGCACGCCAGATTTGGCCTCTGTCTGTCGACAGGCCGACTGCTTGATCGCCGCCGTGGGACGTCCGGAAATGATCACCGGCGACATGATCCGACCCGGAGCCGTCGTCATCGACGTCGGAATCAATCGAGTCGGCGACAAGCTCGTTGGGGATGTGGCTTATGATGAGGCGCTGGAAGTCGCATCGGCAATCACTCCCGTGCCCGGCGGCGTTGGACCGCTGACAATCGCGATGCTGCTCCACAACACGCTGCTGGCAGCAAAACTCCAGTCGGCCTAGAGATCCATCGCTGACGCCCTGGCGCGGCCACGCTGACAAGTCGGCGGGACGGACATGACTCACGGGATGGAGATCGGTCATACTGAGGAGTCGACAGGATTCCGTCTCGATGACAAACCCCTACCAACCACCGCAAGAGCCGCTCCAAGAGTCCCATGCCGCCTCGGGGTCCGCCCTCAGCGCGACGTCGGTCGTGGTGCTCAGCTTCTTGATGCCTGGTCTACCCTCTATCCGCCAAGGACAACGATTGGCGGGGTTCACCATCCTCTGTGCGATTCCGGTCGCATTCCTGTTTTTTGGTCCTTTCTGGGGAATCGTTCTCTTCCGCGGGACACCTTGGAGCGAAGCGGGACTCTATCCTTTCTTGGCGGTGACCTTCATGACGCCCGTGGCGAGTCTGCTCCATGGCATGGCAGCTCGCCGTCGTCGACTTCAATCACAACCCGACGATAAAAGGTTTGAAACTCGATGAATTCGAAGAGACTGCTTATCGTGTTTGTTGCCGTCCTTCTGGCTTCAGATGGCTGGGCGAACAACACCTACTTCACCCCCGGCGATGCATTCTTTTATTGCGAGATCGAACAGGCTGAATGGAAGCGACTGAAGAGCGGTCAACTCAAGGTGCTCAAGTACGATCGTCCAGAGTACCTGCCGTTCGCGTTCTGTGGTTACTCAGGTTGCGAGTTCCTGGACATTAGCGGCCTTCCTGCGTCCTTTCGTGAAAACGTCATCACCGCGATCGAGATGATGAAAGAGAAGCACCCGACGGAGTGGATCACACAAGAAGATCCCAACGGAGGATTCTTCGGTGCACCGCCACCGAAGACGAAGGTCGAGGCCAACAAGATTCGAGTCTTCATCTACGAACGTTCGTTCGATTTCTCGAAACACCGCATCGGTTTGAAATACAACGAGGACTGGCCGCGTTGGGCGAAGGACCGCGGCTATGAGATGAATCACTTCAAGTACGATTTTTTCATTTCCGATGCTCAGGCGATCGCGGAGTCTTGGCAATTCGGTGTCGACGTTGCGCCACTCGAATTGAAACTTCCCCAGCCCCAACGCGGATACGTCGAGTCCCCCGTCGCACCCAATGTCGCGAAGATCAAATTTCTGATCGCGCCACCGATCGAAATCAACTCGCTCGCCTACCCCGTCGAGGCGACCGAACACTCGTGTTATGTCGTCACAGAAGAATCCGTCCAGCGTCTCACGGTTGATCAAACCAAGTCGCCCCGAGGCTGCTGGCAACTGAGTTCGGAATAATGCAAGCCCGCGAATCACTCCAACGCGTAACAGAAATCTTAGTTTCCGAGCGTTCCGCGTCCGAGCTTTGGCCCGAAATTCAGCAACTCGCAAAGTTGTTGACGGATGCGAACGAGAGCCCGATGCGGAAGGCGTGCCAGACAGACATCGGTGACGGTGAATCGTGGACGTCGAACGGGCTTGCTGTGTCTCCCACGATGGCCTCGATGTGCCTCGACGATTTCATGCGGACCATTCAGTTCCTTCGCGGTGTCCACGATGCGATCGCCGCTGTTCGCGAGAGAGTCACCGGCCGACCAGTCCGCGTCCTTTACGCTGGCTGTGGGCCGCATGCGACGTTGGTGCTTCCGCTCATGACGCTTTACCCGAAGACGGCGGCGGTCTTTACCCTGGTCGATATTCACGAACAGTCGCTGAAGTCGGCCGAGGCCACCGTCGAACGTTTCGGCGTCTCGGACTCGGTGGCGGAGTATCGCCTGCAAGATGCATCAACGCTGCAAATACAAGATGATCCGCCGGACACTGTCGTCCTCGAAGTGATGCAAGTGTGCTTGCAGAAAGAACCGCAAGTTGCGGTCACGAGACACTTAATGAGCCAAGCCCCCGACGCCGTGCTTGTGCCTCAGGAGGTACGGGTCCGATTCGAGTTGGTCGATCATGCCCGCGAATTTGAGCTGCCGGGTGAAGAGCCACAAGAGCGCGATCGACTGCCTCTCGGAACGGTGTTCTCTCTCGATCGCAATGTCATTGATTTGGTGGAAGCCGACGGCTGCTTGCCTGCAGCCACGATCACACTTCCCGAGACTTGGGACAGTCGCTACCAGGTCATGTTGATGACGGAGATTCAAACGTACGGGGGTCATCGTCTCGGGGATCACGAATCCGGACTCACGTGTCCTCAGGTCTATTCGGGCGAAGCGCCGCCCGGTCGTCAAATTCGATTCTCGTATCGACTTGGGGATAAGCCACAATTGGTCGGCAGCGTCCTCTGAGCATCCCTGCTCCGAGCATCCCCGCAACCCATTCAACGCAGCCTTCCCAGGCTGCCAATTTTTCGGTTTTGGGTCCCACGTTCGTAACTCGTTGCGAGCTTTCAAGTAGCGGTGTGCCAATTGAACGAACGCCGCAAAATCTCCCCAGGCCACCCTTTTTGCCACTGGCTGAATCGCTCCCTAAAGCGCTCTCTTTCCGCCAATTGATGTATCGAGCGAGTCACTCGATCCGGGCGAAAACTGGCAACATGCCGCAATTCGCCATGCTTCTGCCTCACTTGGAGTAAAAAAGGTGCGAACGAAAGCGACTCTTTTTTCAACGTTGGCTTTCCTCTTGACCCTTGAATCGGCAAGCGGTGTCTGGGGACAGACCCCGGTCGTCTATCCATCCGCTCAGCCGAGCGTCGTCCCATCGAACGCGGTTCCCGTGAGTGGAACGGTGGTTTCCGGGCCGACGGTTTCAACATCAACCGTTCCATCGGTTGCGGCGTCCAGCGGGTACGTGTGCCCCAAATGTGGTCGCGCCCACGCTAGCAACACCACGGTCTCACCCGTGGTGACGTCTTATCGGCCGTCGATCCCCGCTCCGGTCACCTCGTCGCCCGTCGTGACATCCTATCGGCCGACGATCCCGGCTCCCGCGATCGGATCCCCCGTCACAACGGCCAGCTATTCGACGACGGTGGCTTCGCCGGTGCCCGTTTCGAGTCGTTCAGCCGGCGGAACACAAAACGTGCTGTCGATGCTCAATGCACAGCGCTCTCGACAAGGTCTGCGGAGCCTGCGATATGACCCTGTGTTGCAGGCGGTGGCCGAACGCCGTGTGCAATTGATGGCAAGTACCGGCCGCAAGGGACACCCACCGGGCTCTTTTGCCCCCGGACGCTATGAAGGCGTCGGTTGGTCGAGTTCATTCTCGCCCCGTGGAGTCAGCGCTTGTTACACGAGCAGTCCCAGCATGACGGTCGCCGGAGCCGCGATGGCGCGCGGTCGCGACGGAGTTTATTTCGCGGTCGTCTATCGTTAGCCGGCACGTATCGCGTGGTGACCGCGATGGTTCTATTCGCGGTCACCTTTCTCACTCACGTTTCGGCTGACGAGCCACCGACGGAACCCAAGTCGGATCCGGGTGCGGCGTTTCAATCACCCGAACAAGCACGGCAAACCGTACAGTCGATCATCGACTTCGCGCTTGATTTGTCGCCCCGCTCCTATTCGAGCGACAAGCACTGGGACAAACGAAAAAAGGTCTGGGCGGGCGTCGAGATCGATCGAGAAGGTCTCCGCATTAAGACAAAACGACGTTGGCGCGAGGTCCGGCACGGCAGGTGGACTAAGTACGAGGTCCGGTTCCCGGGCGATGAGAACCTGCCACCTCCCGTCAAAGTCAATGTCCGTGACGTGAAAGCCGAAACCGACCCAAATCAATTGTCCGTTTGAGTC
>JBCBOT010000130.1:0-20061 GCA_039821165.1 Planctomycetota bacterium | reverse complement strand
ACCGCATCTGCTAGCATTCGAAGCTTGCAAAACGAACCGAACGTTGCACCCAGCAAATGGCGGGCCGAACACTATTGGGTCAGGCCTCTTTGATGGGTGGTTTTGAGAATCGGACTCGTTTTCGGCCTCGGGGTCTCATCGTCGACTCGAGATTCAGCCGCCGCGCGATCGATTCGACCCAACCCTCGTCTCCCAGCGGCTTGCCCCTTTGCGCTGAAAGGCGACAGGCAGCCAATTCATCCTCCGTCAGGGATGAATTGACGCGCTCCACCCAACCCGGAAGTCGCGATATCGGCCACGATGAAAGCAGCTTGGTGGTCTGCAAACTGAGCTGTGTGACGACCCACGCCTCAGTGTGACGCTTGCTTTGGAACCGTTTGGAAACAAGTCCGTCCTTTTCGGTCATGACACCACCCTCCCGCAAAGCGGGAGAGTGAAATGACGAAGTTGTTTCCGAACAATTCTTAGCGGGTGGGCTCGGTGGGATTGTCGTCTCGCAATTGTCCGTCGCGATTCTTACTTGCCTCGATCAAGTCGGGCAGCCAATTGGACAAGCCCCACCACGTTGTCATCCAAAGAGCCGCGCCAGTTGCGAAAAGACCACCGAACCAAAATTTGTTCCATGATTCGGGTGCGTCGCCCGTGCGCAGCACGGATTGAGACGGTTCCATCGGGTTGTAGAAAACATCCACCTTCCCGCTCTCAGGGAGACCGTTCGCCAGACCGAGCCATGTCTCGTAGTCCAGATTCATTGCATCGACGAGCACCACCGTCGTCGACCGATAGACGTTGCCCTGGACCTCATACTTGTATAGCAGCGGCGACGACCTCAAGTGGCTTTCGTCGAACTTCACCTCCAAGTCGATGATCTGGCCTTGGGTCTGGGTCCATCCGCTCGTCGCTCGTTGCGCAAAGCCGCGCATCGCGATGGAGATCGTCACTCCGATGCCGACGAGCACGAAGAGTGATCCGAATGCCAATCCGAAATAACCGAACGCCCGACGAGCCGACTTGGGCCATGGACTTACAAATGTTGTCGGCAGGGTCAATCGAAATAGCGACATCGATGCTCTCCCGAGAGTCAAACTGTGTTTGACGCACTCGCCAACGTTTCGATCCCTTGCCGGTCCATTCGAACGATTCGCCAATCATCGAGTATCTTTGCACCGAGTGACTGATAGAACTCGATTGCGTTCGTGTTCCAGTCCAGCACGACCCACTCCATCCGTCCGCACTCACGTTCCACCGCAATCTCCGCCAATCGCCGCAAGAACGCTTTTCCGACTCCGTGGCCCCTCGCCTCCGGCCGGACGTAGACGTCTTCTAAGTAGATTCCGCGACGACAAAGAAACGAGGAGAAGTTTTCAAAGAAGAGTGCGTAACCAACCAGCTTTCCATCGGATTCGGCGATGAGACCCTCGGGCCCACCGTCTTGCTCCAACAGCACCGTTCGCAGCCGCTGGGGCGTGGTGACGAGTTGGTCTTCCAGCTTCTCGAAGACAGCCAACTCACGAATCATGACGAACAACTCTTCGATGTCGTTGTCGGTCACGGACCGGATTTCAAATTCACTCATGGCAAGACTCAAACGCGCGGCGATGGGCGTCTCGCGATCGAGCGCGAGATACGAATCGAAAGGAAACGCGAAAGAGTACCCGATAGAACGCCACCTGTAAGCGGACGAAAATCAATCGCCTTCGCCGAGGTCGTCATCAAAGCATGAGAGAATCAATCGAAGTTCGGCTTCTTCATGCCGTTCGAACTGCCGCCGAAAGCGATTGAAACGGGCGACAAACTCTTCGATGGCTTCGATTCGATCGCTATCGACCTCTAAGACGGCGTCCGCCAAATCGCGCGCGGTCGCAAACAGCATCGAGTGCTCGCCGCGAAGCGAGACCGCCACCATGCTCATTCGCGGCGCGATATCGATCGCTTCGTCGAAATATCCGAACGCCTCTTCGAGAGAAAAATGCATCGCCAATTGATCGCGAAGCTCGGCAAGTCCGTCGATCAATTCCTCCCAATGATTCTCCGCCGTCGCAGCATACGTCAACAACGGAACCAAGCGATCCCACAACGCTTTGAGCTGACGATTGTCTTCCTTGATCTCTTTGAGAAACGCCGCGTTGACGGTGACCCGCACGGCGTTGGTCTGATGAGTGGAGTGATCCAACTCGGTAAGGAGTGATTCAGGCATTGCAAACCTCCGTTGAATAGGCTTCGTATTCTAGTCAGGAGGACGATTTCGAACCAAAAGTTTGCGGACTTTTCTCGAGAGCCGGCGAAAGAAACCCTGCTACACGCGGTGAAAACCGCTTGTGATATTTTTCATTTGACTGCCCGAAACATCACCTCTAGTGATCATGCATCTCCGATCGTGAAGGGCATCACCCGGTCAATGGATGCTTCGCCGACCGCTAGCATCAGCAAACGATCGAAACCGACCGCGACCCCGCTGCATGCCGGCAGACCAGTCTCCATCGCCTTGAGCAGGCGTTTTGCACCCGCCAGTTCTGCCCGACCGTTGGCATTTCGTTTTGCGTTGTTGACTGCCGCACGCCGCGACAGCTCCGTCGCATCAAGGAGTTCGTCGTAACCGTTTGCGAGTTCAATACCACACGCAAACAGCTCAAACCTTGCGGCACAGTCCGAGTCTGTTTCCGACACTTTTGCCAACGCGGCTTGGGATAGCGGATAGTCCGTCACAACCAAGGGACACTCCACGCCCAACTCGGGCGCGATTCGCTCCGACAAGACGATGTCCAAGAGCGCATCACGATCGTCTCCGATATTCGTCGTGAGTGATTCATCAATCTCGAGGACGTGGCGCCGCAGTTCCTCGATCGACACATCGATCGGATCGAACGCAACGGATTGACGAAAAACGTCGCGGTAGGTTTTTCGATCGACGCGTTCGGCACCCAGTGCCAAACACGCGAGTTCACTCAACAGTCGGATCGCGGACTCGGCCGTTCCACCGACTTCGTACCATTCCAACATCGTAAATTCGATGTTGTGAAGCTCACTCTGTTCGCCGGCTCGAAACACCGGACCGATGCTGTAAATCGAAGGGGCGCCACCGGCCAACATCCGCTTCATCGCGGATTCGGGTGACGTCTGCAAAAAGTAATCCGTACTCGCAAGATCTCCCAATCCGAACTGGTCGCTGGAGATCGTCAGCGGATCGAGATAGGCATCGACGACGCAGTCTTGCGAGAGGCAAGGCGGCTGAACTTCCAGGAAACCGTGACCATCGAACAAAGCCCTGACTTTGGAGAGGAGTTCCGCCCGGGCCCGTAGATGATCTAAATTGATTGACATCGACTTGTTCTGACCCGGATAAGGAAACTCATTTGTCACGCGACCGCTACGCCCGACAGCGCCAATTCCCGCCGATCGGCGACGAGGGACAACGCCGGCTGGAGGCTTCCGACGTCACCGTTTTAGGCTGTGGAGCACTCGGCACCGTTGCTTCCGAGTTACTGTGCCGCGCGGGAGTGGGACGCATTCGAATCATCGACCGAGACGTTGTCGAGTGGACCAACCTGCAGCGACAATCGTTGTTTGACACCCGTGACGCAGAGCAAGGAAACTGCAAGGCGGATGCGGCTTGTCGCAGACTCTCCGAAATCAATGATGCGGTGGAGTTGGCTCCACTCGTGGTGGACGTGACCCCCGACAACATTGTTGACCTTCTCGACGGCACCGATCTGGTCGTGGACGCGTGTGACAATTTCGGGCTTCGGTTTCTGCTTAACGATTGGGCGCTCGCGACCGGCAGCGTTTGGGTCCACGGCGGGTGCGTCGGTGCACAGGGGCAACTTCGGCTCTTTGACGGATCCTCACCTCCATGCTTTCGCTGTTTGGTTCCAACCCAACCCGCCCCCGCCGGCGTCGAGACCTGTGACACCGCGGGCGTGATCGGCTCGGCGACCTCGGCGGTCGCAAGCCTGCAAGTGACCGAGGCGATCAAATGGCTGAGCGGAAACCAAGAACTGGTTTCCGCTGACGTGCTCTCGATCGACTTTTGGACCAATCGCATTCGCCAAATCAAATTGGACGATCGTCTCGCCCCCGACTGTGTCGCCTGCCGCGAACGCCGCTTCGAATATCTTCATGGCGACGCGTTGCCGTCAGGTGACACCACGCTGTGCGGACGAGACACCGTCCAAATCCAAAGTCGCCACGGGGAAGTCGACCTCACCGCCGTCTCGAATCATTGGCAATCGATCGGACGCGTCAAGAAGACTCGTTTTTTCGCGCGACTTGAGCTGGATGAGGTGACGCAGTTGACGCTCTTTCGGGATGGCAGAATCCTCGTTCAAGGAACCGACGACCTCGCTCGAGCACGCTCGCTGGCGGATCGTTTTGTCGGAAGCTAACTCAACGCAATCCGACACCGATTGCCGGCGCGACTATTCTGTCACGACTCACTTCAAAGCCCTCAACGGAATGCGAGACGTTGCAACGTCATCTCCAAGACGAGTGGATGGACGATCCCGACTTGTCACCCGAATTGCACCTGGCGGCATTGCGCGGACTGACTCGTCTGAACACTCTGACGGCGGTCGCCGGGCCCATGTATCGCTACATTCGCGACGCCGCACGACGAAATGACGGCCACGTCCGTTTGCTGGACGTCGCGAGTGGGTCGGGTGACTTGCCGCTCGCGTGGGCGAAACGCGCGCGACGGGACGGAATTCAACTGAGCATCACCACGGTGGATATCAGTGATGTTGCGGTTCGAGTCCAAAAGGAGCGTGCCGAGGCCGCGGGAATCGAAATGGAAACGCTGCAGCGCGACTGCCTCTCTGAAGGATTGCCTGACGGATTTGATATTTGCACGAACTCATTGTTCTTCCACCATCTTGAGGACGAAGATGGGATCCGATTGGCGAAGTCGATGGCCGCCGCTGCAGATCAATTCTTGGCGTGTGACTTGGAGCGTGCCCGCATCAACTGGCTACTCGTGATGATCGGCGCTCGACTGGCAACCCGATCCCCCGTGGTGCACGTCGACGCGCGTCGGAGTATCGAGGGTGCTTATTCAAAATCGGAGTTCGCAGCGCTGTTACGCAGAGCCTTGGGACACGATGTCCCGGTGCGACGGGTGCTGCCGTGCCGAATGATCGCCTCCATTACGCGTAGACAATTGGAGGCCGCTGCGTGAACTCCGACCCACGACGAAGCGTTTTGGTGATCGGCGGTGGCGTCGCCGGTGCCTCCTGCGCGATCGCTCTCGCGCAACGCGGTGTTCGTGTGCAACTCGTCGAGCGGGCGACATTTCCGCGCAACAAGGTCTGCGGATGCTGTCTCGGTCCGCTCGGCGTCCGCGCCCTCGATACGCTCGGTGTTCTCGAACAAGCTTCCGTATACGGAGCCCCGACGAGTCGCTGGATCGGCGCGTTTGATGGAAAGCGAGTCGAACTGCCGATGCCCGATGGTCTCGCGATCTCGCGGTTGAAACTGGACCCGCTACTACTGGAGGCAGCGTCCGCCGCCGGCGCCGACGTTCGCGAACGCGTCTCCGCCAAGGTCGTTGAGATCGGCGAACAAGTCCAAGTCGAATTGATCGAATTGAACGATGGCACCACGTCTCGCGAACGCGTTGACTGCGTGGTGCTCGCGACAGGTTTGAACGCAAGCGGTGGAAGTCGATTCTTGCCATGGGAAGAAACACCGTCGGGGCCCTTCGGCGTCTCGTTCCTGGTGAGTAACAACAGCGCAAGTTCGGTGCGTCCCGGAACGGTCTACATGGCCTGCGATCAAGACGGCTATGTCGGCGTTGTCGAGTTGCGCGACGGATCAGTGGATGTTGCCGCCGCACTCCGGTGCGAAACCAGCGAAGTCTCAGCGCCTGCGGAGCGTGTGACAAGAATCCTGGAACGATCCGGCTTGGGCTTTCCGAACCTCGAACCCTTCACCCCCGTCTTGGCGACGCCTCGACTCCGTCGCCGCCGAAGCGCGGGACAAGGCCCCATTCTCGCAATCGGTGATGCGGCGGGTTACGTTGAGCCGTTTACGGGCGAGGGAATGACGTGGGCGATGTGTTCGGGTATCGCGGCCGCGCGAGTCATTGCGACGGAGCCTGCCGGCGATCTCGGTAGCATTTGGCGTGCTACCCTGCGACAGCAACTTCTTCCACGACAACGGTTGTGTCACCGAGTTGCCCGCGCCTTGGAGAGCCGTTGGAAGCGTCGCTGGGCGGCGCAGTGCTTGTCCACATTCCCTTGGCTATCCCGTCCTGTATTTTCTAGTCTCAATCGACCCGCCTTCGGCGTTTGATGCTCCCGAATCACGCGATGTCACGACAACCACTGCTGCAACGAACCGCAACACCGTTCGCATTCTCTCTGACGGGACTGCCTTTCACTTTCGCGATCTTTCTATCGTCGGTTGTTTTCGCCGACGGACTCCCGCGGGCAAAACCCGAATCCGTGGGCATGCGCGACGATCGACTCGCACGGATCTCGGATGTCGTCGCGGAAGGTCTCTCAAAAAAGAAGATGCCGGGTTGCGTGGTGACCATCGGCCGGCGCGGCAGGATTGTCTATCAAAAGGCATTCGGCTTTCGTCAGCTGGAACCCGACCGTGTCCCGATGACCGTTGACACGGTCTTTGATCTTGCGTCGTTGACAAAACCGATCGCGACTGCGACGAGCGCGATGATCCTTTTCGAACGCGGCGACCTTCGGATGAGGGATCGTGTTTCGGAGTATGTTCCTTCGTTCGCGAACTCAGGCAAGGAAGCGGCCACGATCGAAGACTTGTTGACACATCAGGCCGGGCTGATTCCCGACAACGCGCTTGCGGACTATCGCGACGGCCGCGCCGCGGCCTTTCAAAACATCTACGCGCTCAAAGCGATGTACCCGCCTCAATCGCGATTCGTCTACTCCGACGTCGGCTTTGTTTTGCTCGACGACATCATCGAGCGAGTCAGCGGATCGAACGTCGACCAATTCTCAAAGCGTCACTTATTTGCCCCCCTCGGAATGCACGAGACAGGATTCTTGCCCCCTGAAACGCTGCGGGCACGTGCCGCCGCGACGGAGCGTCGTGACGGACATTGGATGAAAGGAGAAGTTCATGACCCGCGTGCATTTGCGATGGGTGGAGTCGCGGGACATGCGGGGCTTTTCTCGACCTCCAACGATCTCGCGATCTACGCTCAAATGATGCTGCAGGGTGGAGAGTACGGCGGGAATCGGATTCTCTCTCGTGCAACGGTTGATCTGATGACCTCACCACGCAGAATCGTCGAAGGCCAGAAAGTGAGCCTTCGCGGACTCGGCTGGGACAAACGAACGGGCTACTCATCCAATCGTGGTGAAAACATGTCGCCACGTGCTTACGGACACGGCGGATTCACGGGCACGGTTCTCTGGATCGATCCTGAACACGATCTGTTTTTTCTCTTCCTCAGCAACCGCGTCCATCCGGCCGGAAAAGGCTCGGTGAATCGGCTTGCGGGACGCATCGCAACGATCGCGATCTCTTCGATCGACGACTAAACCCACGCCCGGATTGCAGAATACAATCGTTCGGCGAATTGCATCCGTGAACAGGACCGTTGGAGAGTGTTTTCGTGAATCGATGTCTTCTTTGCTTGGGAATGTTCCTGGTTGCGACAATCCCCTCTGCCGCAACCCAACCGAACATTTTGGTCCTGCTCGCCGATGACATGGGTTACGGCGATCTGGGTTGCATGGGAAGCAAAGGGTTGCGGACGCCCCATTTGGACGCGTTGGCCGCGTCAGGTGTTTTGTGCACGCAAGCGTATGTCGCCAGTGCGGTCTGCTCTCCGTCTCGTGCCGGACTCATGACCGGGCGCGATCCGAGACGATTCGGATACGAGGGTAACCTCAACAAGGGTTCGAACCGATACCCGACTCGACCCGAGCTGCTCGGCCTCCCGCCATCTGAGAAGACGCTCGGAGACCACCTTGGTGCCGCTGGTTACGCGACCGCCCTGATCGGGAAATGGCACCTCGGCACGTCGTCGGCCTTCCATCCGAACTCGCGGGGATTCGATTACTTTTGTGGAATGCTCGGCGGCAGCCACCATTACTTTCCGGAAAGGGTCAAACATTCGATCGAACGCAACGGAGAGCCCGTCGGGTCTTTCTCCAAGCCTTACCTCACAGACTTTTTCACCGATGAAGCGATCGGATTCATCGACCGTCAACCGAAGGACCAGCCTTGGTTTCTTTTTTGCTCGTACAACGCTCCTCACGGGCCGATGCACGCGACCCCGGAAGACCTCTCGCAATTTGAACACATCGCCAATGAAAAACGTCGCACCTACGCGGCGATGATGTTCGCGCTCGATCGCGGCATCGGTCGCCTGCGTTCGCATTTGGAAAAGACGCAGCAATGGAACAACACCCTCGTGGTTTTCTTTTCCGACAATGGCGGGGCAACGAGTAATGCGAGCTGGAACGGACCTCTACGCGGCGCGAAAGGTTGCCTCCGCGAAGGCGGCATACGCATTCCGATGATCTGGAGTTGGCCGAAGAAGGTCCGCCGTGGCGACCGTCTTGAGACGACCGTCAGTTCGCTAGACCTGTTGCCGACGTTTCTCGCCGCCGCCGGCGCGGAACCACTTCCGCTTTCAGAACCGATGGAACATGAAGATGCGAAAAACCGAAAACGGATGGTCGCGGCGATTGGCACTCACGATGGCATCGATCTCCTGCCCCAATTGGTCGATGGCATTCAAGGTCCTCCGCGACGCTTGTTTTGGCGTTTGCAGGGACAAGCCGCCGTTCTCGATGGAAACGAGAAAATGATCCGCCTTTCCCACCGACCCGCACAGGTCTACCGGGTCCGTGAAGACATGGGAGAGTCCGCGGATCTGGGCGGCTCCGAGCCTGAACGGAAGTCCGAGCTCTTCGAGATGCTGGGTGAATGGGAATCCAACCTCGCGACGGTCCCTTTATGGGATTCCTCGCCATTCTGGGCGGGACAATCCGCCGAACACTACGACAATTGGCGAACACGCGATGAACCGCGTTGATCCAATCGCGATACACTCAACCCCCGTCCGCGCTCCACTTTTACAGGTCCTCCCAATGATTGTTTTCTCACGAAGCATGCGCGTGCTCGCCCTTCTCCTTTGCCTCGCGCCGCGAGTCCTGGCTGATTGGCCGAGTTGGCGCGGTGTGGATGACCTTGGCAGCCTTTCCAGCGGCGACTTCCCATCGGAACTGAGCCCCTCCCGCACCGAGTGGAAAGCGGCATTGCCGGGTAAGGGCTGCTCCACTCCGATTCTCGTCGGCGACACGATTTTTTTGACCGCGCCGGTCGACGAAAGGGACGCGTTGTTGGCGTTTTCAACGGCGGGCGAGCAATTGTGGCAAACTGTTTTTGAACGCGAAGTCGGCGGCAAACATAAGAACGGCTCCGGTTGCAACGCCTCTCCCATCAGCGACGGGAATTCGGTCTTCGTCTACTTCAAGAGTGGGACTCTCGCAGCGGTGGAAAAGGATGGATCGATTCGGTGGCAGACGAACCTGACCAAGCGTTTTGGGAAAGCGGAGCTGTTCTGGGACCACGGCACCTCACCGGTTTTGACCGAAGACAATGTCGTCTTTGCGCGGATGCACGCGGGCGATTCCTGGGTCGCTGCGTTTGATAAAGAGACGGGAGAGTTGGCGTGGAAGGTTGACCGCAACTATGACACACCCGTCGAGTGCGACCACGGTTACGCCACGCCGATCGTGATGCAATACGGCGGTCGCCAGTCAATTCTCGTGTGGGGTGCGGAACACCTGACACTGCACGATGCGGGAGACGGACGTGTCATTTGGTCCTGTGGTGATTTCAATCCCGAGAAAAACAAACTCTGGCCTTCGATCGCGACGCCGGTGCTCTTCGAGGACATCGCTGTCGTGGCCTACGGACGCAACGACCGAAGAATCCCGCAGCTTCATGGGATTCAACTCGGTGCGGATTCAAACAAGGCCCACGCGTGGTATCGCGATGACGTCGGCACCTTCGTGCCATCCCCCGTCGGCTATCAGGGCAAACTGTATTTGGTTCGCGATCATGGCCAAGTGGAATGCCTTGACCCGGCGACCGGAAAGACGGTGTGGAGCGACGCATTTCCGAAGAATCGCAACAAGTTCTACGCCTCTCCGCTGATCGCCGGCGGCAAACTCTATGCTCCGCGAGAAGACGGAGTGGTATTTGTCGCCTCCGTGAACGAATCGGGGTTCAAGCTGCTTTCGGAAAATGACTTCGGTGAACCCGTCATCGGCTCACCGATCCCCATGAAGGGAGGCGTCTTAATCCGCGGCGAAAAACACCTGCATTACATTCGCTAACTACACATCAATCAGACGATCTCGCCTCCGGGTCCTCCGCCAAAAAGTAGTCGTTTAAGAAGTCTTTGCGGTCGCCTGTCTCGGCCGCGAGTTGCACCATCGCGTAAAGGCGTTGTTGGTCACGGCGTTTTTTTTCGGCGAGATGATCTTCGTCCTGCAAACGTTCGGGGAGTGGCCCCAAGACGTCAAAGCACTCCGGCGGTCGAGGGCCCGCGATCGTTCCGTGGCGATCTAAAATCGCGATCGCCGTCGCCAGCCGATGGTCGTGCTTGCTACGGCGTTGCAGTTCACCGTTCATCCACTCCAGTCCGAACGCGCGGCACTGCTCACCGCGTTCCACCAATAATTGGTAGAGCCGAGTGTAGAACGCCGCGTCCGGATTGGACCACTCGATGAACTGCATCTGCGTCATGAGGTCTTCCTGCGCGTACATCCAGATGCAGCGACTCGGCAGACCATCGCGGCCCGCTCGTCCCACCTCTTGATAGTAGGACTCGATGCTGCCGGGTGTTTCGGCGTGAATCACCATGCGTATGTCTTCCTTGTCGATTCCCATACCGAACGCGTTGGTTGCTAACACCACGTCGGCATCTCCGTTCATAAACTCATCCTGGACGCGACGCCGCACATTTCGTGGCAAGTCGCCGTGGTAGCAGACATGATCGACACCGTCGGCAAGCAACGAGTCGCTAAAGCGCTGCAGCGTTTTGATCAGCGAAAAATAGACGATCACGCTACCGCTTTGAAACTCTGGATCGGCAAGCGCCTCACCGAGTCGATCGAGTTTCGCCTGCTCATCGTAGACCTCCCACACATCGAGTTTGAGGTTGGGGCGTTCGATGCCTTCATGGAACAACTGTATTTCTGACGAGTCGATGCCGATTTGCCGGTAGATGTCACGTCGGCAGTCGGCCGTCGCCGTGGCGGTGAGCGCGACGGTTGTCGGATTGCCTAGTTGTTGACGGATCTCAGCCACTCGCGTGTAGTCGGGTCGGAAGTCATGGCCCCATTGGCTGACGCAGTGAGCTTCATCGATCGCGAGAAGTGTCACGTTCCGTTTCCCGATCGCGTCGCAGAAATCGGGTTTGCGGAACCGCTCGGGGGTCACGAACAGCAACCGGAATTTACCCTCCGCGATTTCTTCGTAGTGCGTGAGTCGTGTCTGGCGATCGAGTGAGGAGTTGACGTAGGCGGCGTCGATGCCGCGACGTAGCAGCGAGTCGACTTGATCCTGCATCAAAGCGATCAGTGGCGACAGGACCAATACGAGAGACGTTGGTTCCTCTTGCTGAAGTGCAGGGATTTGGTAACAGAGCGATTTGCCCATCCCGGTCGGCATGACGACCATCGCATGTCGACCTGCGTTGACATGCTCGATGACCTCGGCCTGTCTCGTTCGAAACTCCTCGTAACCAAAGTAGTGGCGTAAGATTTGCCTGGCGTTGTCACCCACGGGTGGCTCCATCGTGATTTCGTGCTTCGCCCCATTATCACGACTCAAAACAACTCATCCAGGTGGCGACTTCGTGAGTTCGCCACACATCGTTGAGGGAACTCCGTCAACAGTTTTCGTTCTGGCGGCACTTCGCCGTGAAACCACAAACCTAGGCTCCCTTCGGACGTTAATGGATGACGATTCATCTTTCGATGGACAGCTTCAGCCCCCACCGTCGCGTGGCCGTCGTTGAATCGTTACCGGAACAGACCGTTCCGAGTCCACCTAACTAAAAGCCGGCGGTGGGACGCATGGCGCACGAGTCCATCGGCGAGAGCCGACGGACTGCTACTTTGGATGTGGGGTGTCATGTTTGATCCATCGGGGAGTTCACTCACGCCGAACCGAGCGAACGCAGAGTTCGCCCAAATCGGTGCGCAGGGTGAAAATGCGATTTCGATACTCTGGCGGTTCCGCTGGCTGTTCGCGGCCATCATTCCTATCAGTTTCGGCGTCGGCTATGCGATTCATCGAAGTCAACCCGCGACCTATCGCGCGAGCACTCAACTCATGCTCAAAAGCGATAAACCGATGGCTCTCGAAACCAGTACGGGTTTGGTCGTCGGAGGGATACCCAGTGGAAAGTTGATCGACTCGCTCATCGGCTCCGATGCGATCCTTAGGCAGGTCGCAAACGATGAGCAATTGAAAAACGTCCCCGCGCTTCGCAGCATGGGGAAACCTCAGCTCATTTCAATGTTGCGGAGCGGGGTGAAATTCCAGATGGTGACGGGACGAGGCGACTCCCGTGATCGAGTGATCGGTGAGCTGAGCTTCGATGGAAAGGACCCGCGAACCTGCGTCGTGGCGGTCAATGCCCTGAGCGATGCGATTCGTCAATACTTCAAGGATGAGCGCGAAGCGAGCGTGGAAGAGTTCGGGAATTTGATCAGCAGTGCACAAAGCAAACTGTTACCCAAGCAGGTTCAACTGGAAGCGGACTACCAAGCGTTTCGGGACAGCGTTTGCCTCGAGTGGGATTCCAACGGTCATGTCGTGAATCCACATCGCCTGCGGCAAGGCCAACTCCAAAAGCGTCGAGATGAGTTGGTCGATGAAATTCAAGAACTCGATAGCGATTATCGATTCGCGGTTAGCACGCAAGAACGTGTGAAGGACCCGTTGATGGTCGAAATGGTGCTTAGTCAGCGTTCCGCCAGGGAATACCCGTCCGGCGATGGAAATGGTCCCTCGATCGCAAACCTCGCGGCGCACGACCTGGAATTGCAACGCATTTCCGTGAAGCAAAAAATGGTTCCGCTCGAAATACGACGTGAGCAACTGCTGGCGGAATACGGTGATTCTCATCCTGAAGTGAAATCGATTTCGCTACAGATCGAGAGTTCACAGAAACGTTTGAACGAACTCAACAAGATGGTTGCGGTCCGCCGGAAGGAGTTGACCGCAGAATACCAAGTGGACGAAGAGGAAGTTCTGTCCTTGGATGCGAGACGCTCTCAAGCCCGCATCGCTATCGAAGCCTATGTCCGAGGTCTTGTGGAACGATTGACGATCCGCCGAGATGATCTCGTCGGCCTTGAAAACCAAATCGCGGTTGCCAAAGAGTCCGCAGACGAACTCAAAAAGGCGGAGGAAACGGATGCGTCGTTTCGTCGGCGGATCGCCAGCATTCAGGGCATGCTGATTCAACTCGAACAAAAACTCTCGGAGTTGAGCCTGGTTGATGCCAACGGCGGTATTCATGTTTCGCCGCTACTCGACACGGGCAAAGCCTTTTTGACAGGCCCCAATCTGAAAAAGAACCTCTCGCTCTACGGACTGCTGGGCGTCGCGGTCAGCACTTTGCTGGCGATCCTTTTGGAAGCCACCGCAAAGACGTTTCGAAGTGAGCAAGAGATTCAGTCGACACTCGGGTTGCCCGTGCTAACCCACATTCCCATCGACCCGATGAAAGGATTCGTCAAACCGGAAATGAATGGCCTTGACGAGAGCTTGACCGTCATTCATCGACCGTTTTCACCCGCGGCCGAGTCCATTCGCACGGTTCGCACAGCGGCTGTCTTCGAACAGCGCCAGGAAGAGAGCAAGGTCTTTCAGGTCACCAGTCCGCTCCCCGGCGATGGAAAAAGCACCATTGCCGCGAACGTGGGCTGCTCACTCGCACTCACCGGCAAGCGAACGTTGGTGATCGATTTGGATTTGCGGAGTCCGAAACTGTCGACGCGGTTTCAGTTGGAGTCCGCTGTCGGACTGACGAATGTCCTCAACGATGAGATTTCGATCAGTGAGGCAATTCATCGGACGCCCATCGAGCATCTGGATGTTTTGCCGTGTGGGGCACTTCCGTCGAATCCCGCAGAAGCGTTGACGCTCGCGAAATTGGCCGACGTATTCCAAGTGGTTCGTGCCCACTACGACTATGTCATCGTTGATACGCCGCCCCTATTGATGGTGAGCGACCCGACGATTGTGACCTCTCACGTCGACGCGGCACTGTTGGTGATGCGAATTTGCCGACACAGCAAGCCGAACGCAAAGGAGGCGATCTCCATCCTTCGTTGGTCCGGCACTCGGGTCGCCGGCGTGATCGTGAACAAGCTCAAGATTGGAAAGGGGTTCACGGGCTATCAGTGCAGTGCCAGCGGTGTCTACCAGTCCTATGGATACGGCTACGGTGACACCTATCGCCAAGCCTACCAACGTGTGGATGAAGGGCCAGACGCCTACGTGGTGCGAAGTTCATCCGGTGTGCGTCGTGGAAGTGGTGAAACCAAACGCGCGTCGAGAAGCGAATAGCCAAGCTCGTTGCCGACGGCGTCGGCATGTTTCCCGGGTCCAGCGGCAGTGCTAAACTGCGAGCGGTTCGCTCACCCCCGCTGGAGTCCCAGCGTGTCCGACAATCCATATTCGCCAACGTTCCAACAACAGCATCAGCCACCAATCAACGCCTCCAATCCCTTGATGGCGCCGGCCATCATCTTGCTGGTGATCGCATCGTTGTGGTTGCTCTACAGCATCTTAAACGTCGGGTTCGCCACGATGATCGGCCCGCCAGCCCCACCTCCAGACGCTCCACCTGGATTCGAGGTCGGTCAAAAGTTTGGCTTCTATGGGATGCTGATCTTGATGCCGCTGACCAGCATCATCGTGATTGCGGGCTGCATTCAAATGCTTCGTCTCAAGATGTATCCGCTGGCGATGACCGCCGCAGTCGTCTCGGTGATCCCGTTTTGCAGCTCCTGCTTGGTCCTCGGAATCCCGTTCGGAATCTGGGCGATCGTGCTTTTACTGCGAGAGGACGTGAAGACGCGTTTCAGCTAGGACATTCATCTAGTTGGCATCCACTTTGACGATCTCCGCTTGAAACGTTTCGACGACCGTCTGAACCCACGGATTCGACTCGATCTCTCGCAGACGTTCCATTCTCTCTTTCGCGGTCAGCTTTGGCGTTGCTTTGGGAGTGGGGGCCTTCGCCGTACTGGCATCCAAACGAAGATTCAGGGCAACGCGACGTCCGGTGTGACGTTCGATGGCATCACAAACCGCAGTGCGGTGTTCAGCTCGATCCATCCGATCCATTGCCATCTTGTTGTCGCTCGCGAAGACCACCTGAACCTGAGATTCGCCCTCGAGTTCGACTCGCGTTGCCAATGCAGCCGTTGATGCGATCATTTGCTCAACATCCGTCAGTGCCGCGTCAAAAACCGCTCGAACGTTCGTCTTGTTGAGCGAAACCATGGGTTTCGTATCGTCCAACGCCGTCGCTGCCTCGGGGGCTGTCGGCGCCGCGGGTGCCTTCGTTGCTGAAGCAGTCTCAGCGATCGGCGCCGCCCCCGGCATCGAAGCAGGAACCAGGGTCGACTCCAGCGAATCAGCAGGCTCCGTCGCGGGCACCTGACTCGGCGCGTCGGTACGCATTGTCGGAGGACTCGGGGTCCCGACCTCCGAATCTGTCTCCGTCGATTCTGGAGCGGACGTTAGCCGCGGCTCAATGGGCTGCTTTTTTTTTTGAGCTTTCGCAAGCGGTTTGCCTTCTCCCGCCGCTTCCGCAAGATCGGCGATCGCTTGAAGGTCGGGGAGGTTGCAAATCTGGATCACTGTGGCTTCGAGCAACACCCGCGCGTAAACACTCAAGCGAATACGGACGAGCGTTTGATCGATCAACGCCACAACGGCCAAGACCGTTTGCAAGCCCCACTTCTCGCCGAGCGACTTTAACTCGTCATGCATTGAGGCAGCGGTGTGCCGCTGCAACGTCGCATCACACCCGACGGTGACGGCCATCAAATCGCGAAAGTAGCCGAGAAGTTGTTCGGCAAACCGACCGGCATCAACACCAGCGTCGACCGCCGCGTCCAATTGCTGGAGCGCAGCCGCTGCATCTCGTTCGGCCATGGCGTGCGCGAGCGCGTGAAGCCGTTCATCGTCCGCCGTCCCAAGCATCGCGTGAACTTGATCGGCGGTCAGCGTGCCGTCACTGAAACTGAGCACCTGTTCGAGCAACGATTGACTGTCGCGCATCGAGCCGGCTGCACGCCGAGCAATCAACTCGAGCGCGGTGTCTTCGGCGGATGCATTTTCGGCCTCGATGATCTCGCGCAATCGCTGCACGATCTTGGGAACTTCCACCGGCGCGAAATCGAACCGCTGGCAGCGACTGAGCACGGTGATCGGCATCTTTTCCGGATCGGTCGTGCAGAAAATAAACTTGACGTGTTCGGGTGGTTCTTCCAGCGTCTTGAGCAGCGCGTTGAACGCCGCCTGCGTCAGCATGTGGACTTCGTCGATGATGTAGATCTTGTAGCGAGATCGACTTGGGCGGACTCCGACATTGCTGCGGAGCTGTCGGATCTCGTCGATGCCCCGGTTGCTGGCACCATCAATCTCGATCACGTCGATGTCTTCACCGGAATCAATCGCCTTGGCGACGTCGCTCTCGTTATCCGGCGCGGCATTTGGCCCGCCTGGATTGTTGAGCGCCTTGGCAAAGATTCTCGCCGTACTCGTTTTCCCGACTCCCCGCGCACCGGTGAATAGGTAGGCGTGCCCGACACGGCCGGTCTCGATGGCGTTGGTCAGGGCCCGCCCGACATGCTCCTGGCCGACGAGTTCATCAAAACCACGCGGTCGATAGCGTCTGGCAACAACGACGTAGGCATCATTCGGATCGCCACCGGAATCGGGCTCGGACATTGGGTGTCATGGGAAAAAGGGGATGAACACAAGACCGTCATCCTACACGATCCACCGGACTACGAAATTGGGCCCCGGCCGAGCGATCCCGAGAGCTTTTCGTTTACGGCGAGGGCTCCAGGGTTGTCGCCGTTTCCGCCGGAATCGAGCGTTGACGCGTTCCGACCCACACGACCGCGATGCCAATCGCTGTCATCGCCGTCAGGCCCACCAGCCAGGTCAACGGGAGATGCCCGATACTTTCCTCGCCACCGATTTTCGCGTTGAGTTCGTCCTGATACTTGATCACCAAGTTCAGCAGACCGTTGTAGGTGAAGTGCATGGCAACTCCCGGCCAGACACTTCCGGTTCGGTAGGCGATCCAACCGAGAATCAGCCCGACGAGTGTTGTCGGAATAAACCGCTCCAGCAGCAGCACGCTTCCAGTGGTCACGTGAAAAAGGCCGAAGATGAAAGCCGTCACGAAGATCAACCGACGTGGCGAAAGGACCTTGCCGAGCGCCGAGAAGAGCACGCCGCGAAAACAGAATTCCTCGATCACGGCCGGTGTCAACGCGAGGGCGAAAAGCAACAACCACGCCGGCGCGGTCTTCATCTTCTCAACAGCGCCCTCAGCCCTTGCGACCTTGTCCACCTCCAGTCCCCCGAGGCCCAGTTGCTCCGCAATCACGAACGACTCGTGGGCGATGCCCCAAGCTCCCAACCCGATCAAGATCGCTCCGATCACCCCGAGTAAACCGGGGGCCTGAAGTCGGTACGTCGTCGAAATTTGACACCGAGTTAACAGAACAGCCGCCAACGGAACACCACCGAATGTCACCGCGAGCGCAAGCGCATTGAGCGCGAGTGAAGTCACGATCGAAAGCTCAGGCGCCACGCGAGAAAGCACGCTGCTGACTAAGTAGTAAACCGGTACCAGCAACGCCAACATCATCGCCGCCGTTTGAGGTGACGGCGTCGGAACCATTTGCTCGGGTCGACGCAGCATCGAACCGAACGATTGGGAACTGGTGCGAGTGACCGCGTCGTTCCCAAACAGTTTGGAGGCGATCGCGATTGCCGCCGCCGCGTAACCGACCGTGCTCACGATTGTGATCAATGCCGATCCGGCGGTCGCGGTCCCCTGCAAGACTTCGCGGGCGAGAAGCACGATGTTGATCAAGGGCGCGATTGCCAAGGGTCCACTGAGCGAAACTCCAGGCATCAAAGACAACATGCCGGGCGCCAACGACAACAACATGATCGGAATCAAATAGGCCTGCGCCTCTTTAAACGACCGCGCGAAACTGGTCAGCGAAAGTAAGACGGCAGCGAAGAAACCACTGAACAAGACGAGCAGTCCGAGGATCTGCAAGACCGCGATCCAAGGGAACCCCTCTTGTCCCCCCGTGAGTAGCGGCAGCAACCGTCCCGCCCAGAGCGTCGTGAACATTGCCAAGAGGTTCGCAATCGCGGTGAGCAATGCGACGACCACCACCGCCACGTACTTCGAAAACAGGATGTACGAGCGGGGGACCGGCGAGGCCATGAGCGATTCCATTGTCCCACGTTCGCGCTCGCCGGCAGTCAGGTCGATTGCCGGATAGACGGCGCCCGTAATCGTCATCAGCACCAAAACTAGCGGCACGATCGTTCCGAGCATTGATGGCTGTTCCAATTCACCGATCGCCGTCACGTTGACCGTCGTCGGTGGTTGATACTGTGTCAATTGCGATGCAACCCATTCTCCACGGCGCATCCGCAGCCAATGCAGGCGTTCGACCAAGATCCGCCGCGCCGACTGGCTGGCGGCATCCCCGTTGTATGCGGTGATTTCGACACTGGGCGGCTCACCCGCGCTGACAGCGCAAGCGACATCGATCCGGTTTTGCTTGAGCGCCTCGACGGGATCGATCTCCCCGACGTCATCGAAGTTGCAAACGTAGACCTGCAGCTTCGCGAGCGTGCCACCACTGGATTCCAAAATCGCATCGGGTGGTTGGCTCATTTCATCGGTAAGCCAAGCGTCGAGCGAATTCTTTTCGGGGATCGTGGCAACACCGATCGTGTACGGAACCTCCTCGGTGGTTCCGGCGGCGGCGCTGACCAAGAATCGGTTCAACGCCATGCTCAAAAGCGGATAGACCAACAGCGGCATCAACAACAAGGTGATGATCGTGCGGCGATCCCGGAGTGTTTCACGGAGCTCTTTCTGGCACAGTCGTGCGAGACGACTACGGGGTTGCGAAAGGCGCTTCGGCGGCTCCTCGTGCGGAGGCTCGATGATTTCAGACAACGCGGTTAAGTCCTGATGAGGTCCACAAAGATGTCCACCAAGGACTGATGCCCGGTTTCGTCGCGGAGTTGGTCCATCGTCCCGCAGTGCTTGAGGCTACCGTTGTAGAGAAGTCCGAAACGATCGCAGAGGCGTTCGGCTTCATCCAATCGGTGGGTGCAAACAACCACCGCCTTGCCGCCGCGACGCAAAATATCGATGTAGTCAAAGATCGTTTGAACGCCCACAACATCTAGTCCACGCGTCGGCTCGTCCAACAGCATGACGGGCGGATCGTGTATCAATCCTCGCACGAGGGTGACCCGCTGACGTTGCCCCGTACTCAGTTCGCCGGCACGACGATCTAGTAAATGCCGAATATCCATCATGTCCGCCAGACTTTCGCACCGGCTCCAGGCCTCGGCGTAGTCCACGGCGTAGAGGTCCGCGAAGTAAAGCAGCATCTCCCGGACGGTCAGCCAGGGATAAACGCCATCACTTGCGGAGACAAAACCGAGACGACTCTTCACTGCTGCGGGATCATCCGCTGTCCGGACGCCATCGACTTGGGCAAACCCCGCGTCGGGTTCAAGGAGACCTAAGATCATCCGCATCGTTGTTGTTTTGCCGGCACCATTGGGTCCGAGCAAGCCAAAAACTTCGCCGGTCTCAATCTGGAACGTCACGTCATCGACCGCCACCAGAACACGGTCGTCAAGCTGAAAGGACTTGGAAAGTGAATCAACGAGCAGCATCGTCAAGTCCCGGAACGAGCCGGAGTCACCATGGAAAAGCGATCTGGGATGAGCGGCACAATTCAACTCTGTGCC
>JBCBOT010000129.1:0-20084 GCA_039821165.1 Planctomycetota bacterium | reverse complement strand
GCCGGTGGCCGATGTCATCGACATCGCCGATGCCGACACCGCGCAAGACGAAGATTTTTCCGTCGCCGATCTGCCCGCTCGATCCGGTCAGAGCGCGACGGCTGATTGCATCGATCACGGTCTCCAGCATCGCGTCTTTCACCAGCACCTCGACCACTATTTTTCGAAGCAAGTCCACCTTGTACTCGTTGCCCCGGAACAGTGCACTCTGTCCACGTTGCCGACCGTAGCCCATCGCATCGCATACCGTGATGTCTTCGATTTCCAATTCGCGCAGCGCATCTCGGACGCTCGAGAGTTTGGTCGGTTGAACGATGGCGACGACGACGCGCATGATGCTCTAAAAGGACGGAAGGTGCACGGGCGTTGGCACGCCGTCTCGACTCGATCGAGACAGCGCATCCAGGATCGCCTGGGTCTGAAGTGTTTGACGGTGGAAAGCTTCCAGGGGCCGGTCGCTAACAAGCGTTTCGATCATGCGCCGCTCCTGCTGGTCGGGCACTTCGCATGATTCGACCTCGCCGCTGGCATGTTGAATCTGAAAACGCGTCGGCCGTTCGATCCAGGGGCGTGTGAAGTCATCGCAAATGAGCGACGCTTCGCTGCCGGCAACCTCACACCACTTTCGCGTTGCGGTGTCGTATCCGCAAGACAGCCCCGCGGTGATGTCGCCGTCGAACCACAACATTGCGTGGGTCCGCAGCGGAACGCCGCTTTCCTCGATCGTGTCCGCGAAGACTTTTTGGGGGGCTTTCCCGACGAAAAAGCAACTGATTCCGGCGGCGTACCAACCGAGATCGAGCAAACAGCCTCCACCCAATTCCGGATCCAGCCGATGCTCACCCGATTGAAAGGGCCGGTAGAACGACACGGCCGCAGAGAGGTGCCCCAGTTTTCCGAGCGTCCCTGCTTGAACAAGTTCCTGCATGCGGTGCGTCCGCGCGTGATGAGGCCACCCGGTGGCGTCCAGCCATCGCACACCGGCGGCGTCACAGGCTCGGTGGATTTCGAGAACTTGGTCGACATTCATCGCCAACGGCTTTTCGCACAACACGTGCTTGCCCGCTTCGGCCGATCGGAGGCACCACTCGCAGTGCATCGAGGGGGGCAATGAAATGTAGACCGCATCGACGTCGTCGCGCGAAAGCAGGTTGTTGTAGCCTTCGACCGCCGATGCGATTCCGTACTGGGAAGCAAACCAATCGGCGCGATCCTGAGAACGGCTGGCGATCGAGGTCACCCGCACGCCCTCGCTCGATTGCAAATCGGCTACCAATCGACGAGTGATTCGCCCCGTCCCGATGATGCCGAATCGAGTCACCGATGCCCCCGAGTCGGATCGGTTCATACCGGCACCGAGACACGTCGCAGGATTTCTGTCATCCGTTCCTCCGCCGCCGCACGGTTCGAATCGCCGAGATAGTCATCGAGAAGGACGCGGTGCGAAAGCGTCGAAACCGCCAACTGCTTCACATCGTCGGGGGTGACAAAGTCGCGCTGCTCGGTGATGGCCCGTGCCTGGCACCCGCGATAGAAGCTCAGCGCCGCGCGGGGACTGACACCCAATCGAAACGTTCCCGATTGCCGAGTCTGGGTCACGATTTCGAGCAAGTAGTCGCGGAGCGTGTCATCGAACCGGACCGAACGAGTCGCTTGCTGAGCGGCGATCACATCGTCGGTGCTCACGACCGCTTGGATCGACTCCACCGGTTCGCCATCGCGGTGCGACTCCAGCACGTTGCGTTCGCTCTCCAGCGCCGGATAGCCGATGTCCGTCCGCATCAGGAAACGGTCCATTTGGCTTTCCGGTAGCACATAGGTACCCGCAAACTCAAAGGGATTCTGCGTCGCGACCACGATGAATGGTTGTGGCAGTCTATAGGTCGTACCGTCGACCGATACTTGGCGGTCACTCATCGCTTCCAGTAGCGCCGACTGCGTCCGCGGCGGGGCCCGATTGATTTCATCGGCCAAGACGACATTCGCGAAAATCGGACCTTGGTTGAATTGAAAGTCCTGGGTGTCGGTTCGATAGATTGAGCTTCCCGTGATATCGCTCGGGAGCAAGTCGGGCGTGAATTGGATTCTCGAAAACGTCGTGTCGATGCTGCCCGCGAGGGCTTTGGCCGCAAGCGTTTTACCGACGCCGGGGACGTCTTCGAGCAACAAATGCTCGCCCGCCAATAACGTCAAGACGATCGAACGGATCGTCTCGGACTTACCGAGCAACACCGATTCCATGTTTTCACGCAGCCGTTGAGCGGTCTCGTAAGCTTGCTGCATCATGGATAAAAACAAGATCGGTCAACGAAGAGCGAAATACCTCGGCCCGCCCATCGTATCCCAACCCTTCACGCTTGCGGACCCCTCGCCTGATGAATGAAGAGCCTGCCTCCGAAGAGATTCAAACCGAAGAGGACACCGTGGAAACCGCTTCTGCCCGGGAGGCTCCCAAGCTCTGGCCCGGATTCGTCGCGCTGGGCCTGAGTGTGGGGATCGCGATTGCGATTCAGTCCGTCGCACAAGAAATCGACCACCAGCGGGCCAACATTTTCGCCACCATCGCGGTGTCGGCGGGCTTGCTGTTCCTTCTGTATCGGCTGCAGAAGTATCTGCTTGCGGAGGATCGGGATTGGTATTTGCTCCCGATGATCATTGTCGGATTCTCTGCCGTGACGATGGTCCTGTTTCGTTTCGAGGGTTTCAGCGGCGAAATGCTGCCGCAGTTCTCCTGGCGTTTCGCGGCTTCTCCGGATCGCGAATTGCAAGAGTTGGAAATTGCTGAACCCGCTGACGAATCGGCGACCGACTCGCAGGCCGATGCCGGGGCGACGGACGACGCAAACTCGCCCACGCAACTCGCGACATCGCGTCAGTTTCTCGGCGACGAGCGAAACGGTGTCCAAACCGAGTGCGAATTCCGAGTGCCGGAAAGTGACACGGAAATCGAAGTCCTCTGGGACATCGGTATCGGCGAAGGGTGGTCGTCGTTTTCAGTCGACCAAGGTTTGGCGGTCACGATGGAGCAGCGCGATGACGTCGAGTGTTTGACCTGTTATCGGCTCGCCGACGGAAAGCTGATTTGGATCAAGCAAATCCCTGCGCGACACGAAAACCTGCTCGGCGGAATCGGCCCGCGCTCCACTCCGACGATTGATGGCGACCGCGTTTATGCCACCACCGCGACGGGGTATCTGTGGTGCGTCGATCTCCAGTCCGGTCGCACCCATTGGACACAGAACTTGCTTGAACTCGCCGGTTGGGATCAAGCATCGTTTGAAAGTGCCGCAACTTGGGGCTACTCGATTTCGCCGTTGCTGGTCGATGGGATGTGTATCGTTTCGCTCGGCGGACCCGACGACGATTCACCCCCGAAGAGTCTGATCGCATTTGATTCGACAACAGGCGACGAACGCTGGCGGGGCGGTGACGATCAACTCAGTTATGCCTCGCCGATCATCGCCACGCTGGGCGGACTTCGGCAAATCGTTTCCGTTAACGAGAAGACGGTTTCCGGGCATCGTCTCGAGGACGGCCAACAACTCTGGTCTTTTGAGTGGTACGGCCAAACCAACGGCGGTGCGACATGTGCTTCGGCGATACCTGCCGGAGAGAGTCAAATTCTGCTCGGTAAAGGCTACGGTGGCGGCAGCGCGTTGGTCGAAGTGACTCGCGCATCGAAATGGAAAGCCGAGGCCATTTGGACAAGTTCGCGGGTATTGCAAACCAAGTTCAATCACACCTGCGTCCGCGGCGACATCGGATTCGGGATCGGAAACGGCGCGCTACAGGCTGTCCAACTCTCGGACCCGCCCAAGCGATTATGGATTCAACCGAGGCGGAGCCGGGCCGGCCAAGGACAAGCGATCCTCTGCGGCGAAACACTCGTCGTCCAAGACGAGGCGGGGGACGTCGTCTTTGTCGCGGCGGACGCAACCGATTATCGCGAGCTATTTCGATTGCCCGCGCTCGATTCTAAAACCTGGAACATCCCGACCGTCGCCGGACGTCACCTGTTGGTTCGAAACGATCGGCAAGCCATCTGTTTCCGTTTGCCACAGGCCGACTCGACGGAGTCGCCGACAAGTTCGCCGGAGTGAGTCCGGTTGCGCGTAAGGTGATTTCGATGACGGAGAATCCTTATCGACCGCCGGTCAATCCGCTGGAAACGTCGAGCACAACACCGGTCGAAAGGCGTTGGCTGCGGCCCGTCGTTCTCCTTTCCGCCGTCGCACTTTCGATCCCGCCGATTCCACTGTTCGGATGGGTCGCCGAAGATGAACCGTTCCTCGCTCATGACCCGGCAGACGTGAGACGCGCGGCGCTGAGTTTGATGGTAGGAAGTCTGTGGGTGTTGTGGGGGATGTTCCTGATCTACGCCGTGGCGCGGCGTTGGATGCCGTGGCGAGCCTTGTTGTTTCTGCTGTTGCCGCTGGTCTTCGGAGGAATCTCCTTCTTCGTCGCAATTGCCTACTGGGGCGATCGAGCTTCCTCACCCTATTGAGTTTCAAGCCTCACCGTAGCGCCGACTCCACCCGCCGTTGACGGTGATCGTTTGCCCGGTGCAGAACGTGTTGTCGCGGTCGGCCACAAAGCACACCGCGGCCGCAACATCTTCGGGGGTTCCCCAGCGCCCCATCAACGCTTCGTCTTTGGCTCGACGGTCCCAGTAATCGTTGGTGCTCTCGCCCCATGCGGTGCGAATCCATCCCGGCGCGACGGTGTTGACGCGGATATGCGGTGCGACTTCTTGCGCGAGACTGTTTGCGTAAGCCATCACCGCCGCTTTGACCGGGCCGAACATTTGGCCCGCGTCGCCGTCCATTCCATGCGGTGCCTGGTCCCAACCGATGAAGGTCAGCGAGGGCGGCGGATTGAGTTCCGACTCCATCAAGCGATTGACGACGCGCCGCGACAGTTCGATCGTGCCCACGATGTCGACTTCGAGAAGCCGCCGCAGTTTTCGCGAAAAGCTTTCCTCGGCCGCGTCCCCCGTCAGCACATCGGCGCCTGCGTTGTTGACCCAGACATTGGGTTCGTCGAGAAAGTCCCAGGCGCGATCGACGAGTCGAGCGATCGCGGTTTCCTTGGTCAGGTCCGCGGCGACGACCTCCGTCGAGACGCCCAACTCGCGCAGGTCAAAGGCTGTCTCCTCGGCGCCTTCGAGGTTGCCTCGACAGTGTACGAGCACCCGCGCGTCGCCGGTGCCTCGCCGCGCGAGTTCCGTTGCGATGCGACGGCCGATGCCGCTGGAGGACCCGGTGACGACGGCGCGAAGGTTGTTAAAGGACGACAACTTCGAGGCTCAGCTTGGAAGGCGGAAACGAAAATTGGGGCAGATACTGAACAAAAGAACCGCTCGAATCTGGCGACGAGGTTGTCCCGACCCCCTCGTTTGGGATGTGCGGATGGTCGAATCTCCCACAACAACCGGCTCTAGGGTTGGGAGATTACCACGAATTCGGCCCGCCCTTGCCGTTTCCAGGTTTACCCAGCTACCCTTCGGTGGTCGCAGAACGAACGTTAACCCCACAAAAGATTCAGTTGGTGGCAGCGAAAGCTCCGCTAACGTCGCGACGAGGGATTGTCGCCGATCATGGCTCCGCGACAAACGCGGTCGCCCAGGGGAACTCTCACCGAGGGAACTTTTATGTCGGATTCCAAGACAATCGCACAAGCCGAAGTCGAACAGCAACTCGGCGAATTGGCTAAGAGTGCCGAGATCGACATCGATGCGGCGGAAACCAGCGAGTGGCTGCAGTCGCTGGAGTACGTGCTCAAAAGCAAGGGGCCCGAACGTGTGCGGTTCCTTCTCGACAAGCTCCGCGCTCGCGCCGCTCAACAAGGCGTCCAATCAACCGCCGATACGACGACGCCCTACGTCAACACGATTCCACTCGAGGACCAGCCCGCTTACCCGGGCAACCGCGAACTCGAACGACGCATCAAGTCGATCATCCGCTGGAACGCGATGGCGATGGTCGTCCGTGCGTACAACCGAGGCGGCGGTGTCGGTGGTCACATCAGCACGTTCGCATCGAGTGCCACCCTCTACGAAGTCGGCTTCAATCACTTCTTCCGCGGACGCGGCGAGTCTGGTTACGACGGCGACCAGGTTTACTTCCAGGGTCACGCGTCACCGGGGATGTACAGCCGCGCGTTCTTGGAAGGTCGGCTGACGGAGACGAACCTCGAGAATTTCCGGCGTGAACTCGAACCCGGCGGCGGACTCAGCAGTTATCCGCACCCGTGGTTGATGCCCGGCTTTTGGGAGTACCCGACGGTCTCGATGGGCTTGGGCCCGATCATGTCGATCTACCAAGCTCGCTTTAACGAATACCTCCGCGATCGCGGTATCAAAGACACGTCCAATCAGCGCGTTTGGGCGTTCCTTGGTGACGGCGAATGTGACGAGCCCGAAACGCTCGGTGCGATCGGTTTGGCTTCGCGTGAGAAGCTCGAGAACTTGACCTTCGTCATCAACTGCAACTTGCAGCGTTTGGACGGCCCCGTTCGCGGTAACGGCAAGATCATTCAAGAACTCGAATCGATCTTCCGTGGTGCCGGTTGGAACGTCATCAAGGTCGTTTGGGGCGACGATTGGGATCCGTTGCTTGCCAAAGACTCGACCGGTGCACTCGTCGAACGAATGAACGAAGTTGTCGACGGCCAGTATCAGAAGTACACGGGCATGCCTGGCAGCTACATCCGTGAGCACTTCTTCGGAAAGTATCCGGAGTTGCTCAAGCTGGTCGAGAACTTTAGCGACGAGAAGCTCGAGGGCATGCGTCGCGGTGGCCACGATCCGGAAAAGGTTTTTGCGGCCTACCAACAAGCCGTTGAATTGAAGAACGGCCGCCCGACGGTGATCCTCGCTAAGACGATCAAGGGTTACGGCTTGGGTGAAGCCGGTGAGGGCCGCAACATCGCCCACAACCAAAAGAAGATGAACGACGAGGAGCTACTCGAGTTCCGCACTCGATTCGGCATCCCGATCAGCGATGAGCAAGTCGGCAGCGCACCCTTCTATCGCCCACCGGAAACCAGTGCCGAAGTCAAATACCTCAAGGAGCGTCGCGAAGCGTTGGGCGGCTATCTGCCCAGCCGACCAACCGAGCATCCGACCCTCGAGGTGCCTTCGCTCGATGAGTTCCGCAAGCTGATCGGCAAGCTCGAGAACAAGCTTTGCAGCACGACGTTTGCCGTGGTGCAAATGCTTGTTGCACTCTGCAAAGACAAGAAGATCGGCAAGAACATGGTGCCGATCGTTCCCGACGAGTCGCGGACCTTCGGGATGGAAGGCATGTTCCGTCAGTTCGGCATCTACGCCCACGCGGGACAGCTTTACGAGCCTGTCGATTCCGAACAGATCCAGTACTACAAGGAAGCCAAAGACGGCCAAATCCTTGAAGAGGGAATCACCGAAGCCGGTTCGATGTCCAGCTTCAATGCCGCCGGCACCGCTTACAGCTGTCACGGCGTCAACATGATTCCGTTCTACATCTACTACAGCATGTTCGGCTTCCAGCGGATCGGTGACTTGATCTGGGCGGCCGCCGACATGCGTGCGAAAGGGTTCTTGATTGGTGGCACGGCAGGACGTACATCGCTCAACGGCGAGGGGCTCCAGCACCAAGACGGTCACTCACTCGTCAACGCCATCGCCTTTCCGACCGTCCGTGCCTACGACCCGGCGTTCGCTTACGAAGTCGTTGTCATCATCCAGCATGGTTTGCAGAAAATGTTCGCCGAGGGCGAGCAGTGCATGTACTACCTGATGGCAGAGAACGATCCTTACGAGCATCCGCCGATGCCGGAAGGTTGCGAAGAAGGCATCGTCAAAGGGATGTACAAGTTCCGCAGTCGCGAAGTCGACGGGGCGAAAGCTCGCGTGCAACTGTTCGGTAGCGGAGCGATCCTCAATGGTGTCCTGGCGGCTCAAGAACTCCTCGCCGAAAAGTACAACATTGCCAGCGATGTTTGGAGCGTCACCAGCTACACGCAATTGCGTCGCGACGCGGCCGCTTGCGACCGCTGGAACATGCTGCACCCGACAGAGACGCCACGGAAGAGTTACCTCGAAACGGTCCTCGAAGGCGTCGAGGGGCCGTTCATCTCCGCGAGCGATTACATTCGCGCGCTCGGCGAACAACTCGCGCCTTGGATCCCCGGCGACTACTTTGTCCTCGGCACCGACGGGATGGGACGCAGTGAGACCCGTGAGGCGTTGCGTCGTCACTTCGAAGTCGACGCCGAATCGATCACCATCGCAACGCTGAGTCGATTGGCGAAGGCGGGCACGTTCAAGCCGGCTGACGTTCAAAAGGCCATCGAGGACCTCGGCTACGACGCCGACAAAATCGATCCCTATTACGCCTAACGCGATCCGCGACTTACACGAACACTCCTATTCTTGTTGCAACATGTCCACTGAAGTAACACTCCCAGACCTCGGCGACGGCATCGAATCCGGTGACGTCCTCGAAATCTTTGTCTCCGTCGGCGACACGATCACCGCCGGCCAAGACATCGTCGAAATGGAAACCGACAAAGCGACCGTGCCCGTGCCGGCAAAGATCGGCGGAAAGGTCACGAAGGTCTCCGTCAGCGAAGGCGACACGGTTCCGATTGGCGGTGTGCTGCTCGAAGTCGAAGCCAGCGACACGGCACCCGCGCCGGCTCCTGCGGCACCCGCACCCGCGGCTCCTCCCGCTCCCGAGCCGCCGGCCCCAGCACCGGCAGTTCCAGCGCCGCCGGCTCCCGCTCCAGAGCCTCAGCAAGTCGCTCCGGCTCCAGCGCCGCCGCAGCCTGCCCCCCAACCAGTTGCACCGGCGCCGGTCGCGCCTGCTGCTCCGGCTCCGGTCGCACCTGCCGCGTCCGGCACCGTGATTCCCGCCGGCCCGGCCGTGCGACGTTTCGCTCGCGAAGTCGGTGTCGACCTCAGTCGTGTGGCCGGCTCCGGCGAAGGCGGACGCATCACACGTGATGATGTGCTTTCCGCCGTCCGCGCCGCGAACCACTCGGCGCCAGCAGCCGCAGCCCCGAGTGCCCCGCAACCTTCGGCACCGGCCGCAACGCCCTCGGCAGCTGCGACGGATGTTCCTGGCGTCGCAGACGTGGACGACCACGGCGGAGTGCACGTCGAGAAGATGAGCAAGATCCGCAAGACGATCAGCGCCCAAATGCTCAAAAGCTGGTCAACGGTTCCGCGTGTCACTAACTTTGACGACGCCGACGTCACCGAGTTGGAGCATCTTCGCCAGAGCAGCAAAGAGGACTACGCCGCGCAGGGCATGAAGCTCACGACGATGCCGTTCTTGATCAAGGCCGTTGCGACTTCGCTCAAGCATCATCCTTCGATCAACGCCACGATTGACGAGGAAAACCAGCAACTGATCTACAAGGATTACGTCAACGTCGGCGTCGCCGTCGATACCGATCGCGGGCTCGTCGTGCCGGTCATGAAGAACGCCGACCGGATGAGCATTCCCGACATCACGCGCTCGCTTGCCGAGATGGCGGCGAAAGTTCGCGGCGGCCAATTCGCGGTCAATGACCTCCGCGGCGGTTCCTTCACGATCAGCAACCTCGGAGCGATCGGTGGGCAGTACTCGACGCCGATGGTCAATGTTCCCGAAGTCGCGATCCTGCTGGTCGGTCGGAGTCGCAAGTTGCCCGTCGTGATGCCCGACGATTCGATCCAGCCGCGGCTGATGATGCCGCTGTCGTTGTCCTACGACCACCGATTGGTTGATGGAGGTGCGGCAGCGCGTTTCCTGAACGAAGTCATCAGCTATCTCGAAGCACCGAGCCGTTTGTTGCTCGCGTTCTAAGACCACTTCGAGAGCTCGTTCGCCTGACGATCGCGACTGGGCGGAGATGAGCGTGCTGCGTCGCGTCAATGATCCGACGCAGCCCGGCGGCGTGGCACGTTATACTCGATTGCAGAGAGGCTTCTCGGAAAGTCGCTCTGGAATCCATTTACGTGAGACGCACGTCATGATGCAGATCGTCAAAGTCATCTTCGCGATCCTTTTTCCGCCGATCGCGGCGTTTCTCCAAGTGGGTTTT
This sequence comes from Planctomycetota bacterium, assembly GCA_039821165.1. GTDB lineage: Bacteria > Planctomycetota > Planctomycetia > Pirellulales > Pirellulaceae > Stieleria. The sequence continues at coordinate 10,013 of JBCBOT010000129.1, read as the reverse complement.
TCGCTGCACCTCGTCATCAACATCCTGTTGACGTTGTTGGGTGGTTTGCCGGGCATGGTCCATGCGTTGTGGTTGGTTTTCACGGAGAAGTAAGTCCGCGACGGCATCCCTGGGAGTCGAACGATGGATGAGTCCGCGACGAATCCGTATCAGCCACCCGATCTGTCCGCCGAGCACAGCAAGCCCGAACCGTCGGAGGACATCATCCCACGGCGGTTCGCGATACCAAATGCTCTGTTCACGATGTTCCGTGCCGCATGCGCGGCGTTTGTGACGTTTATCTGGTTGTGCTCCATGAGCGGCGTTGGCATCCAGTGGGACGGCGCGTTGTTGCTATTCATCGCGATGTTTCTTGGTTGCCTGCTGAGTCACGGGATGGAAACCAGATTCGGCGGGGATCGGAAGCGCGTGAGCCGGCAACTCTTGGGTTACCCTCTCGGTGTGGTGCTGACACTCTGCCTCTATCTCGTGGGATTGGTGGTTTCCATCTCAAACGGCATGCCGGCCAATTTTTTGAAGGGCATGTAGCGCACCCGGAGTCCTTGCACCAGCGAAGCGTCGATCATTCAGCTTGGATTGAACATGACTGAGCCGTCCCTGAATCCCTACGCCGCCCCCGAGACGACAGGCGCGTCGCACCCGACTCCCGCATCGGGGCGACTGAAGTGGCTCACACTCGCGGTCTTTTTCACGTTGGTTCGCGGAATCGGGTTTGGATTCGCGACGATGATTCTGTGGGTGCACCTGAGTGGAACAGCGATCAAGTGGCACAACGCGGTCCCGATGCTGCTGGGTATCTTGCTCGTTTGTCTGATCGGGCATTTCGTAGAATCCCGCGCGGGGGAGCGGGCGAAACCGCTCACGGTGCTCGCCATGGTGACCTACCTGGCCGGGTTCGTCGTCTCGACACTCATGGGTTTCACTGGCAGCTATCCGACTCCATTTTGATCGGCCGGGACCCCGCGCATTCATCACGACGCGCCCAGCCCATCGTGGGAGTGCCGATCGTCGAGGATCACGATCTCGTTTTCACCCCCGCTCGGGGCCAATTCCTTTCGGTTCGGTGGGCACGTCTGTTAGACTGGATGGTTCAAGGAAAGACCGGCGCCGCTCCCCGCCGAATGGAACCACCATGCTCTTCTCTCGGAGATTGTCGTTGATGACCCAGCCTGTCCCGCAACTCTTCTCGGCGTTTCCCCACGCAACTCGAGTCATCTCACACGCGTTGTTGCTCGCACTCGCGTTCGTTTTTGTTGTCGCCGGTCCGACGGCGACCGCCATCGCTCAAGACGATGCCGCCGCGATGGATGAATTCGGTGACGAGCCGGACCCGGCACCCGAAGATGCCGGCGGTGATGCGGGTGATGGAGCCGCAGCCGGCGGTGGCGCCGCTGGCGGAGCGGGTGCAGGTGGCGGCGGCGGTGGAGCCGCGGCAGATGACACCGACTCACTTCTTGGTTGGGTCATCGGCTCACTCGGTTACACCTATCTGACCGTCTTCCTCGTGCTTTCGGTCACCTTGGTTTCGCTTTTCGTCATGAACATGCTCGCGGCCCGACGCGAGACACTTTGTCCGCAGGAACTCGTCGAAAGCTTTGAGGAGAAACTCAACGCCAAGCAGTTCCAGGAAGCCTACGACATGGCTCGCACCGACGAGTCCGTGCTCGGCCAGGTGCTTTCGGCCGGACTCGCCAAAATTTCGCGTGGCTACAACAAGGCACTCGAAGGCATGCAGGAGGTCGGCGAAGAGGAAAGCATGAAGCTCGAACATCGACTGAGCTACATGGCGTTGATCGGCAACCTGAGTCCGATGATCGGCCTGTTCGGAACGGTCCAAGGGATGATCGCTTCGTTCCGAGTCATCGCGACGAGTCCCACCACGCCCAAGCCATCCGAGTTGGCACAGGGGATTTCGACGGCACTGTTCACCACGCTCGTCGGATTGGCGATCGCGATTCCCGCCATTGCCGCCTACAACATTCTTCGCAACCGTGTCGCCCGACTGTTGCTCGAGGTGGGTGTGCAGAGCGAAAACTTGATGAGCCGGTTTGAGGATGTTCAACCTGGAGGCGGGCAATGAAAATCAAGTCGCGACAGGTCGACTTGGCCGAAGGCGACCTGACTCCGATGATCGACATGACGTTCCAGTTGATCGCCTTTTTCATGGTGCTGATCAACTTCTCGCAGACCGAGACGAACGATCGTGTCGTGCTTCCCAACAGCCAACTCGTCAAGCCGCCGGAGGCGCCACTCGAGTACCCGATCATCCTGCACGTCGCCAAAGACGGGGAGATCATCCTCGGCGGTGACAGCTACTCAACCGAAACCTTGACGACGGGGCTGCGACGAGAACTCGCGGTGATCCGCGCCGAGAATAAGTCGCCCGCAGACGCCAACGTCATCATTCGAGGCCACCAAGACGTCGCGGCGGGCCAAGTGCAAGAAATCATCCGCGTCGCCCAGGAGACAGAGCTCGAGCGTTTTGCACTCCGCGCCAAGGAGGATCGGTCATGAGAATCCGACGGGAAGTCACGCAGGAGAAAAACGAACTCAACATGACCAGCATGATCGACATCGTCTTTCTGCTGCTCGTGTTCTTCATCATGACGTTCAAGATCGTCGAACAAGAAGGCGACTTTAGCATCCGCATGCCGCTCGGCGGCCAGGGCTCGAGCACCGATACGATCACCGATCTGCCGCTGAAACTGCGGCTCCGTGCCGACGCCCAAGGTCGACTCGCAGGAATGTCGCTCAACGAAATCGACCTCGGCAACGACTTCGACAAACTCCGAGCCAACGTGATTTCGTTCGTCGGGACCGACGAACCGATCGAAGGCGACGACGGTCCTGAAGTCGAGATCGACGTCGACTACAACCTGCGATACGCCCATGTCATCCGGGCCATCACCGCTGTGAGCGGCTATCGCGATGAATCGGATCAAGTCGTGAAGCTGATCGAGAAAATCAAATTCGCCAAACCGCGGCGTTGATCGATTCGTGATGGAATCGACAAGTGCCGCGATGCTGCTTGCTGGCCGTGACTTCATCCCCCAAAATGCTCGCTCTACCTGCGAAGAACTTTGGGGGCAAAGATGGCGGAGACGGAGAAGCGAAAATCGAAGTTGATGCAGCTCTTCCGTTCGTTGACGCCCGTTGCCGCGTTTTCACGTGAGCAGGCAAAAGAACGTTGCCCCGAACTGACCGCCCAGTTCATCACGACGACGCTGAACGAAATGGTTCGGGAAGGCGTCCTGGACCGTTACGCGACGAGCGAGCAAGAGACTTACGCTTGGCGGAACACGCGCGTCCGGATGGATCCGGCTCACTGGATCGATCGGCAGATCAACGGCACTCAGGTCACCGCGCAACCCGAAGACGAACGACCGCGCGAACGGTTGATGTCACAGGGCCCCGAATCGCTCTCGGAAGCCGATCTGCTCGCGATCTTGATCCGCGTCGGTATCCGTGGCGAATCGGCGATCGATGCCGGTCGGCGGTTGCACAACAAGTTCCATGACAAGCTCGCGGACCTTCGTCGCTGCACGCCGATGGAGGCTTGGAAGATCAGCCCCGCGATTACCGAAACCAGTTACGCGGCGCTGATGGCGGGTATTGAACTTGGCCGTCGTGTCGCACTGAGTGAGCAAACGCATCGTGAATCTCACTCACCTATCACGAGCACGCGCGAGGCGATTCAATTTTGCGATCAGCGATTCGGCAAGCTCGCCCAAAGCGGCGTTCAGGAAGAATTTCACATTGTGACGCTGAGCACGAAGCATTTGCCGATCAACACGCACCTGATCACCCGTGGCACGCTCGATGCCAGTTTGGTTCATCCGCGTGAAGTCTTCCGCCCGGCGATCCGTGATTCAGCGGCGGCCGTCATCCTGGTTCACAATCACCCCTCGGGCGACGCGACACCGAGTCGCGAAGACCACCGCGTGACGGAGCGATTGACCGAAGCCGGCAAACTGGTCGGGATTTCGATCCTTGACCACATCGTCGTCGCTGCCGCAGGCTCGCAGAGCATCCGCGAATGTGGTTGAGTAACGGTCGTGCTGCCGGACGGTCGATTTCCGGGACTCTTCAATAGATCGACAGCCAACATCCTGAAAGGGGCGGGGTTGGGGGCCACGGGGTTCGGGGCCACCACCAATCAGCCAATCGCCCTCTCGGACCCGGTCCTGACAGCGATTATTCTGTGGCCACAAGCCACCGCCCTCCGCCATGAAAGCTCTTCACCATGCGTTCGATCCATCGATCACTTTGCCTCGTCGCGTTACTCGCCTCGTCGATTGCGTGGTCAAGCGGCGCGATCGGTCAAGACTCTGATGAGATGCGTGACTTGCAAGAAAAGTCTGTAAAATCGCAGGAGCCTGTCTACGGCCATTGGGGGACGAACCCGGCAAAGTTCACGACCTGGGGACAACACAGCAACCGGCTCGTACCGGCTTATGTATTCGGGCACACGCTGGATTCATGGCGTGAGAAAGGCAGCGTCTACGCGGATAAAGAACGTTTGAACGCCCTCACCGGCGGTCACGAAGACTCGTTCAATCCACAGGCCCGTTACTTCGACCAGACCGACATCTATCAATTGCAGCGTGAAGCTCACGACGCCGGTTACAGCAACATCATCTTGATGGTGTTTGACGGCATGGACTGGGACACGACGCGGGCCGCTGCGATCTACAAGACCGGACGCGTCAAATACGATTCAGGGCGTGGAACCGGTTTAGCTTTTCAAGATGATCGGCGCGTGAAAACGGATTACGCGACGGTCGTCACGAGTGCCGCCGCGACCGGTGCAAAGACCGATGTGAATTCTCAAACGGTGTTGAGCGTCAACAGCGGACATCACAGCGGCTACAACGTGATGCTCGCCGGCCGGTCGCCGTGGCGTGAGCGAGTCAATAGCGACTACCTGCTCGGGCTCGATCGAAGCATCAAACATGTGGTGACCGATTCGGCTTCGTCGGCCACCAGCCTTTGCAGTGGTATCAAGACATACAACGGCGCGATCAACGTCGACGTCGACGGAAAACAGGTGCTCCCATTTGCTCGCGAATTGCAGCGGGACCAGGAGTTCATGGTCGGCATCGTCACCAGCGTCCCAGTCAGTCACGCCACGCCTGCCGCCGCCTACGCCAACAACGTGTCACGCAAAGACTACCAGGACATCAGTCGAGACTTGGTTGGTTTGCCATCTTCGGCGCACCGTGAAAAGCCGCTCCCCGGTGTCGACGTGTTGATTGGTGGTGGCTGGGGCGAAAGCAAAGGCGAAGACAAGGTGCAAGGCGTCAATTTCGCGAAGGGCAACCCGTATTTTCATCAGGACGACCTGCGTGCAAGCGACGTCAAGAACGGCGGTCGCTACCGTGTCGTTCAGCGCACCAAAGGCAAATCAGGCCGCGAACTGTTGCTCGATGCCGCGCAAAAATCGGTCGACAATTTTGAACCTCTGATCGGGTTCTTCGGCACCAAGGGCGGACACCTTCCATTCACGACGGCAGACGGAAATTACAACCCGGCTCCTGGGCCGAAAGCGGATCGCTATACCGAAGCAGACGTGTTCGAGAATCCGACCTTGGCGGACATGACCGAAGCCGCGTTGCTCGTGCTGGAGCAATCAATCGATGGTTTTTGGTTGATGGTCGAAGCTGGCGATGTGGACTGGGCCAATCATGCAAACAATCTCGACGACAGCATCGGTGCGACACTCAGCGGTGAAGCGGCTTTCAAAAAGGTGATGGACTGGGTCGATGAAAATGCAGCCTGGGATCACACCCTCGTCATCGTGACCGCTGATCATGGTCACTATCTGGTGTTGGATGCCCCCGAGACGATCGCGAAAGCGGGTCAGAAATAGCGGACCGTCGACCGTCAGCTCGAACTCACGATGGCGATCGCGTCGATCTCGACTTTGAAGCCGAAGTGCAACGGTCCGGTCGGAACGACCGCCCGTGCGGGTTTGTGTTCCCCAAAATGCTGGGCATAGACGGCGTTGATTTCGTCCCAGTCCGCGATGTCCGAGAGATAGACCGTGCATCGCAGGACCTGATCCAATGCCGAGCCGCCTGCCACCAGCACTCGCTCCAGGTTGGTGATCGCGGCGGCCGCCTGCGATCCGGCTGACCCGTGAATCGGTTCACCCGTGCGAAAATCGAACGGCAATTGCCCCGAGACGTAGATCAAGCCTTCGTGGGCGATTGCTTGGGAGTAGTGTCCAGACGCGCGCAGCGCATCGTCGGTGGCGATGGTTTTCATGGGAGCCTCCTGGCAGCTTTCGCGCCGGCATCGAAAGGTGTATACACGGTCGGATCAGGCGACTGAATTCCGCCTGATCAGTTTGACGAGCACGTGGAGCAAGTGAGATGAGCGTGAGTGTAGCGGACGAGTTTATTGACGGTCTGATGACACGCTATCGCGAGAGGGTCCCTGATGTGGATCGGGTGATTGTTGCGATGACGGACCATGGAATGATCGGCAGCGCGGAAGACATCGAGAACGATCACATCGCGTTTCGGACAATGGGTGTCCAGCACCTTGGCATTCAATCGCTCGAAAAGATTTTTCTGGAGCATGGATTCGAACGACGCGACTCCTACTACTTCGAACGCAAGAAGATCGATGCCTTTTGGTATTCTCCGCCCGTTGATCGGTTGCCACGCATCTTCATTAGCGAGTTGCGGGTCGGCGATCTTTCGTCCGAGGCGCAAGAGATCATTCGGTCCTACACCGACGAGGTGACCTCCGATCCCGTCGATGCACTCGATCTCAGTGACGGGAAAGCGATCGACGAGTTCTTGCATCGCCCATTGTGGCGGACGCCTTCGTTGAAGGTCTACAAACGATTGAGTGAAGAGAGCGAGTATGCCGCGTGGGTGATCTACAATCGTTACTACTTAAACCACTTCACCGTCAGCGTTCACAACCTACCCGAGCCGCACAACACGGTGGTCGAATTCAATCGATTCCTCGAAGCCTCTGGGTTTCGGCTGAATGATTCCGGCGGCAAGGAAAAAGTGAGTCGAGATGGTCTCTTGATTCAGAGTTCGACGGTGGCCGGAATGGTCGATGCGGAATTCGATGACGGCGCGGGTGGAAAGGAAGTTCATTCGATCGCGGGCTCCTATGTCGAATTTGCGGAACGGCGTCCGTTGCCCGAATTCGCCAACCTTCCTTCGAGTTCCATCACTCGCGAACACCGACGAGACGGCTTCGAAACAGGCAACGCCGACCGAATTTTCGAGAGCACCTATTCAGAACAAACGGCCGGGCCAAAGAGCTGACAACACGAAATGCCAAAGCGGACGAGTTCGCACTGACTTTCTGAGAGAGGAGGCAAGGTCAGGTGGGGTGAAACGTTGACGTTCGCAAAGGGGACGAGGCCTAGCCATCTTGCTTCCGATTTCGGACTCGAAATGCACCCGGAGTTTCCTGGGTCTCGCGTTTGAAGACCGCCGCTAATTGTTCTTTGTGTGCGTATCCAGCGAGAGGCGCGAGACGCTCCAAGGACAGTTCGGATTCGATGAGCAACTGTTTGACCTTCTCAATTTGAATCGCCGTCAATTCTTCGTGTGGCGTTCGACCGAGGGATTCGCGAAAGCGGCGCTCAAGCTGACGACGAGACACGTTGACATGCTCGACCACGCTTTGGACGTTGATGCCGTGGGTGATGTTTTCCCTGATGAACCGGCACGCTTGGGCCACGAGCCGATCGTCCACCGCGCTGACCTGTGTTGAGAGACGCTGGGTGACCCCCGCCGGTGGAACATAATCGATGTGACGCTCGAGGGCATTGCCGCGCATCATCGATTCCAATAACTGCGCGGCACGGAATCCGACTTCCTCCGCATCCGGCCGAATGCTCGACAGTGGTGGATCACTCAATGAGCACACCGTGTCGTCATCGTCGACGCCGATGACCGCCACATCATCAGGAACGTTCACGTCGATTTGCCGACAAGCGTTCAAGACTTGTTGCCCGCGGATGTCATTGCATGCGAACAGACCGGTCGGGGGCGTGAGTGAAGACAACCATGTCGTGAACTCGGAGAGGTCGGCAACTCCGCCCTTTTCGATGCCTGTGATGAAGTAGCTGTTTTCGTTTGTGACTTCATAAACAGAAAGCGGGCAGCCCGCGTCATTCACGAAGCTTCGGAAATGCGTCAGCCGATTTTCGGAGTAGTGCGCCCCTTGATATCCCGGAAAAGCAAAGCGACGAAAACCACGTTGCCAAAGGTGCTCAAAGGCCAACGCCGCAACTCTGCGGTCATCCGTTTCGACCTGGGGGATGTTCGGGTAAACGTGTCGGCATCGCACATCGACAATCGGCGTGCCGAGTTCGCGCAATGAATCGACGATCGGATCATCCACGCGTGCGATGACGCCATCGAGTTTCGAGCCCTGCATCCAAGCCGGGACCGGCACATCGATCGTCATTTCTTCGTGAAAAATCGACCAATTCCCGAGCGTGCGGGCGAATCTCGCGATGCCTCGAAGGACGCTGCGGCCGTAGGAACGCGATGATTCAACCAGCAACGCGACGTTGCGGCGTTGTTGGGGATTTGTGTGGAACGAACGTGGCTGTGGCATCGTCTGCAAAAGCTGATGGAAGAGCCGATTCAAACCCCTTCCGCGTGACGCAAATCATTAACGCGGCTGCGCAAATGATCCTCGACGGCCGTCTTTCATCTATAATAATAAGGTTTTCCAGGGCGCAAAAGATTCCCACATTCGCAAACGCGACGATGGCAGTTCCCTCAACAACGACGCCCCGTGGTGGCTTGCTCTGTGCAGGCGTTTTCTGCGGGCTGGTAGCTTTCTTGAGCCCCTTCGTGGCGGCAGCGCCTCCGACACGGGCGGAACAGCTCGAATTCTTTGAGAAAGACATCCGCCCACTTCTCGCCGAACACTGCTACTCGTGTCACAGCGTGAACGCGGATCGCGTCGAAGCGAGTCTCCTGCTCGATAGTCGACAAGCACACGTGCGCGGAGGCGATTCGGGCGCGGCGATCGTGCCGGGCAATCCCGACGCGAGCCTTTTGATCGAAGCGGTGCGGTATGAATCCTACGAAATGCCTCCCAACGGTAAGTTGCCGGACTCAGAGATCGCGAAACTTGAACGCTGGGTCGAGATGGGAGCACCCTGGCCCGAGGAAGAAGCGCCGGCGGCGGAAGCGAAGCTGGACCGATTCGATCTGCAACAGCGTAAAGCCGAGTTTTGGCTGTGGCAGCCGGTTTCTGAAAGCGAGCCGCCCCGAGTCGAGAACACGACGTGGCCAAGGACCGAGATCGATCGCTACGTTCTTGCTCGTCTGGAAGCGGCGGGGCTTGAGCCGTCACGTGACGCTGATCAATCTGCCCTGCTGCGCCGACTGTACTTCGATTTGATCGGCTTGCCGCCATCAGCGGATCAAGTCCGAGCGTTTCTTGCGGACGACCAAGACAGCGCCGTCGAGCGAGTCGTCGATGATCTTTTGAATTCAAAGCACTTTGGGGAGCGATGGGCTCGCCACTGGCTGGACCTTGTTCGCTACGCAGAGTCACGGGGTCACGAATTCGACAATGACACGCCAAATGCGTTTCAGTATCGCGACTATGTGATCCGGGCGTTGAATGCCGATGTGCCTTACGACCAGTTTGTTCGTGAACACATCGCGGGTGACCTGCTTTCACAGCCGAGATTGAACCCAACGAAAGGATTCAACGAGTCGATCCTGGGCACCGGTTTTTGGTTTTTGGGGGAATGGGTTCATTCTCCAGTGGATATCCGCAAGGATGAATCCGACCGCTTTGACAACATGATCGATGTCATGTCCAAAACGTTCTTGGGAGTCACCGTCGCATGTGCACGATGCCATGACCACAAGTTCGATGCGATTTCGACCGCGGACTACTATTCGCTTTCGGGGTTCCTTCAAAGCAGTGATTATCGCCAGGTTCGATTTGAGTCGATCGAGCAAAATCGCCGTGTCGCTAGCGAACTGGCACGCGTGGATAAGGACTAC
>JBCBOT010000128.1:0-20440 GCA_039821165.1 Planctomycetota bacterium | reverse complement strand
CCCGATGGTCTTTCGATCCTTGATCCGCACGTTGCCTTCGACTTGGTGCCCCATGCGTGCGCGAATGAATTCCGGCGGTGTTGCCCCCGGCTCCCGCATGGTCTGACCCATCAGCCCTCCACTGGACTGACGTGACATCTGGTCGATCAATTCCAACGTCATCCAACGGTGCTTTGCCAAACTCGTTGCATCAGGATCCTCGACGGCATTATGCAGTGTTTGTAAATAGCCCGCCGCGATGCCTTCCAGGTCGGGCACGACGACTCGAAGCACGCCACCCTCTCGCAGCACGCGATGGCACTCAACAAGCAACGCTTCCGCCCGATCCGGGGTGAGGTGCTCCAAAACATGTGAGTGATAAACGCCGTCGAAAGTTTCGTGGTCAAACGGGAGTCCACGCCGCAAGTCGTGGGCTTGGACTTCGGGCGTCGAGGCCACCAAGTCGATGTTGGTCCAGGCCGAGTGAATACACTTTCCACACCCGACGTTAAGCAGCTTCACGAGTCCGACTCCCCGAATCCGCGCGAACAATATTGGGTTGCTTGATTCCGATGCGTCCGGTGTAGTCCATCCGATGCAACAACATCCCGATCTGGTGCTTCGCGAAATACTCGTCGACGGCACGACGAGCACCCTGCCAATGCCCATAGTCGTCGATGATCAACACGCCACCCTCAGATAAACGAGGGAACAGATGCTCCATCTCGTGAGCCGTGGACTCGTACCAATCGGTGTCCAATCTCAGCAGTGCGATTTGCTCGGGAGCCGCCGAGGGGATCGTGTCCTCGACCTTGCCCACATGAAAATGCGTCCGCTCGCTCGGATACGATGTTTGAGACATCGTTGATTTCACGTCCTCCAGCGATGCGACGCACCATACCGATCGGGCATCCGATTTATCCTCGCTTTCCAAGAGCGATTGTGCATCCTCGCCATTGATAGCAACATCGGCATCCGTCGGCTCGCTCATTCCTTCGAACGTATCGAAAAGGTGCAGTTCACGATCGGCATCGTGATTGCGAGCCAACGTATCCGCGATCGCTTTCATGCTCCCGCCCCGCCACACCCCGCACTCAACAATATCGCCGGGAATCTGGCACGCCGAGACATACCGAACCGCCTCGCAGAGGCCGTGCAATCGCTCGGTTGATGTCATCGTAAACGGTCGGGCGGCAACGATCGTCTCTACGGTATCGCGACTCATGTCAGCGGGATATGCGTTCGGATCGGCCAATTTTCGTTCGGCGCGCGCCTGCTTCCGACGCCGCTTCCATGCTTTGAGTTGTCTTATCAAACCCAACCCTCTCCGCTTCTTTCTGTTGACTGGCGGGAACGAGATGTTTCACGCTGGCTTCTAAAGGCGAAGTGCTCTGGCGTCAATGTCGATTCACCTCATTCGAGCCCCCAGCTCCTCGGGTTAGTCTTGCCCATGGCCAAAATGTTTTGCGACAGTCCGCCTGACTACGACACAGCGAGTCCGGTGCGACCGAAGCAGGAATCCGATGGAACCTTTGAAAATCGCCTTTGTGGGCATGGGGCAACACTACGCGTCGCATGTGTGGATGCGACGCATGCACGAGCTGCTGGCAGACCAAATCGTCGTCTCCATTGATGACTGTCGAAACACTCGTTACTCCCAGCGAGCGCTTACGACAATCCAACTCGTGCCGCGAAAGATGAGCCGCGTGATGCGGTTGATCAAACTGCTCGGCCTAACGACACGAACCCATGCGTCCACGCGATCCGAGTGGATGCTCCGAGTCATCAGTCGATCGGGTGCGAACTGTGTTCTCGTGCACTTCCTCGACTACGCCGTGCAATTCGCGGATGTTTGGAAGAAGCTCGATTTGCCCGTGGTCGTGCACTGCCATGGATACGACATCACTTGGCAACTCAAGCATTTTGAAACGGCCGAGCCCGTTCATCCGCCCGACTACACCGATCAAGTCCTTGCGCTCGGCAACAATGTCTCGTTCATCGCCAATTCAACATTTACACAACAGCGACTGACAAAGATCGGCGTCGAAGCTTCACGCGCCCCGATCAAACGGTTCGGCGTACCGGTGTCTTCCGAACCACCGACCTTCGATAGCGCTTGCAAGACGATTCTTTACCTGGGTCGATTGGCAAGTTTCAAAGGCCCCGTCGAAACAGTCCGAGCGTTTGACCGTGTCGCGGGAAAGCACAACGCATGTCGACTCGAACTCGCCGGCGATGGCCCACTCGCTCTCGAAGTCGACCAAGCGATCGATGCGTGCCTTCACCGTTCGATGATTCACCGGCACGGTGCCGTCGACGTTGCACAAGGTGACAAACTCCGTTCGCGCAGTGCCGTGTTCACGGCACACAACCAAGTCGGCAAACTCACCGGTCAGCAGGAAGCGTTTGGTGTCAGCCTGATCGAAGCGATGGCCAACGGACTTCCAGTGGTCACCGGACGCAGTGGCGGTTTGGTCGACTTCGTTCGGCACGAGGAAAATGGAATGCTCTTCGACAGCGGTGATGTCTCCGGTCACGCCGATATGCTGGATGAACTTCTGTCGAACTGGCTTAAACGTCAAAAACTCGGCTTGGCAGCTTGGGAAACCGTCCGCGAGAACTATCAGATCGAAAACGAGAGAGAAGACCTACTTCGGATCCTCGACGAGGCCGTTAATGGTACGCGGCAAGCTCACCGCATCGCGGCGTGATCGAACAATTGAGCAAGCCTCACGTCTGCCGCTCTGACGGACCAAACAAAAGACTTACCTAGGAACCTGCTCGGCATGGCCAAGCCAAGCGACCACGTTGCGTTCCGATCGCAACCAGTCCGGATCAAGTTCGAGTCGAATGCATTCGATCGCCCGATTTTCAAAGCCGATCGTCTGTCCGTTTGAAAAGCCCAGTAAGAAACCGGAAATGTGGTGCCCATTACCAATCGGGCTCAGGATGACATCGATGCGCCGTAGCGTGCTTCCAATCAGTGTCGACCAACCTTCTTCGTCATTCAAACTGACGCGGTTCGTCGCAAATCCATCGTCTAAAGTCGGAGCCGGATGAATCGGAGACCCAAAAAGTATCGCTTCACCCCCATGAGCGATCGACGCTTGCAACACGTCTCCAGATGCAAACTCCAATTCGAGCGGTGAACGATCAACGCCGTGCAGCGGTTCGCCATGCTTTGTGGCGATGTCGACGTAAAGCCCAGTGACAGTTTCGCCAAGACAGCTTTCGCCGGCCTCTGCCACCTCGTTCCGCAGTCCATCCACGTGACCATTCGCAAAGTCTGAATGGAGCGGCATGAATTCGGTGAGGTGTTTCACAACGCTGCCATTGTTCCGATTTTTTCGCCAATCATTCACCACTTCTCAGGGCGTCAATCCGGGTACGCCTACGGAACGCCCGAATCCAGCGGCTAGTTGCCTATCATCGATGCCGTAGTTGTGCATCAATGCTTCGTCCCATGGCACACCCAGCTTGCAGTCTTCGAGCATCTGGCGAAACGCGAGCTTGTCGACTTTTTACCCCGCTGGACACCGAGGCTCAAGTCATTGCGGCCCCGTTCCGTTTTCATTCGTCAAATGCGATTCCACGCGGGAATCGATCACCGAAAGGTCCACGCGGTAGCGTGCCTCTCGCGAAGCGGCCAAGAGTTCACGCTCGTCCTCACTGAAACGCAAATCGACGACCTCGGTGGCCGAGAAGAGCGGAAGCTCTGCCAAGAGTTCTTTGCGGCGTCGATCCCAGATCGCAACACGCCCTTCCTCATCAACGATCGCCATTATTTCTCGCTTGGGCGATTCGGCCATCGCCAAAATCGACTTCGCACGAGTCTCCCACGTTGCCATGGTTTCCAACGAAGGAAGAGAGAGGATCTCAACCCGAGACATGGAACCAGCGATGGACACAGCGATCGATTCTCCATCGCTCAGGAATAACGCATCGGTGAGCCCCGGAATGCTCCGTTGCCCAAGGACGGTCTGGGCTTCAATGTCGACGATCGCCAACTCTTTTTGCGAGGCAAAACGCACACTCTGATCCTCACTGCTCAAAACCGCCGTGAATCCCGTGGCCATCCACGGTCGAGTTGACGAAGACGCACCGCACACCGCGAGCATCGCCCAACTCGTCTCGTCATCGCGTTCTTCGTTCCATTCGGGCCGTATCAGGTTGACGCTTCCAAGTCTGGTGAATTCGGGCAAGGAGCGAATCGAAAGACCGTCCGACTCCAGGTACACCAGTCTCTCTCCATCCGCACTTAGGCCAAGTCCGAGTGGCGTATGTCCAAAATCCTCCGGGCCGAACAACTCACCACTCTCGGTATCAAAACCAATCACGAGGTTGGACTCAAATGGATTCTCTTGCCAATTAGCCACCGACAGGACGCAACGTGATCGATCGGCCGACGAAGCGAATGGGATCGTACTGCTTGATGCACGGTATTCCTTCGGAATTGGAAACCGTTTTGAATCGCCTTCACCACTCGACAATTCAATCATTGAACTGCGAAAGGTGAGGGGACTCAGGGGGATATCAAACGCGACATCAAGATTTCCAAACACGACGTCACCGCCGGCCTTCTCCACCGCAACTTGGCTCGTCTCCGCGGAATAGACCCCGATGCGGACCGGCTTCGTGAGGTCACTGACATCCGGCAAGAGCACTTGAGTTCCGTCCGCCGAAAACGCTGCTGAAGACATGATGTCTCCAGCCATGCCAAGCCAATCAAAGTGATGCTGCTCGCGAAGCGTGCTTGCCTCAAAAACACGAGCCTTGTTGCCGAGCGCCAACAACTTGCTTCCGTCGGGCGAAAACACAAGCTGCTTGGTTGACTCCCAAGTTTCGTCACCCGACGCTGCGTCCGCCTGGGCGATCTTCCGACCACTCTGCAAATCCCAAATCGACAAGGCACCATTGTGTATGAGGGCGAGATGCAACAAGCGCGGATGCACGGCGAAGACCTCCGACTGCATTAACTGTTGCCGCTGATCTTCTGGAAACGCGAGCCAAGTATCTGACATCCCCGCCGCCGAGATGGGTGTCTTGGGCGCGGTGAGATAAACCAACTCATCGTCGACGAAAGCGGGATACGAGTGCGTCGCGTCGCCGCCTTCCCCCAATTCAACGAGCGTGAGCGGCAACCCAAATGCGGCTCCAAAGCGTGACACCCAATAGCGGTTCCCCGATTGTCCGAACACACCTCCGTCGGGATGCCGCGCGATTCCGGATGCTTTCCGTTTCGCGATTTGTTCACCCTCGCTACCGGGTGCGTTCACATCGAAACGCCACAATCCACTGGCTCCGACGGCGAGGAGCCTTCCCTGGTCGTCAAACCCGAATCCTGGCTTCGCATGGATCTGCTTGCGTACCAATTGCATCATTCGTTCATCGAGTTGCGACTCCAAGACACCCTGCGACGCTCCATCGAGGTCGACACTCAACGTAAACTCACGGGGCTCGGCATCCAGACGATCCGTTTCCCAAAGCCACAGAATCGGATCGCTGAAATGGTTCACCACCAGATACTTTCCGTCGGGCGAAAATCCCGCACGCCAAATAGAAGCATCATTCATTTCCAACGTTTGCAGGTTCTCAAAAGTCTCCCCATCGAGCACGTGCACTTCGCCTCCATTGACCGCCGCGATGAATCGACCATCCGGTGACGCCGTGACCCAGACCGCGAAACTCGGTAACCACCGTTCACAGGGATACTCCGCGAACACGCGCCAAAGTCGCCACCAGGCACGCCGATCCCCTTCGCCGTGCTGCTGTGCAGCCTGAAACTCTTTGAGGTACCGGTCCATTGCGCCGACGACATCCCCGCCGGCGTAGGTGAGGTCCGCGACACTGAGTGATGTCGTGACAAGGTTGGCTTCGGCGATCTTTTTTTGAGCCATCGCGTCCTCGCGAGCTTCCACCGCAGCCGCGGCGTTTTCGCGGGCCTCCTCTGCCGCTTCGCTCGCCGCCAATCGAGCTTCACGTTCGTCCATCCATAGGCTGGCGATGATGCCGGAACCAACCACAATCGTAAGTGCAAGTGCCGCTGACAGGGACGCAATCAGCGGCCGTCGTTTTGCCCATTTCACGACATGTTCAAGCGTTGAAACAGGCCTCGCCTGAATCGGCCGGCCTTCCACAAATCGTCGCAGGTCCGCCGCCAGTGCAGACGCCGAAGCGTAACGCTTGGCGGGGTCTTTTCGGAGCGCCGCCAGGCAGATCGTTTCCAAGTCCGATGGCACCGCAGCGTTCAACCGACGCGGTGGCACGCAGTCGTCTTTCACGAGTTGGCACAGCGTCTCGACGATGTTGGCCGATTGAAATGGAGGTCGCCCCGTCAACGTCGCGTAAAGGATCGCCCCCAATCCATACACATCGCTGGGAGTGCCTGCCGCTTCCGCATTGCTCGCCTGTTCGGGAGCCATATAGCCCGGTGTGCCGAGCACCTCCCCCGTCGCGGTCACGCTCTGCTGATCCAAACGCTTGGCCAACCCAAAATCAGTCACCTTTGGTCGCCCGTTGTCGAGCAGCACGTTGGCAGGTTTCAAATCCCGATGAATCACTCCATTGTCATGAGCGTGTTGCAATGCATCGGCAACAGACGCGACCAACTCGGCGGCTTCGATTGGAGGCAACGGCCCGGACGCGATTCGGTCCGCAAGACTGCTACCGTCGACGTAAGCCATTGAAAAGTAATGCTGGTCGTTGTGCTGGCCGATCTCATGAATCGGAACAATGCCTGAATGATCCAGCCGCGCCGCTGCCTCCGCTTCTTTGCGAAAACGCGTGACGAGATCCTCAGTGGCCAACTCGCCGGCGAGAATCATCTTTAACGCCACCGTGCGATTCAGCGAGACTTGTCGCGCTCGATACACCACCCCCATGCCGCCACGCGCAATCTCGTCCTCGATTTCGTAATCACCGAAGTAACGAACGACTTCGCTTGGGCGAAGCGTCTGTGTCGGCTCTGTTTCGGGTAGCACCGTTGGCAAGTCCAGTGCGTTGAATACACGGCTGAGCCCCAGCTCTTCTCGTTCGTCGAAAAACTCACGAATCGATTCGGCATAGGCAGGATGTTGCTCGCACCACTGCTCAACATTCCTTGGCTCTCCCGCTTCCTCACTGCGCAAAATCTCCGCCAAGATCGCGTTGAACTCAGGGCTATCTGAACCAGGACTCACGTTGCTTCTCCCATGTCCGACGCGGCAAGTATCTGCCGCAATTGTTTCAGCGCTCGTCGCAACAATCCGGCCACCGAAGGCACCGTTCGCGACATTGCCTCGGCAGTCTCCGCAATCGATTCGTCGGAAAGATAGTGACGGATAATGACCTCCCGCTGAGCCTCGCTCAATTGCATCACCGCATTGGCGACCAGCACCGATCGTTCGTTTCGAATCGCGTGCTGACTCGGGGTTTTTCCCGGCGAAGCAAGTAACCCGCCGATCCGAAGCGATGACGCCTCGATGGAGCGAACCAACCGAACATCGCGTCGTTGTGCGGTCGCCCGTCGAATCTCGTCCCGCAAATTGTTCGCGAGCACCCGACGCAACAACCGCGGAAGTTCCTCCGGGTCTCCAATCCCGGTCGATTCGACCGTGCGGCCTGCCTCCCAGAGAGACTGTTGAACGACACCGGACAAGTCAATCTTGCCACGCATGAGATCGTTCGTCTGAGCCTCTGCCAGAAGCCGTAGATAGCCGCGAAACTGCTCGATCTGATCCGAAATCTGCACCGGTAACCGCTCAAACTAGGATTGTGGTCCCAGATTAAGCGGGATTCGCTGAATGACCGACCGCGCCGAATCGAAAAAGGCGAAAGATTTTCCGTCAGGCGTACGCGACCTGATAGCCGAGGCCTCGCAAACGCTCGATCAAGAACTCATCGGGCTCGGACGACTCCCCTTCCGCATACCGAACCGTCAACGAAAGCTCGGAGGCCGGCTCGCTCACGCAATAAGAAGCGGTGGACTCGGCAACGGTCTCGGCGACCGACCAAGTGTGTGAGCCGGATGACTCAACGGCATCCTTTTGCGGCGCCGTTTTCGACAAAACATCCAGCTCACTCAGCGCCACAGCGATCGAATCGTAGGCTTCCTCGGCGCTACCAACCTTCAACAACTCCATTGCATCCTGCAAACGACGCGTCGCCTCCTCAACCTGCTGCTCCACCTGAGCACTCAACTGCGGAACAGACGGCGAAGTCGGCTTCGGAGGCTCCAGAGGTCGCCCCTCAAGTAACTCGTGGCGAATGACTCGGACACCTCGCGGTGCATCGATCGCCACCATCGCTCGCGAACGACTCAATTTGGCAATCTCAACCGTGATACCCAAATCGGGAAACAAACACGATCATTCTCACGACGGGTTAAAACCAACATGGCTCACTCCCAAGAAACGCAGCCGGAACAATCAAGTCGTCTGCGTTGATGATGTTGGCGAAGCAACGATCCTTTCAATCGCCACGCCGAACTCAAAGAAGCCCCTTGCTTCCGGGCGCTTAATGTGACCGATCCCCCGAACGAATACAAGAGGACCTTCGGGGCTCAATCACCGCCCGTCGGTTGGAGATAGGTGTAACGATCCATCGCCTGCGCAAACCGCTCGGAAGCGGCCCGAGCTTGAGCCGCCGTCATTCGCTCGGATGCACGCGACGACTCGATCGAAGCCCCCAAGCGTGACAATAACATCGCCTGATCATATTGAAGGTAGCCGAGCACCTCGGAAACGTCGTCGCCACGCACAATCGACGACAGCACCGCTTGTCCGTCTTTGACATCCACATGCACTGCATGAGTGTCACCAAACAAATTATGTAGATCGCCGAGAATCTCCTGATACGCGCCCACCAAGAACAATCCGATTCGGTAGCGTTCCCCCGGTTCGACCTCGTGCAACCGGAGCGTACTCCGCACCTCGCCGTCGCCACAGAAACGACCGATCGAACCATCACTGTCACACGTGATGTCACCGATCACCGCATGACGAGTCGGTTTTTCGTGGAGTCGCTCGATCGGAGCGATCGGAAACAACTGCTGGATCGCCCAAGCGTCCGGCAACGATTGAAAGATCGAGAAATTGGCGTAGTACGTATCCGCGAACAAACGATCCAACTTCATGATCTCCGCGGGCGTCTCGCCAGATTCGCCAGCCAACTCACGCACCCGACCACAGATCGCCGAATAAAGCCTCTCGGCCACCACACGTTGATCAAGTGGCAAATAACCGCTGCCGAATAGATAGACGCTTCGATCGAGCGCTGCCTGTGCATCGTGAAACGACTCACGAAGATTTCGCCGCGTCAGTTCTTGATACGTGTCCCACAGCTCTCGCACCGACGGCTCGAAACCTGCAATCTGGGCTTCGTCGATCTGAAATCCCTTCTCGTGCGATGACACACCCAGAGTCTCAACGACCAACACACTGTGACTGGCGACCAACGCCCGACCGCTCTCCGATATCAACTCCGGATGTTCGACCCCCGCCTCATCACACACCGACATGACGTGAAAGACGACGTCGTTGGCATATTCCTGCCACGTGTAGTTCATGCTTGACGGCGTGTCCGTTCGCGAACCGTCGTAGTCCACTCCCAAACCACCGCCGACATCCAACTTCTCAAGTCCCGCTCCCCGCCGCGCCAGCTCGACGTAGATCCGCGCGCCCTCGATGATCGCCGCCTTCAAGTGGCGTATGCTCCCGATCTGACTCCCGATGTGAAAGTGCAACATCTTGAAGCAGTCCTGTTTGTCGATCGAAATCAACCGCTCCAATAACGCCAGAATCTCCGCGACAGTCAATCCGAACTTGGATCGATAGCCGCCGCTCGCCTGCCAACGTCCCGAACCTCGCGATGCCAGTTTGACTCGGACGCCGAACGCGGGCCGCACTTGCATCGCCTCGGCTTCTGCCAAGACCAACTCAAGCTCATTCGCTTTCTCGATCACCGGCAGAATCTCACGCCCCATCTGCTGAGCCGTCATCGCCAATCGAATGTACTCACTGTCCTTGAACCCATTGCAGATGATCGGTGTTTCAGGCTCACCCATCGCGATCGCCGCGATCAACTCCGCCTTGCTACCGGCCTCGATCCCCGCACCAAATGCCCGACCACTCTCCACCACGTGACGGACCACGTCGCACTGCTGATTCACCTTGATCGGAAACACACAGCGATACCGGTTGCGATACCCATACTCTTCGATCGAACGAGAGAACCTTCCGTGGATGTCCGCCATCCGATCTCGAATGATGCCGTTGAACCGGAGCAAGACTGGCAAACGAACGCCTTGAGCCTCAATCTGGTCAATCAAATCAACCAGATCGATCGACTGACCCACCTCGGGCGAAACGCATAAATGCCCAAGCCCGTTCGCGGAAAAATAATCCGTTCCCCACCGCTCGAACCCGTACAACTCGGCGGCGTCCTGCGTCGTCCAAACGGGAGAATCAGTTACGGACATCTTGCGAACTCAGGCAACGAAAGCGAAACACGGACTTCGGCTAAAGACCCTATCCCACGAAACCTTGCAAGGGGTCCTCCCAAGCCTCGGACCGCCTTATTCACTCGTCGAGAAAGTCACCTTCTCGCCGCGAACCGTGATGGCTTCGGGTAACCCCCTGGCGTCGATCTGAAACAACGCGGTGTGCTTGCCGGCTGGGACGGAAATCGACTGCCCGATCGATTTGGCACCTTGGCCATCCACCCAAACCTTGAACGCTTTCGCGCCATCGATCGTGAACCGAACATCCGTATCGGATGCGACCTCAAACGACGTTCGAAGATAAAGATTGACCAATGAAATGTTGAATGGCTGCGCCGTCGCCGCGTAAAGCTCCTTGGCATAGAGTTTTCCACTCACGCGTGACTGCACCGGCTTCCAGCCCTCAACCCGCTTCCCCGAGAGAATGTCTGCGTTGCCCGCTTGCTCGATTCGATGGGTCCCCGCAAACACCTCCAAGACTCGAGCGACATCCTGCTTGCTCGCATCAAATTCGCCCGGCTTTCCGAGTTGCGTCAGAAAGCTCAACAAATCGAGCTGCTCCGATTGCGGGATGCGATCTAGCAGATTCGCGGGCATCAATGACTTACCCGCCTTGGTTTCCAATATCTCGTCTTCCGCTATCTCGATCAACTTGTTCGTCGCGTCACGCAATCGAAGCACGCCGTCGGAACGCCCGATTTCGATTCCCGAAACGACCCGACCGTCATCGGTTAATACGTTGACGGTGTGATAGTTCTCTTTGATCTTTGCATTCGGATCGAACAAAGATTCGATGATATAGTCCGCAGGCGCACTGGCTCCCAAGCTCGTCATGTCGGGTCCGACTTTCCCACCCACGCCACCGATCGCGTGACAGGTTGCGCATTGCAGATCCGCTCGCCGGTAAACCAATTCGCCTCGCGAAGGATCACCGGACTTGGCAACCAGATCGCGTATCTCGGCGGCACGCTCGGGGGACCATTCCGACGCCGCAATTGACAAGCCACTCATCGGCATCAACGCATCGATCAACGACTGGGCATCGCGGCCAGGCTCCTTAGCAGCCCGAATTCCCGCTCGCGCCGCGACCTTGGAAACTCCCTCCGCAGGCAACATGCTCGCAAGCTGCTTACCGGCTCCTTTACCGCCGAGCATCGCCCTCCACAAAGCAAGCAGTCGCGGTTCCTCGTCCAACCGCTCCAGTGCGGCAAAGAAGGGCTCCATCGCCTGACCGCGGTCCAGACGCGCCAGCCCAACAAGCGCCTCCGATGCGACCATCTCTGAAGAATGGCTCGACAACTCCACCAGTGACTGTATCGCTACATCACCGCCACAACGTTGCATTGCCCGCACCGCCGCCGCCCTCAATGATTCGGTGCTCGCGTCATCACCGGCGATCGTAGCAAGCTGAGGCACGAGAAATCGCATCTTCCAAGCCCCCGTCAATTCGATCGCCGCCGCGCGAATCGCGAGATCGCCGTTGTTCAACAGACGCTTCAACACCTTGCCTGGCGACTGCTTTCCAAAGTCCGGTCGGATCTTACGCGACACCGCCGCCGTCGACAGTGCATCGATCGCACGCACCGCGGCGGCCGCGTCGAACCCGCCGCGATCCAACTGTTCATAAAGCCGTCCGAGCTGTTCCGGCCCGCCAGCCTTCGCAATCAATTCGATCCACGGCCCCGCTCCGTCCTTCGCAATCCCGTTGGCTTCCAAATACCCCGCAAGAAACCCCGATGCCCGCGAGGGTTCTAGCGAAGTCAACACGAACTCCATCTGCTTCGTCCGCGCGGAATCGCTCCAGTGCGCAGACGTTAGATCAGCGACCAACTCGTCCGCATGCTCTTCAACATTCAAGAACAAAGCATGCTCAATGAATCGATCGGCATCACCCTTCAACGCGGCAAACGACAATCGAACCGCCTCCAACCCACCGAGCCGAGACAAACCGCGAACCGCCTCCAGTCGTGCACGCGGGAACTCGTCCACGACAAGCCTGCCCAAGAGCCGGAGCGCGACATCGTGCGCAAGACATCGATCCGGAGCCGATGACTCCGACCAATCCGCGACGATTCTCGCAGCCGCCGCTCGCGCACGCGGATCGCCACTCTGAACGACATTCGTCAACCAATCGGTGTTGGGCTTTCCGACGGCCGCCGATAAACGGACTACGTGCAGCTGATCGAGCGGCGTCTTTGCTCTTGTCCAGAGTTCACCGATCTGCCGCGATGTCTCACGCGCTCGATCGATCAAAACGCGGCGTGACTGATCACTCAAATAACGATCGCCCGACAACAATCGATCGAACAGCTCGTCGATTTTGAGCGTTGCCAGATCGATCGGCTTGTGATGCGGACGATTCTTAAACGCCACACGCCAGATCCGGCCATGCCAACGGTCACGGCGCGGGTCCCGAAAGTCAACTTCACCATGATTGATGATCGGGTTCGACCAGTCGGCGATGTACAACGCGCCGTCGGGCCCCTGCTTCACATCGATCGGGCGGAACGAACTCTGCGTCGTTCGAATCAAATCCGCTTCTTGTGTGGTCACAAATCCGGCATCCGATTCGGACAACGAAAAACGCGTCACCCGATTCGCGCGAAAGTCACACGTCACAAACGTGTCCTGCCAGTCGTCCGGAAAACTCTCGCCGCGAACAATTTCGCCGCCGCAGAATTTGGGATACTTGCCGGGACTAATCAGATCCAAGAGCCGCCGGGCATTCGGAGTCGGATTGAACGTCGAGCCGGGGAAAACGTAGGCCATCCCCGCAAATCCCGCCCCATCGGTCATGAATGAATTGCCGTACGCGTCGAACTGGTGCCCCCAAGGGTTCCACAGACCGCGAAAGAACACACCCATGTGACGTCGCCGAGTGTCGTAACGAAATCCGCCACCGGCCTTGAGACGCACCACGCCGAAAGGAGTTTCCGCATCGGTCCGCGTGTAAACCGACTGGTTCATGTACAGACGACCGTCCGGGCCGAAGAGCAACGTGTGCAAATTGTGGTGCGTGTCTTCGGTACCGAAACCGCTGAGCACTCGTTCGCGTTTGTCGGCTTTGCCGTCGCCGTCGGTGTCTTTCAAGAACAACAAGTCCGTGCTCTGTGCGACGTAAACGCCGCCGTCACCCGGCACGACACCGGTCGGGATCAACAAACCATCCGCGAACACCGTCGACTCGTCTGCTTTGCCATCTCCGTCGCGATCGGCCAACACCACGATCTTGTCCGGCAGCGACTGGCCGACTTCGATCATCGGATACGCTTCGCTGCTGGCGATCCACAACCGGCCTTGGGCATCAAAGTTCATGTGGATCGGCTTGTTGAGCAGCGGATTCTCAGCCCACAGTGTGACTTCTAAATCGTCGGCAACCACGAAATCCGGACGCGGTTGCTGAGTGAATTCGGCGTACTTGGATTTCAGCCTCGGCGGTTCGGCTTGAAGCTGAACCGGTTTGAGCGCACGCAAGGCCGCGATGCGCTTTTCTTCAACCTCAATCAACGGATCAAACTGCGGAATCTCCACGGCATTCTGACCTTGCTCGCGCTTCCGAAATCCGAACACGTAGGCCATGTTCGCCGGACGCGAGCGATGGAACCACCAGCGGTTCTTTTCCAAGACGACTTGCCGCAGCGGTTCCGTTTGGGAACTCGTCGACCAACCGGATTCCAGCTCCAACTGCTTTTGAATCTCCGAAGCCAGAAGGCGATACCCATCCCCATTGAGGTGCACTGCGTCTTTTCGTTGCTCAACCTCCATCGCGACGTCACGAAGATCGACAAAGCGACCATCGACTTCGTTGCTCAACGACTCGAGACCCTCCGCGTAAGCGTCTATTTCCTTCGCTGTCACCACCGAATCACCGAACGGCATGAGCGGGGAGAGGATCACGAATCGGCATTCCGGCGTGATTCGCTTCAGTTCCGCGATCAATTCGCGAACGTCACCGAGAAACGACTTCGCGCTCGCCCCTTCGAGCGCGTTTGCCATCCCGTAGCCGAGCACCGCCACCGTGGGTTTGGTGAGTTCAAGCTGAGCCTTCAGTTGACGCCAAGCCTCACCCTCCGGTTCGCGGCCGGCCTGCACCAAACTCAGCCCGTTGCGCGAGTCCCCCTTGGGCGTGTCACCACTCCAACCGAGATTTCGAAACGTGACATCCCTGTCAGGGAATGACGTCGTCAGCATCACTTCGATCCAGCCGAAGTACTGCTCCTGCTCGATCAAACCATCGCCGATCAGGACGACACGATCACCCGATCTCAGTTCGTAGGGTCCCGCGAACAAGTCGCACGCACCGCGATCGAAAAGGGCAACGAAAACGACGACACAAAAAGCAAGAACCCTGGTCATGGCGCAGCTTGAGAGGGGAAGCGAGGTGGGGGAGCCCTCATTGTAGCTCGCAGACCGTGATGGAGTCGTCGTGACAGCTCAACCACAGTTCAATCGCTCGCGAGCCCTTCCAGCCGCCGATCGAGCCAGTTTGCATCGTTGATCCACTGATGCTCCTCCGCGAAACCCTGAAGCTCACGATATCGCTTCACTACGTCGAACTCTTTCGCATGATGCATTTTGCGAAGACAAACCGGACACAGATGCAGAGGATGTGAATCAAACTCTTCCAAGTTGTTCGCACCATTCATCAAGCAGTGAAAGTGCACGCAGTGGCGGATGCCAAACATGTGTCCGGTTTCGTGGGCCAGCACCGAACAACTCCTCCACAGCACTTTCCGTTTCGTGCCCGCGTCCGTTGTTTCACCCCAGAACTCCGGCGTGTAACGCGCGAAACTGTAAACACCCACGCGATCCGACAGGGTCGCTTGACCGAACACATAATTCCACTTTGGATCGGGATACAAATCGGTCATCGTGACGGCAAGCAAACAGTACGCGTCTTGCGGGACTCGTGACTTGAGCCAATTCAGAATGTCCGTCGTCAGCATTTGTTCGACGCCGTTGTTGTCACGCCGTGTCACCGGCAATCCGCTTTCGCTGACCCCAGGCAGCGTTTTCACCGGCATCATGAAAAACCGTTGAGCAAAGTCCGTCACGTCACTCAGCTCCGGGCTCGATTCCTCATCAAACTCTCCGATCGGCAGCAAGTACAACGTGGTTCGGCGATCATCAGGGCGATTCGGCCGCGACCGCACATACTGTGTGTAGGTTTGACCCGGCTCGTGATGTTGAGCGAGCCAATCCGATGGTCCCGGCTTGGGTACGGGCTCGAACAGCGGGTCCTCGGAATCGAAAGCCCGCTTAAGGACGTCCGGCAGACGACTCGTCTTGCCAACCGCTGCCGCTCGATCTTCCGCGCTGACGGATTGAAAATCGAACACTCGCATGGCCAGCGTCACCAAACAGGCGACGCCAAGGCTGACAAACAACACGTAGCGAAAAATCTTCACGCCTCAATCCCCGGCAGACTTCGAACTCACGACGAAAGCCTACGCTGCCCGGAGTCATGCGTCAAAAACAAACGCAACTCATTCGCTAGAACTAACGGAGCGCCTCGACGGAAATCGCGTCCGTAAATTCCACCGCCTGACGAGCCCTTTCCGCCAATCGTTCTCCAGCGACACGAGTCGCATCATTGGCCAAGGCTTCACGCGCGACGAGCCACAGCCCGACATCGCGATCGCTCAGTTCCCGAGCCATCACAAATCCCAACAACTGTTCGCAACGCAACTTTGCCTCAGCGAGTCGCTGGAAGGAGAAAACCGCGGCGGCGATAACCTCATCGAGACTCTTTCGGTGCCCCGGCGGGACGTCCGTGATCCGCCAATCCAACGGGCAGTAGCGAATTGGGCTGTTAACGATTAGCGGTGATCTTGCAAGCGGGATTGGCTTGCGCAAACTGTTTTACGGCCTGCTGGGTGATCCCTTGTGACTCGATGACCAGTCCTGTCAGACTCGTCTCCCGAATATTTGTCAACGACTCATCGGTGAGCAGGCCCGAGTGAGCGTTCAGTTGCTTCAACGCAGGCAGCATGGCTGCTTCTGCTACGAATTGGTCGTCGATGGTAGGGCCGCGAAGACCGAGCGTGGACAGCGACTTATGTTTGTGGAGTGACGTTACGCACGCTGCCGTCGTTTGCGTCAGTTGAAGGGAAAGGTTCTCGAGACTTGGAAGTTGCTCAAGGTACTCAACACCCTTGTCGGAGATACGTGGGCCTTTGAGGTTCAACTGTTTCAGCGTCTTGCAGGTTCCCACGGCCCGCATTGATTCGTCAGTAAGCAACAGACAACTGCGAAGCGACAAGGATTCCAGATCGAGTTTCTCAATGGCTGCCTGGATTCCAACGTCGGTGATGGCTGTTGCTTCGATCGAGAGGGATGTCAATTCAGGGACGATGCCAAGAGCGCCCAGATGCGCATCTAAGTAGTTGCCGTTAAGCACAAGGCTTTCAAGCGTTTCGATCGCTCCAAGGTGCTTCATACCCGCGACTTCGATGCCCGATCGAAACAGGAAGAGGGTCTGGAGGTTCGGTAGCGATGAGAGAGAGCCGGCCGCGGGCTCAGAGAGTTGCATGTATTGCAATCGCAATTCCCTGAGTTTCGGCAGGTCCGCCAGCCATTTCAGGCCTCGACCGTCGAGTTCCACTTTCGTCAGAACGAGGGTTTCAAGATGCTCAAGGTTCTGCAGTTGCTTGAGTGACTCAGAGGTGAAACCCGAGTCTCCGGAAAGCTGAGCGACAACAAGTTCGGTGTTGGCCGGCAGCTTCGATTTGTCTTTGACTGCTCTTGGGTTTCCAAGGCCGCCCGAACGCACGGAGACGCTTCCGCCATTGTCGATGATCCACGCTGCAATATCGTGGTCCGACTTCAGGTCTTTGCCGCCTGACAGCTTGATGTTTTTTCGCATGCCGTTGTCATCGATCACAACCGACTCCGCCGTGTCAGGCACTTCGATGCGTGTTTCGCTGCCGTCCTTGTTCTTGACAATGATCGTGATTCCGAACATCACGACACAGGCCGCAACCGCCAACAACAATCTGGCGGGCGTGAACCCTGACACCCTTTGTCTCTGCGGCTGAATGACGAGTTTGGAAAACGCGTCTGCAAGTTCGCCCGCCGACTGAAAACGCTGATCCGGGTCTTTCCTTAGCAGCCTATCGATCACATCGCTCAAGGCTGATGGAACCTCGGGTTTCGTGACGTTGGCCGCGACGGGGTCTGCCGTAACGACGGTGACGGTCGTGTGCAATGCGTTCTTGCCGATGAACGCCGGCTTGCCAGTCGCAGCGCGGTACAGCACTCCGCCGAGTCCGAACAGGTCGGTGCGAGCATCAACCTTCCCTCCCAACGCCTGTTCCGGAGCCATGTACAGCGGCGTGCCGACGACGACACCTTCCTGGGTCAGTGCCGAATCTTCTTCGACGGAACGGGCGAGACCAAAGTCAAGAATCTTCACGCGATCGGTGGTGTCTTCAAGCCAAATGTTTTCTGGTTTGAGATCGCGATGAACCAACCCCGCGTCGTGTGCCGCCTGCAAACCCTCAGCCACTTCCTGACCGATTCGCAGGACATCCGCGGTCGGCAGTGCACCGACGCGGTCCAGTCGAGACCGCATTGACTCGCCACGAAGAAGTGGCATCACGAGGAACGGGAGCCCGTCAACTTCGCCGACGTCCAACACGGTTGCGACGTTCGGGTGTTCGATTGCCGCCGCAGACTGCGCTTCTCTTAGTAGGCGTTGCCGGAACTCGTTGGGCCGCAGGTCGGGAGTGTGCAGAACCTTCACCGCTACCTGCCGACGGAGTCGAACATCCGTCGCTCGATACACGGCCCCCATTCCGCCGGTGCCGATGTGTTCTTCAAGTTCGTAATGTCCCAGCGCGTATGGCAACGGAAGTATTTTCCGGACGGGGGATCCCGGGCCGCACACCGTGTCTTCAAGCGAAACCGATGGGGTTGGTGCCGCCAGAGGGGTCGTTTCTCGTTGGGCAGGTTGGCTCGGTGCTGGTGGTGGGATTCGATTTCGGACGGTTTCCATGAGCCCGCAGATCGCAGTCTCCTGATCTTGCGGAATCGGGGAAGCAGATCGGATTGCTGCAGTAAGCTCGTCCGTGGCTTCGAAGTCCTCGGCGAAGGCGAGGCAGATCGAACAACCGGCAAAATGACGATCGATCGCCTCGGCGGCGGGGCCATGCAGTTCGCCTAGCAGATGCTGGCGAAGAGTGGCCTCAGGGGGGCACGTTTCGAGCTCTGTGCTGCTTCTGGGTTCGGCCGTCATGCTTTGGATACGCACAGAAATTCCAAACCTGTCAGGAGTTTCGAAATCAATCCATCAAACCTGACAAAGCCACTCGAAGATGCCGCAAAACACGGGACTTCGCTAAGTAGACGGCATTCACCGTTATACCCAATTCCTGAGCAATCTCGGCCGCCGGCATGTCGGAAACGACAGACATCCAGCAGGCTTTCCACGTATTCGGCTCGAATTCGGTTTGAGCGAACTCCAAGGCCCGCCGAGCAAGAGCTTCCTGATATTCCTGCTTCGATAGGAATTCAATGTCATCAGGAGCAATGACTTGGTCTTCCGCCGACCCGTCCACTGTTTGGCGCGACAACTTCCTCACGACGTCCCGGGCCCGATTCGACGTGACGGTCTTGAGCCACGAACGAAAGCTGCCCGTTCGGTCGTATTCGAACGTCGGCATCTTCTTGATGACCGCGCCGAAAACGTCCTGAACCAGATCGCTGGCTTCATCATGCGACAGCGAAATTTCTCGCGCCCAACGATAGATCATTGGCGTGTAGAGCTGGACGAAGCGTTCCCACGCCGTCTCGGCATCTGGTTGCCGCAGTCTCTCCAGCAATGAAATCGAAGTCGTGTGCACTGAGGGGCCTTTCTTCACTATCAAACGGACCGACAGTTTACGTCGTCCATGAAAACTTCTTGCGAAGATTCCCCAAATTCCTGACAGGTTTCCGACCGACCGTCGTACCCACTGCATCTTAGACGCCTTGATGCGTGCGACCAGACATGACCCGGGCGCACAAGTCTGGCTTTATCGCACAGGAATTCACCGTGGGTAGTAAACCATCACTCCTTTCACTTACAGCGACGTTCGTGGTCGCTACGTGGGCCAGTTCGGCAGATGCCGGACTCATCATCACGATTAATGACGACGGATTCGGAATGACGCGAGCCACGATCAATGGGACATTTGACGTGACATCCGGAATCCCTTCTGGTCCGACGGTTGCAAGTGATTTCTTTGCCCCAAACCCATTCCCTGACCTGACAATCAGGCGAAGAACCACAGACTCAACCGAAAGTCGCTGGCTGTCGTTTTTCCCCCCGGATCTGAGTTCCGGGCCAATGCTCCAGAGCACCTTCGGCGTGCGACCCTCCGGGATGGTTGCAGATGACATCCTTATCAATCTTGGGAGGAACTTCGCAACGATCGTGGGGTATGACGGCAACTACGTTGGCTCACTCAATGAGGACCTGCACTACGACGACCTCGCGTTCTCACACTTCAACACGGGCACCTGGGTCTACGGAGGTGGATCCACCACGCTGAATGGCATCACCTTGCAAATTGGTAGTGCCGCCGTTCCAGAACCATCCAGCATGGCGTTGCTAATGATTGGAGCTGTCGGAGTCGCGGCCCGGCGAAAACGCCGGATACCCATCGCATAGGTTCCACCTTCGCCGATTCGCGCTGCGTTGCTTTTTTGCTTTGCATCTTTGGGCTCTTGAGTTAAGCGAGTCGCGATGATCGCGCTGGCGACCATGTACGGATCGGCGTTGGATGCCGGGCGGCAATCTTCCAACCAACCCTTCCAGCCGTTCTCGACGGTGCCGATCGAAGAGCTGCTAACGGAGAGCCTCGTTGGGAATGCCGTCCACCAACTCCACCGCCTGCCGAGCCCTTTCCGCCAACCGCTCTCCAGCGATACGTGTCGAATCATTGGCCAAGGCTTCACGCGCGACGAGCCATAGCCCGACATCGCGGTCGCTTAGTTCCCGAG
>JBCBOT010000127.1:0-20461 GCA_039821165.1 Planctomycetota bacterium | reverse complement strand
ACTCCCCCGCCCCTACGTGTTTCCCACTCGGGTTAAACACTTCTACCCCCCCCCCACTAAATGTTTGAAGCTCTTTAACGCTGAATCCATTTCGTGGCGGGAGGGTGAAGAAAAAAGCGAGCCCCGCTCAGTTTGAGTAGCCAGGGTCGAAAAGTGCCGACGGAAAGGAGAAAACGGAACAATCAGCACGACCACTGCCCCGCAAATCGAGCGTGTTTGCGGCTAGGAGCACCTCGAACGACCGCTGGATCCTGCATTTGTGAAGGCACGGTGCCTGACCGGGCGGTTTGCGACGATGCGGGTTCCGTTTGCATTAGACGCTGATAAAGGAGATAATGCGTAGCGAGCGTCGTTCAGAAGCCGATTCGAATGATACGCGTCCGACCAGTTCCTTGCTTGAACGGTCCGATGAACGGATTGCTGGTCTCTTCTTCTTATCGCCTGGAGTACAAGCAAATGAAACGTCAACGTTCGGGCTTCACGCTCGTCGAGTTGTTGGTCGTGATAGCGATCATCGGCATTCTCGTCGGTCTTCTGTTGCCGGCCGTCGGTGCCGCCCGCGAAGCGATGCGGAACGCCCAATGCAAGAACAACATGCGGCAGCTGGGAATGGCTGCCTACAATTATCACACCAACAAGAAACGTCTACCGAACTACACGACCAAGTACGGCGTTTTTGTCCCCGCAGTAACTGGTGACCCTTCTCAGCACATCAAGCTGGCGGGGTACGGTGTACCGCTTCTCCCATACATGGACCAACAGCCGGTTTTCGAGCGTTGGAGCGAAGCCAAGTATCCAATCATCGGGACCGATCTTGGGAACGGATTTGGCGGTTCAGGCCTAGGTTACAGTGCTGTCGCAGCACCAAACGTCTCAACGTTTCAATGCCCAAGTTGGCCTAAAGAAAACGGTATCCTCGCGAACAATAGCTACACGCCGAACACGGGCGCGGCTGAGGTTGTTAACGAATCAGCAAGCCCGCGTGCCCTCGTCTCGATCCCTGCCGGAGTAACGACCTTCCCACCGTCGCTCTCTACGGCGCAGGCAACATTCTTTTATCAGGCTGAGTCCGATGAAAATGGACTCTTCAAAATCGGGTACACCGGGCCTCCAGGGGCCGGAAACCCGTTCTACCGTGCGCGACCGAATGAGATGACGTTGGAAGACGTCAACGATGGCCTTTCTCAAACCGCCATGTACTGCGAGAACGCGCAGGCTTTCTCCTGGCATCGCGCCGGTTTCTTGAATGCCGACGACCTCATTACCGGTGGAACCGAGCTTCCTTGGAGCGATGGCGATACATCAGACACTTCGGTCGGCGGACTACCTGGTCAACCCATTCGCGTTGCTTATCTTCGAGCAAAGTTCACAACGGGCTCGGTGTGGCATTACCAAGATGACGACCAGTCTTGGACCGATGCTCCATCGCCCCCAGCCCCTCCCCCGGGTGCACCAAACCCTGATCCGCAGCCAGCAGCTGTGCTTCCTGCACATAAAATAAATGGTGGCGGTCTATCGCAAGAACAGGATGTGATCAACCTTAAGATGGATGCTACCAATTACTCAACTCTCGCGAGACCATCTAGTCTGCATCCATCTTTGGTGAATATTTGCTTTGCTGATGGGTCCGTTCGCGCAGTGGTTGAAACCGTCGAGTATCGCGTTTACCAAGCGATGCTCACGCCCCACGGAGTTAAGAGTGACGTCCCGCTTCACTCGTTCATCCTTGGCGACCAATTGGACTGAGTCACAACTCACTCCCTGCCCGGGTCCGCTGCCAAGAGCGTGGACTCGGGTGCGAGTCGAACGCGGCATTCGCCCATCGAAGCGGGCAACAGCGTCGACTGCCCTCGCGAGAGCGCGACCGTTTCCGCGTCGGTCTCGAGGGTGACTTCGCCCGTCGGCACCGTCAGCACATGGAATTCGCCGTCGCCACCGATCGTGTCTTCGCCCGATTCCAGCGTCCGCAGGCGAAATTTCTCACAGCGAATCAGGTTCTGCCAACCCTCGGCATTCGAATCGCTCTTTCGCGCCTGAACCGGACCGGAGTCATAATCGGACACCTCGAGTGATTGCTCGATATGCAGTGGTCGCGGATTCCCGTCGGCTCCGACTCGGTTCCAATCGAAGAGCCGAAACGTCGTGTTGCTCGATTGCTGTATCTCGGCAATCACGAGCCCCGCGCCGAGCGCATGCACCGTGCCCGCGGGAATGAACACGCAGTCGCCCGGATCGGGATGAAACGAGTGCAACACCGAGTCCGTTTCGCCCGCCGCCATCGCTTCACTCAGGGCGGCTCTATCGACGCCGGCTTTCAAGCCCGCATAGATCAGACTGTCGGGTTCGGCCGCCACGACATACCACGCTTCGGTCTTGCCGAGATCGGGAACCTCCATCGTCGCACCGTAGGCATCGTCTGGATGAACCTGCACGGAAAGGACGCGGTTGCAATCCAGATATTTCAGCAGCAGGGGAAACCCGTCGTGAGCCGCATCGCCCATCAGCCATGGACCGTGCTGCGACATCAGGTTCGACAACGTTTGCCCGGCGAGCGGGCCGTTGGTCACGACGCTTTGGTCTTCGCCGTGGTCGACGATCTCCCAACTCTCAGCGTAATTGCCTTCCTCGCCAATGCCCTTGCCGAGCAGGGTGCCGAGACGGTTGCCGCCCCAAATCGTCTGCTTGATCAACGGCTCAAATTGCAACGGATACGGAGATATCGAATTCATCTTTGATTCGCAGGTGACTTGTGGAGTAAACTCGCGTTCTAGATGCAGACGACTCGGCTTTCGCCGCAAAGTGACATTTCACCGCCTTCCGCGCTAATCTCTCTTTTTAGTATCCTGCGCGGCTGGCGACGGTCCCGATCGTCTTTCGAATTCTATCCAGACGCCTCCCGATCGTCATGATCGCTGGCCGTTTGTAACAGTCGATCTGGACGCTTGGCCACGGTATCTCTCGTTCGGCCAGGAATGCTCCCTTTGGAACATGCCCCGCGATCCGGTTCGGCTACGTTGACGCTCCGTGCTCGGTCCGCGCGCGAGTGATTTGAAATCAAAGACTCGAAGACTGACTGGAACTGAAATGGCCGATACCGCGACACGTTCGAAACCGTCCGCGGGCCCGAAACTGGCTCGTGCGAAGGATGATCTGTTCGACAATTCGACGATGACGTTCGGCGAGCATCTCGAAGAACTGCGTCAGTGTTTGGTCAAGGCGATCATCGGGCTCGGGGTCGGCCTGGCACTCGGCTTGTTCGTCGCCAACCGCGTGGTGCTGTACGTTGCCGAACCGCTCAAAGACGCGATCCAAAAATTCAACGCCGAACGCGACCTCGCGCTGCTCGGTTACACCGACCTCGAAGATCCCGACGTCAAAGCGCTGATGCCGCTGTTGAGCGATCGGTCGCTTAAGTTCCAAGTCATCTACGAAATCCCCGACGAACTCCAAAACCTGGACCTGAAGGCGATCGAGCAGAGCACCAACGTCGAAGGGGAAGCGGTCGATCGTGTGAAGCCGCGCGAGATGGCGGAGATTCTGAAAGCGGTTCCCGACCCGTCGCAATTGACACCCAAAGTTCAACTGCTTCGCGACCCACGTGGACTGAGTTCATTCAAAGTCGAAGAGTCGTTCATGATTTGGGTGAAGGCGGGTTTGATCGTCGGCGCGGTGATCTCATCCCCATGGGTCTTTTACCACCTCTGGCAATTCGTGGCCGCGGGACTCCACCGACACGAACGCAAGTACGTTTACATTTACTTGCCGGTCAGCGTCACACTCTTTGTCGCGGGCGTCGTGCTGGCGTTCTTTCTCGTCCTGCACTACGTGCTTAACTTCCTGCTCGCGTTCAACGGCAGTATGGATGTGGCCGTCGAACCGCGACTGACTTACTACATCAATTTTGTGTTGTTGCTACCGTTAGGATTCGGAATCGCGTTTCAGTTGCCGCTCGTGATGCTGTTCTTGCAACGCATCGGCTTGATCGAAACGGAGATGTACATCGACAGTTGGCGTCTCGCGGTGTTGGTGATCTTTGTTCTTTCAATGATCCTCACTCCCGCCGATGTCACCAGCATGGTTGCGTTGGCGGTCCCGCTGATGGTGCTTTACTTCCTGGGCATTTTGATGTGCAAGTTTATTCCTCGTGGTCCGGGACTCGGAAGCGCGGCGTATGATCCCGCCTAGATGACGTTGCAGTTTGTTTGCGACGACGGCGATGAAGTTCCGTGAGCGGTCGGCATCCCTGCCGTCTCACTCTGCGGGAACCGTTGAATGCTAGGCCAAGCGGTCCTGCAGCATTTGTTCCAGCAAGGCGTCACCGAGCGGCGAATCGCCACCAAACACCGTGTCTTCGCCGGCTTCGCCGAACAGCCAATCGTTGCCTTCGCCACCGAACAGGACATCGTCATCCGATTCAGCGACGGGCTCTTCCGTGTTGTTCACGGGCTCTTGGGCATCGTTGACAGTTTCACCCGCGTCGTTGACGGGCTCTTCAACCGGAGTGATCGGCTCGTCGTCGGATTCCGACGCTCCCCCGCCCGTTCCGTCACCCGTGGGCATCACGTCCGAATCGAGGAGTTCGGTCGTGACCTCCGGCGTTGCCGTGCCAGCATCGTCACCCGAAGGTTCACCCGACTCGGGCTCGTTCATCACGGGATCCGTGGATTCCAAATTGGTGTTTTCGGGATCGAGGTCTTCCGGATCCGTGACTTCCGGTTCAGCAATCTCCGGCTCGGTCAGTTCGGGTTCCGACATCTCGGGTTCGGTCAACTCCGGCTCAGCCGGTTCGGGCTCCTGTGATTCCGGTTCCGTCAACTCGGGCTCCGTGAACTCAGGCTCAGTCAACTCGGGCTCCGTCAACTCCGGCTCCGTGAACTCGGGCTCGACGTTCGACGGCTCGGTGACTTCCGGCTCGTTCGGAACGGGATCTGCGAGTTCGGGCTCCATCGTTTCAAGTTCAGCCGACTCGGTCATCTCCGGGTCGCTCAACTCTGGCTCAGTCGGTTCTGGCACGGTTGGTTCTGGATCATTGAGCACGGGCTCCGTCGCCACGTCTTCAACGAGCAATTCGAACGTTCCGCCGTCCGGCTCGGCGTTGTCACCTTCGCTGAAATCGGTCGGGAAAGGCTCCGCACAACTCTGGCCCGCGTCGGCTTCGATATCCGCGTTCGGGTCCGTCTCCAGCAGCATGTCATCGGTCGCCTCGGCGACGCCGTCGGTCTCATCAGCCGTCTCACCGTCGTTCGCTTCCGGCAGGACTTCCGGTTGCAGTTCCTCGGCGATCGGTGCTTCGTTCGTCGGCTCGACGATGTCGTCCTCGATTTCCGGCTCCGAGTCGTCAGCTGTTTCATCCGTCGCATTCGAAGCGTCGTCGGTGACCTCGGGAGTCTCGGCCGACACCGTCTCTGGCTCATCGATCGCATCCTCCACGACCGGATCGTCGTTCGTGAGCGGTTCATCGCCACCGTCGTCCGGAGAAGACTCGATCAAGAGGTCCGTTCCGACGCCTCCGAGCACCACATCATCGCCGCCACCGCCGAGCACCAAGTCATCTCCGGCGCCGGCAATCAGCAAGTCGTTACCTTCACCACCCATCAACGTGTCGTGACCACCGCCACCTCGCATGACGGAGTTGATCGAGGTGTCATTGACCATCAAGTCATCACCGCCGAACGCTTCGAACACAATACGGTCGACTTGATCGGCGGGAAAGGAATGCTCCTGGGCATCCGTTCCTTCGCCCGCGGCGTTCTGCGACTGCAGTTTCACCACCAACGATTCCTCCGACACGTAGACTTCGGCAATATCGTTCTGTGAAGTCCCTTCGATGTGCAACGTCGAATCGACCATGCCGACATCGCCCGCCAGCAACTGACGGCGTTCCAACGCCTGAACACTCAATCGCTTCATCACTCTTCCCTCAAGACTGTGACCGACCCGCCTTCGGCTCCAAGCTCGATGACGCGTCCGAAAAGGTTCACGCGACGTAACGGCACGTCGCGTTGAGGGGGGCGAACGCAAGCAGCGGGCCAAACCAAACGATCGACCGTCGCCAAAGGCGAAACGACACGGAGAATCGCGGGGCAAAAGAATGATTCGCCTCGACCACTGCCAGCCCATCGCGTGATTGACGCGTCCGATCTTTCACCGCGAATGTAAAAACGGGAACCCGGTCATCGGCCTCGGTCGGGAAACTCAAGCACTGTCCCGCCACTGCAAGATCACGACCATTTGCGGCGGACGTCCTTGCCGTTCACGCTGTCCAGACAGCAACCAAGAGACGCCGGAATTCATTGACCTGCTTGGTAACCCGACGCGTCAGCGAGGTGATCGCGTGAAGAGTTTTCTCAAGGACGAACGCATTCCCTCACTCACGTTTCGGGTTACCAGAATCCAGCAAGCGCAACTTCAACACCCTCACGTTCATTGGAATGAACTAGACGGACAACTCAGTCACGCCGAGTTCACGCAGGATTTCCTCGTCAACATGCACTTCGCCGTCGTCATTGTTTTCGGGCATCCGTAACGTTTGTTCAAACGCCTCACCGAAAAACTCGAGCTTTCCATTGACCGTCGCAAGAATCGCCGTGCCTCGATGAATCGCCGCGTTCATGTTCCATCGATCCGGTGCGATCGAACTCAGTTTCACGCGTGTCATCTCGACCGCGTGCGCCGCATCGGAAAAGACGCAGATCGAAGTATTGCCAACCGTCTTCAGCATCGTCCCCTGATAGTCGCCCGTGATCCGGCGCAACTCGGACAGAAATTGTTGAACGTCACCGAATAGTGTTGCCTGTGTTACTGCTTCTTGCGTCGCATCGATAGACTGCGGGGTCAAACGTACCGCAAGGAATGTCATCCTCGGCGCCGTCACCGGCTGATCCACCGCCAACAACTCCGTCGGAAACAACTGTCGAAAAAGCTCCAGTGCGGCAGCTCGTGACGCAGAGTACAAATCGCCGTCACCGCCCACTTCTTGGGCACATTCCTCGACACGCACCAGCAGCTCCCGATCCGAACCATTGGTTAATTCGATCACCTGACCACCGGCTGCAAGCGTCTTTGATCCGCCGAGCCGTTTGTCACCGAGGGGCAGGGAGGCTCGCGAGTCACCGCAACCGTCTTCGATCGTCAGTGCGAACGAGCCCAATAATTGCCGACTGTTTATTCGGTATTCGCCCGCGCAGAGGTCCAGTTGAAGCCGAAAGCGTTCGTTGGGCCCCAACCGAAGTTGAGAGATGACATGAGGCGAGTGTGCCGGCGCCCCAATGCAGTACGTCCGTGAGTCGCCGCGACGGTAGTCGGGATGAACGTTGAACGACAGCTCAATCACGTGCGCGACATCGGTTTGAATATCGACGTCGCACACATCACAACGCGTTCGTGCTTCCACGTCGGTGAGCGATTTTCGATGCGCCGTTGGCAGGCGACAGATCGGACAATGGACCTCCCACCGAAGTTGCAACAGCCCCTCGGCCGTCGCATACATCAGCGCCGTGGTGACTTCGGATTCAGGAAGTTTCCATCGCCGTACAAGTTCGAGAGGCCGTATCCTCGCAACATCCTGTTCGGCCCCAAAGCAAATCAACTCGGACAATAAAACAAGCGCATCCGCATTCACCCCGGTGGTGGCATCCGCTCGCATTCGGATTCGCGAAACGGCAGCATCAACGGCGCGACGCCGCGAAGGTTCGATCGAAAACGGAACCTCAAAAGGATCACTGCCTTGGCTCGCCACATCACCAGACAAGACCTGGTCGATGCGGCGATAGACTCGCTGGAATTGCCGTCGAGTACTGCGGCCGATCTTATTTCGAGCGAGCCATCGACTGAGCCAGCCGCGCGCACGAACATCGAATCGATGAATCAGATGAGTGCCACCATCGGCGCGGGGATGCAACTCCACGGTGCTCGCCAACCAATCGATCGGTCCGGACTCGACCACCCGTAACACCGAGAGTTTGCGTTGCTCAATCCACTCGTAGGGATACTCCCGCCAACGCATCTGCATCCCAAGCCAACCAATGTTTCCGTACTGACGTGTCCCCGTTGGCAAGGTCTCGGTTTGGTAATGAACGGGAGGCAAACCAGCCGCGCGATTCATGCGATCGGTGTTGGAGACATGCGGCCAAAGCATCGCCGGCGAGGATTGGAGGTCGCAATGCAGTTCGAAGGACATCACGCTCCCCGGTTGCGAGGACGGCAAGACGGGATGTTTGCACGCTTCAATCGGCCTGCCGTCGAGCAAGGCTCGGACATCTTGCAAGAACTCTCCCGCGTCCGCATGACGTTCTGCGGGTTTCTTCGCAAGGGCACGCTCGATCACGTCAGCAACGGCTTGCGACACGCTTGGGTTGGATGCGTCCGCACGAGGCGGCATCGAGAATCGATGTTGATCGATGAGCCCCATCGTGGCGTTCGCTTCGAACGGCGGTTTTCCGCAGAGCATGAAAAAGAGCGTCGCTGCCATCGAATAAACATCCGCCGTCGAATCGATCGATGCCGCCCCCACGCACTGTTCCGGCGCCATGAATTGAGGCGTTCCGATCACAACACCCGATTGAGTCACCCGCGACTGGTCTGAAGACTCGACCGAACGAGCGAGCCCAAAGTCCGCCAGCTTGACCGCATCGCCTTTCAAATCGGCCGTCAAATCCTCTGGCTTTCGGATCAGAATGTTGCCCGGCTTGATGTCCCGATGCACCACACCACGCGCATGCAACGCGTCGAGTCCTGTTGCCACCTGTGCGATCACCGAAAGCGCATAGCGCTCCGTCAATCGGCCATGCTGTCCCATCAAGCGTGACAGCGACGGTCCGTCGACGAACTCAAGAACGAGGTAGTGATACCCTGCATCGTGACCGAGCTCGATCAATCGCGTCAGATTCGGGTGCTGGACCTCGGAAAGCATTCTGGCTTCACGATGAAACCGCGTCACCGCATCGTGCCGTGACACGACTTCGGGATGCAGGACCTTGATCGCAACCCGATCGCCGGTGGGCGAGGTGGCACTGTACACCACGCCCATGCCACCGCTGCCGACCCGCTCGCCGAGTTCATACGAACCAAGCCGAACCGGCATCGAATCAAGGTCCGTTCCACCCTCGGAGCCGACCAACGCGGAGCGAATCTTGTCACCGCCATGCGACTCACTCTCATCGCCGTACCAACTCGGCGCCTCTTCGAGAGAGTGATTCGCATCCATCGTCTGTTCGAGATCGGGGTCCGGCATGCTCGCGTCTTGAATCGATCGTAGATTACGAAGCATCTTGTTCGAGCGTTCGCAATAGTTCGCCCGCGATCACCGTGCCACGCAACGAAAAGTGAGGATTGAGCTCCAGCGCTCGCTGCAAATGTGAGATCGCCGACGTGCGATCTCCAATTGTGTACGCGATCACTCCCGCATGGTAGTGAATCTTTGGGATATCCTGGGACGCTTCTAACGCACGTCCAATCCACTCCTGGGCTTTGCGGCTTTTCCCAGACTGGTGAAGTGCCCAGGCCAGCGTGTCGTAGCCTACTGGATCCTGGCGTTGCCGAAGATCGGCTCTCGCGAGTTCAACGGCAAGCGAAAGCCGACGTCGATGATCGGCGAAAAACACCGCCGCTTCACGGGCGTGGGCGATGCGACTCGAATTATCCCCGGCCTCAGCGATGATGATCGCTTCGGCCTTATCCCACCAACCGACCGCTTGCTCGCCATCGCCAGCCCTTTCACAAACATCGCCAAGCGCCGCCATCAAGGGCGGGCTCGGGAGTTTTTCGACGGCAGCAAGATAACCCGTGATCGCAAGCTCGTAGTCGCCACGCGCAGCGCTCACGGCCGCCCTGCCAGCTATCGAGTGAGCATCGTCGGGATTTGTCTTCAAGGCGGCCTCGAACCAACGGTCCGCCTCATCGAGCTGCCCCGCAACGAAGCAGCCTCGCCCGATTCGCCACTGGTACCATCCGTGTCCCGCTGAATCGAAGCGAGCGTGTTCTTCCTCTGCCCGTCGCAACAACGCAATCGCGTTCTCGTGCATGCCTCGCAGCTCTTTGAGGCGTGCTTGACGGACCAGAACGGGAGGCGACTGATTGAGTTTCCCGAGTCGATGCAATACTTGGTCCGCGCGATCCCATTGACCGAGTTCGAGACACGCATCCGCGAGAGACGCCAATGCCATTGTCGATTGAGGCTTGGCCGCGAGCACCTCCTCGGCAGCCTCGGCCGCCTCCGAGAATCGATGTTGGGCCGACAACGCGGACGCAAGGTAGGTCCTAGCCGCCAGGTAGTCAGGCTTAGCAATGAGCGCCTTACGAAAGTGCGCTTCCGCCGTCACGTAATCTTCAAAGCGATCTTCCTCTCCGGCGCGTCGCAGGTGCAAACGTCCCAGAAGGGTCCGACTGGCATAGTCTTGTTCATTCTTTTTGATCCTCGATTCGAAGAGCGTGATCGCATCGTCCGTCGGAATCATCGTCGCGTTGTCTTGCGCCGTCAGCTCCGTGACAAAGACAACACACGCAAGGAGTAGGCAGTGACTTACTGGCAAACAGGATATCTTGGACATGGGCATGGTTAACGAATACGTGTGAAGGCCGACGCGATGCCTCCGATCTCGCATCGAGCGAACTGCTCGAACGAGAACCGGAGGCAACGCGGAGGAGAGAGAACGTCTAGTGGGCGGGAGCGAGGTAGGGGAACGTTCCAGGGAACGCGACGTCGTTGGCATCGACGCCGTCACCGGTCACAGCACCCGCGGTCAGGAGTCCCAACTCGGCGTCAATCACATCGTCAGCGAGTTGGCGTCCGTTTAGAAAGCCGGCGTTGCTCGAGGTGTCGACTGTGAGCACATCAGGAAGCAGAATGCCGGTGAGCGTTGCCGCAAGGTCCGCATCTCCGCTCAAGCCCGTGATGGCGGCTTGGACCTCATCGCCAAATAACGACGGGTCTTCCGCCGGGACTGCTAGGTTGAACGCATTCTTGTTCTCGGATGAAATTAAGACGGTGTTGATTGCGGGTCGTCCCATGCGATCGAACGGTGTCTGGCCGACCAGTGTGCGACACCAAAGGCTCACGTTGTCGCCCCCAAGGGAGGCGCGGGGCACTTCGAGGACAATCGCCGAAACGTTTAGGCCTTCGAAAAAGTCCTCGCCCGTGAAGGCGAGGCCGTTTTGAAATCCGCCGAGATCGAAGAAGAAGGGATCATCGAACGTGCCGCAACGAAGCAGTCCGCCGCCGGCACGACGAATGCTCACATTGCGTCCCGTCAGCCCACGTGCGATCAAGGCCCGGTTGCGTCGAAGCACCACGCGCTGCGACCCGCTTGAACCTTGCGGGCGACCAAACGTCAACTCGTAAGTGATATCCGGGGACGCATCACCATTGTTATCAATGTGAAATTGGTAACGCCCGCAAGACGCGAACGTTGTCGGACTCATCACGCCCGCGATCGGATTGACGGTCATCACCATCACGACGTTTGCCGAATTTGTCGGCGACTGAAACATGTAGATATCGTTGATATCCAAGCGGCCGTCTTCCGCGACATCCGGTGCGTCCAAATGGTCGGCCGCCATCGCGGTACCGGCTAACGTAAAGAGCGTGAGCAAAGCGAAATGGATTTTGATCTTCATTGTTTGAATACGTTGGAATGAGAGAGTGTTGGTTGGCCGTGGGCTTGGACAGGAGGCACACGGCATAGGTTTTGGAGGACCGACAGTTGGCATCTCGTCGTTCACCAATCAAGCAAGCGCAACTAGCGACGACGCCGTCGAACGAGAACCGATGCCAGTCCGAAAAGTGCGATCGTAAAACTTGAGGGTTCGGGCACGGCCGACGTCGAAAAGGACTGCGAGAATCCATCGAGCAAGACATCACCCGGTGCCGTGAAATTGGCGTCGGCAAAGAGCGTGAGGCTGGTCGTCGCCGCTAACGTGTCCGTCGCTGCAAACGTTTGCGACACGATGGGCTCGTCGATGCCGAAAAGCGGATCGATCTGTGCCGATATCTCGCCGACGAAGCCAGTGTTTGAGTCGAGCGTGCTCGTCAAATCGATCAATCCCTCGACGCCCGCTTCGGTGCGTCCGAACAGCGAGAGCGTTTCGCCATCAAGAACGCTGCCCGATGTCTCCACGTCGTATGCGAGTTGCAAAATGATCGAATCGAATCCAGGTGCGAGCGTGAACTCGCCGCCGGCATCAAAGAACAATCCCGCGCGGTTCACACCCGTCAGTGCGTTGACCGTAATGTTCGAAGTGTTTGGCGAGATCGTGCCGCTATCTTCGACCAATGTGAAATTGGAGAAGGTGGTCTGACCGGCGACGATGGAGTCTCCGGCCAGAAGGTCACTCAAGGCGACGCCGGCAATCGCCGTCCCGGAGTGCATTGAGAGGAGCATCGCGAGCGTGGCGCTGGTGATGCAGAACTTGAGACGATTGAGGTGCATGTGGGTGAGTTCCCCTAGCGTGTTTCGAAGAAGTGCCGCAACTTGCGTCACTGTGCCACCAACGACGCACCGTGCTCTGTGTGACAAAGACTTCAGATTTTTGTCAGAATTCCTTGCAACACGGCGCAACGTCGAGGATGTTGCTCTCTCCGACGTGCCCTCGTCGAACGATCCTCATAGGACTCTCGATATCGATGCCAGCCCCATCCGCCACTGACCGGCTAAGCCAAATCCAGACACAGTGGTCGGCGATTCTTCAGCCGGACTCTCTCGAAGTGGCCGGCACCGTGCAGAGCCAATTGCTCATGCGCTATGCCGGGGCCGTATACCGATACCTTCTGGTGGTCGCCAAAAACGAAGACGTTGCGAGCGACCTGGCACAAGAATTCGCCTACCGATTCTTGCGCGGCGACTTCCGTTCCGCCGATCCGTCACGTGGTCGTTTTCGCGACTTCGTGAAACGTTCCGTGGTCAACTTGGCAATGGATCACTTTCGCAGGGTAAAGCATCGAGCCCAATTGGAATCGCCTGAATCAATCGAAGACTCGGAGATGGGGGCCGAAGAGGAGTGGCAGAAGGCT
Source organism: Planctomycetota bacterium (assembly GCA_039821165.1). GTDB lineage: Bacteria > Planctomycetota > Planctomycetia > Pirellulales > Pirellulaceae > Stieleria. The sequence continues at coordinate 7,455 of JBCBOT010000127.1, read as the reverse complement.
TTCGATCGGAGTTGGCGACAAGAGGTGCTCGAGCGGACGTGGCAGCGATTGGAATCGTCCCAAGATCAGTGGACCGTCTTGCGATCGAGGGCCCGACACGCTGATGTCAACTCCATGGAACTATCGGAGCACGTTTCGAAACAACTCGGACGAGACGTGAGCGCCGATTGGACACGTCAAACCCTCAGTCGGGCCCGCACGAAGTTCGCGGAACTACTTCGCATTGAAGTCGCCGAGTCTCTCGGTGGAGCCGACACCGAAACGGTCGACGACGAACTCTCGCGGCTCGGGCTACTGAAGTACGTCGCGCGTTAGGTCCGCTTGTGATGGCCAAAAGAAAACCGCGTCGGCGCTGAGCACCGACGCGGTTCGTGTTTCTCGGTAGGAAGGGTGTCCTACTGGTTCAACGACTCTTGGATCGTTTCTTTGTTCGCTCGAGTGCCGAGCGCTCCCCAAAGACCATAGGGGCTGGGCGATCCGGGACGACGGTTCCCGCTTTGACCATCCATCACGGTTCCGTTGTTGGAGTTTCCAGCCTCGATCGAATCGGTGATGAAAATCACCGCACCGTCAGACATCAGAATGTGCGCTCCGCCTTGGTGACGACTGCTCGCAGATAAGACACCGGGTGTGGTATCAGCAAGTGACAAGCAGGTCTCGGTATTCGGCGGCAAGATCGTGTACATGCCCGAGTACTGCGGAAGACCGCTGGCCCAACGGAATCCACGCCCTTGGTTGGCGGCGAGGACATTGGTCACGCCGGGCGCCCAAAATCGGGGTCGCTCGGGATCGATGTCGGGGCGGCAAAGCAGTGGGTTGTCACGCAAGTTTCCGAATCCGGCAAAGGTCCTCGCCAGAGTACGGGTGTCACGGTCACCCAAGTCGGTCGCGATCTCGCCACACATGATCGTGTTGGCAAGACCGTCCAGGATGTCGCGGAACTTCATTTCAGTCCGTGCAACAAAGACGCCACGGCCGGCAGCACGAATATCGATTTGGCTATTGAAGTGAATCTCTGGCTTGGGGAAACCACGCAGGTCAAACCAAGTCGGGCCATTGTCGGTGAAGTGAAGAGCGTCACCCAAGCAGGCGGCATAGTTAGTACGTCCCATGGCCGGAAGCCCGGTACCCGGATCGCTGGGGCAGCGAAGGGTCGGAATCTGAGTCATCCATGGCGGATAGGCCGTGTTGCGCGAGTTGACATTCGCAACGGCGTTATCCTCGTCGGTGGGCGTTGGGCCCATCGCCGGCCACGGTGGAACACGCGGAGTCAATGGATCGGTGAGGTCGACCGAGTTTGGATTCGCGATCTGCTCCCAAACGGCCTGCTGTTCCATGAACGGGGTGATGCCCACATGGATGCTCAGCATCATCATGTTGCAGTCGTCGCCGTAATTTGAGAACCACGATCCCTGCGTCGGGATACGGCGTGTGCCCCCCATGTGCATGGGGAACTGTTTGTAGGCCGAGTGGTAATTGTGCAGCGCGAGCCCGATCTGCTTGAAGTTGTTGCTACAGCTCATCCGTCGAGCCGCCTCACGTGCCGCCTGAACCGCAGGCAGCAAGAGTCCAACCAGAATGCCGATGATGGCGATCACCACCAACAGCTCGACGAGCGTGAAGCCCGCGTTCCTTGAAGAACGTTGCATTGAGAAACCTTGAAATGAGAAAGAACGATGAAGAAAAACGTTATTGCTGACGTTCAGCCGCCATTTCCTTTTCACGATCAGCATTCTCCTTTTCCTGATCCGTCAATTCATACGTCTCAGTCGGTTGAATGACCGTCGTTTCGCTCGTCCCACATCCCGCGAAAAGCAAAAGAAAGGCGGAGAGAGCGACTGTATTCAGCACATGTTTCATGGTCGACAAGTCCCATCGACGCGCAGTGGAAATGCCGTCCTTCGCTTTAGCAAGCGAGTCTTCCGGGCCGATCCCGCAACGGAGGCGCCACATTAAAACCGAAGCACTAGCAAAGCGGGAGCAGCGAATTCAAAATATTTGCGTGCTTGAATCATGGTCGCCTTGGCGCCGATCACTGGAGGTCATTCCGCCATCACCTGTGACAACATTCTGATGTCGAAAGCCACCCATCGAAGTCAGGGTCGCATGTTGAAAAAGATCACCAAGTTCTTTGTTTGTCTTGCGGCCGCGATGACGTCGATTTTGCCATCCTGATTCAGGTCCGCCACCTTGATATCTTCGACGGCGACCTTTCCACTTGAGCCCACGCTTTCACGCCATTCGTCCCCAGCCTCATCGAGCGGTGTAAAGAACTTGATCCCGGGCACCCCTGGATCATTCATGGCCCGCCACCCGACCACGATTTGGTCGTAGCCGACACCGAGAAAATCGGCACAGGCGAGCGCGTGCCCGTCTTTAAGCGAGGCGTCCAGAACACTTGCACGTTCCCACACCCCAGTTCCTTCGGGTGGTTCTAGGTAGACCGCCGACTCGGATCCATGCATCGGTTCAATGGTGACGATGAATCGTCGGCCGCCGGGAAGCCGACCATCCCTCACCTCCCCCGCCCATTGGTTCGTGAGTTGAGTCGCCTTCCACTGCTCGTCCTGCCTGTCGAAGTGCCACACTCCTTCTTTCGCCGCGACGACCAACTCTTCTTCAGGGTCTTCATCCCAGTCGACGACGTGAAAGTTGTGTGAAAGGTGCAGGAAGTCGCAGATCGTTGTGTAGGGCCACTCCGCATTGGGGTCTTTCGGACGAGCGTATTCCAACACTCGAATCCCAGCCCCCTCTCCGTTCTGACTCCCTCTTCCTCTCAGCGGTTTGACGACCAACCGACATTCGTCTTCCGAAACCCGCACCCAGTGCATGCGGTGAATGCTCGGCTCGTGATGAAGTTCAACAGGCTTCCAGAGCTGCTTTCGGTCCGAGGGAGGATCAAGATAGAACACGGCGCCATCTTTTACACTCTCGCGATAGTTCCACTGTCCCCCGACAGCGATCTCACACTTCCCGTCACCGTCGATGTCACGCGCCGTGATGCAGACGTTATCTCGTTCGGTCAGGTCCTTCGCGACGACATGCTTGGTCCACTTCGGAGCCTCGTACCACTGAATCGTTTTCTTGTCGGCGAGAATCACATCGGTCAAACCGTCGCCGTCGACGTCGGCCATCTGAAGACCGTAGCCGATTTGAATCTGATCAATTTGGACCGGATTCCATTTGGGCTCCGGAGGCTCGGCACCAACACCGAGATGAATCGAAATCAAGAGCAACACGAAGGCGAGAAGGGCGCGTAGAGACATGGCAGACTCGGTACGAGAGGTCGGGGAGGGACCATGATATCGCCCATCGGTCGCGCGCGTTGAAAGTGACTGGGATGCCACGGCGAGGCGTGCGTTTCGAAGCGTTGCCGGGCGTAGCACTCACTCGTTTGTCGCGAATGCTCTAGCCGACGTCGGTCACCCGCAGCGTATTGCCGTCGAGTCGGACTTGATAGCCGGCCAGCCAATCCAGGTCGACGAACTCCAACGTCTCGTGAGTGAGCAATAACTCTCCTGAATCGGAAGTCGTTTCAATCTCCGCCCCACTCTCTTGAACGTCACCCGGCTTGCCAATCAGCAGGCATTGCTCTGCGGGGTCGCTTTGAACGTGAACAATCTCATTCATCCCCACACCGATTTTCGAAAGTTCGGATGCCGGGAGTTTGACATTGCCTTCGGCATCGCAACCGTAGCTTCCATTGGCTGCGGTCGAGGGCGGTGTGGTGGTGTCGCCGAGCGGCGTGAGATTGCGCGAATGAAACTTGTTGCCGGCGTCAGTTGCCGAACGAGTTCGTCCGTCGCCTCGATCGAGAGGACGAAACGAATGCGGGTTTTCCGTTAGCGGATGATACACCCAAGCTTGCTCCGGAGCACCGACATCGATCAGCGTTCGGGTGTAGGAGCGTGAACGTCTACGATAGATCGCGGCATGAATGAACTCTTTCATCTCCCGATGGCGGAGCGAAACACCCTTGGCTTTGACCGCGCGAGAAATCTCGAACGCGGTGAACATCCGCGAGGCATCCATCCAAATTCCGACTTCATTTTCGATGATGTCTCGCTGAGCTTGGGTGATCGCCATATCGACTCCTACATGAATCCGCCGGTCTGTGCCGGAGTGGACGGCATCCGGACCGGACCCTCGTTTTTGCTTGCGGTGGAAAAAGAGTTCTTTCGAAGCGTCTCGAACAGCTTCTCCATACCGAGATGAATATTGTACGTCGTACTGACGACGATGGCGGGCCGGGTGGTGCCCGCGGGAACGATGGTGGAACTGCCGCCAAGCTGTTCCCATTGTTCCGGTTCGATCGTGGACTGAATCATCGAGATCAACGCGTTGTAGTCGCGATCAGCGCCGACACCTTCAAGCCAATAGATGCGATTCAGCAGACTCGCGTCCAAAGCATCCACTGTCGTCACGGTCAAAATGCCGTTGTCGATGGTGATCGTCAGATCCAGGTCTTTTAACATCAAGGAGAGGAACGCTCGGGCGGGAACCTTCTGAAGTTTGATCGACACCGGAACGTCCTCATCAAGACCAATCTCTTCCAGCGCTCGTTTGTCGATCACCATGGTCAGGTCGAGCATCTCCGCAAGCTGCTCGACCGCGTCCTTCAGGGGTGTGTCTTCGAACTGATGGCCGATCGGTTGAAGCAATTTTTTGGTCGCCTCCTCCATCACGTCTTCATCCACGTTGAGCCATTGATCGGTGCCGATGCCCTGACGGGCCAATGCGTGATGGTCCGCCGTGATGACGAGCGCCTCTTCATCCACGACCGCCTTCAAACCGAGCGGACGTAGCATGCGGCGAAGACTCGTTCGCAATGGCTGCCCCTTTTTGGAAGACCGAACCCTTTCTGCTCCCTCGAGTTGACCAAACGAGACGGCGCGGTCGTCAAGGATGACGGGAAAGCCAAGCATCTCTTCGAGGTTGTCGGCGAGAGCGTCCAACGTCGTCTCAAAAGTGACATCGATCGGTTGATCGAGAGCCGCTTGAATCTTCATTGCCGTCTGGCTCGGAGGCGATGGCTGCGGAGGATACAAAGGCTGGCCGATCGCCGCGATCGGCGGTGTGTAATAGCCTTGAACAACCGGGACCGGACCGCCAACGTTGTTCCCGGTGCCGACAGCGGGCGGTGTCTGGGGTGCGATCGGCATTCCCTGAACAACCCTGGGGGCCTGGGGCTGGATCGGCACTCCTTGAACGAGCTTGGGCTGTTGATCGGGAGTGGCTGTCGTTGTGGGCTGGTAGAGCTGTGCGACGTGTTGTGCGTCGGTATCGCCGATGCCGATCGAGACGACATCCGCATCACCGGTTCCTCCCGACGGTGGCGGTAATAACATCGCAGCGGACAACGTTCCGACGGCTGCGATTCCTGCGGCAACATTCCAAGGCGTCATGACTTTGCTCCCAGTTTGGAGAAGAGGCTCGAGATGTGAAGGGTGGATCGGTGAATCGGGTAACGTGCCGCCGAGTGCGGCGTCGATGAATGATTGACTTGCCGAGACGTTCGTTGAGCGGACCATCGTTGCTGTCGCCGCCGCGAACGCGACGACGGGAACGATGCCTCGTCGACGCAGTCGACTCGCCAACATCCGTTTGCCACGCTGTACACGTCCGCGGATCGTGCCGAGCGTGGTTTCGAAGTGATCGGCTAAACGGTCGAACGTCCAGCCTTCGTACACGTGCATCACAATCGGAGCACGATAATGCTCCGGCAGAGTGGCGAGTTCTTCATCAAGAACCATCGACTCATGACGTCTCGCGATGTGCTCCAGGGGATCGTCTTGGTTTGCCATCGGTTCTTCCATCGGCTCGTCGGAACACGTCCGGGTGAGTGTGGCCTTGGCGGCTCGCTGAGCAACGGTATGCAGCCAACCCGGCAAACACTCCGGCCTGCGAATCTTGTTGGCGTGACGGGCGAGATGCAGAAAAGTGGCTTGGAACGCATCATCGGCGTCCTCGGAAGTGCGACAGCGGCGACGACAGACGCTGATCACGAGCCGACTGTAACGCTGAACAAGAGTGGCCAATGCCTCGCCGTAGCGATCCTTCGCCCACGCGTCGAGAAGATCCGCGTCCGAAAGGCCGTCTAATTCGGTCCGAGTGCTGGGTTCTTTTAAATCACTACTTTGTGTCACAGCCTTGCCTCTTCCTTTATGAAGGTAGTGACGCCGAGACTGCCGGCGGCGCGCAAAAAGAGAAGAAAAAGTCCGAATCCATCCTTAAAGTTTTTTCGATTCGCCTACCAATGGCTGTTCCCGGCTGGTACTCTCTGAGGGCACGTCGCACACCGGCGGTCGGGTCATTCCATCGTGGACCCGGTCGCCGGCGTGTGACATGAAGTGGATGGGATCTCGGACGCAGATTCCATATTCGTTTCGTGTCACCACCAATCTCTCCCACCACGGCCGGTCGGTCGTTTCGGTGCTGGGGCAGTGGTCGGCGCGATGCCAGTCACCGCCTTTGACGCACGCGAATTTGAAAAACGTCGACGAAGACACTCCCGATCGCGCTGAGCCGCCCAATGGCGGCGAACCTGTTGATGCCGAACGACAGGATCACAGCGAAAAACTCGATCGTTGCGAACGACAAATCGGTTACGAGTTCAAGAATCGAGAACTCCTCCTGAATGCGTTGACGCACGCCTCGGGTGCCACTCATCGACTGGCCAGCAATGAACGCCTTGAATTCCTCGGCGATGCTGTACTCGGTTTCGTGGTCTGCGCCTGGCTTTACGAAGAGTACCCGGAATACAACGAAGGCGATCTGACCAAGATCAAATCGGCCGTCGTCAGCCGTCGGACCTGTGGCAAAATTGCCTGCAAGCTCGGACTCGACGAATGCCTGATCGTCGGTCGCGGCGTGACCCGTAATCGCAGTTATCCACGCTCGCTCGTAAGCGATGTTTTTGAATCGATCGTTGCCGCAATCTACCTCGACGGCGGCCATGAACCGGTCACCGCGCGACTACGGCAATGGTTGAGCGACGAGGTGGATCTCGCCGTGCAAACGCAAGGCTCCACCAACTACAAGTCCACGCTCCAACAGAAAGCCCAACGGGACATCGCCTGCACGCCGCTCTATCGACTGAAGAAAGAAGCCGGTCCAGACCACCGCAAAGAGTTCCTCATCAGTGCGGTGATCGACAAGCAGGAATACACCGCTGCGTGGGGCTCCAATAAAAAGGAAGCCGAGCAGAAGGCCGCCGCCAACGCGCTTGCCGAGATGAGTGACGAGCCGCTTCCATTCCCGCTTCGCGAAGAGTCCTGACAGCGAGCAAGATGGGCCAGCCTTTCCGGTCTCAACCGCAGGCTACGGCCAATTCGCGGCGACTTACGGAACGCGAAGTCGGCTTCCCAAGCCGCTTCGCGCTAGCTACTCAAACTGAGCGGTTTTGGTGAATTCACCCTCCCTCGTTTTGCCTTTGATGCCAACGGCATCAAAGAC
>JBCBOT010000126.1:0-20631 GCA_039821165.1 Planctomycetota bacterium | reverse complement strand
GATCATGTTCGGAAAGACGCGTCGCCGCCGCTCACGAATTGCGAAACGTCGGTTGCGGAGATTCGAGTCTCTCGAGTCACGACGACTCTTGGCCGCAATGCGCGTTGCAACCTACAACGTACTCCAAGGCAGTCCAGCGAACCCAACCGAAGATGCCTACTATTCCACGATCCTTGAAGCGATCGGGAATGAATCCGTTGCTGGTGTCTCGCAAGCAATTGACCTGCTAGTTCTGCAAGAAACCAATAGCAACTCCATCAACCGAATCGAGGCGATCCTTGACGGACTCTATTCCGACGACTACGCCATCCATCTCTCGCCTGGATATGCGGGGCTGCATTACGGATTCGTCTACAACACTTCATCCCTCCAACTGCTTGGCACACAAAATATCAGTGGCTCTTACACGCGGCCTCCTTTGAGAGGCCACTTCCAGCCGATCGATGCATCCGAGTCGGAGACCGACTTCTACGTCTACTCGACTCACCTGAAAGCTGATTCCGGCGGAAGTGACGCCGCGACACGAGCGACCGAAGCAAATCAGATTCGGGCGAACGCAGACGCACTTGGAGATGGAGAAAACGTTCTGATTGTTGGCGACTTCAACATGAAGAACAGCTTTGAAGGCGCGTACAGCAACCTCACAGCGAGCGGACCTGGTCAAGTCCTCGATCCGATCAACTCACCAGGAAACTGGTTCAACAACAACGCTTTTAAGAGCATCCATACGCAAGACCCAAGTGGCGGCAGCGGTATGGACGATCGCTTTGACCTGCAATTTGCGAGCGGCGAGTTTTTCGCGACCGGCGGCTTGGAGTACATCCCCGGAAGTTATCGCGCGTTTGGAAACAACGGAACGCATAGTCTGAACGGTACCCTCACTGGTACCGGAGCAGCACCGAATGTTCTTAATGCACTACGAAATGCAAGTGACCACCTGCCAGTGGTTGTCGATTACGAGTTCCAAACCACGCCACCTGGCGCAACCATCAACGAAACCGATGGGACGATGATTGTCGCCGAGAACGGCTATCTGGATAGCTACTCGATCGTGTTGGACACCAATCCAGACTTTGATGTCACCGTAACGCTTACCCCTGATAGCCAAATCGACATCGGAGCGGGCCCCGGAGTGGCCACGACTCTCATCTTTTCACCACAGAACGCGACGACCCCGCAAACCGTTCCCGTCATCGCGTTCGATGATGCCGTAGCCGAAGGGCTGGCGGTGAGCACGATCGTGCACTCGTTCTCAAGCGCCGACGCGAGCTACGACACGCTGGCAAACATTGGTGTCGATGTCATTGTCGTGGATGATGAGTCGCCCACCGTGCTGATCAATGAGGTTGACTCGAACACGTCTGGCTCCCCTCAGAATGCGGAGTTTGTCGAACTCTATGATGGCGGAGTCGGAAACACTCCGCTCGCAGGGCTCACCCTTGTCTTGTATGACGGCGCGACAGATCAATCCTATTCGGCATTTGATCTTGATGGGTTTACAACGGATGACAACGGCCTTTTCGTTATCGGCAACTCTTCCGTCAACGGCGTCGACTTCACATTTGCAGATGGACTTTTGAAAGATGGTGCGGACGCGATTGGCCTATATCAGGCTGACGCGAGTTCCTTTCCGAACGGCACCTCGGTCTCGCTAACGAACCTTGTCGATGCGGTGGTTTACGGCACCGATGATCCCGACGACGTTGGACTACTGCCTCTTCTGATCAGTGGAGAGCCGCAACCCAACGAGAACGAGAACGGCAATCAGAATTCCGAATCTCTTTCCCGCCTTGCCGACGGTGGTCTCGCGCGGCGAACGAGCACCTACCGTGCAGCGACGCCCACACCCGATGCTCTAAATATCCCTCGACCGATCGGATTCTCGATCCTTGGCTCGGAAGCAATCACAGCGAGCGAAGGGGCTGGCCCGGAGACCTACACGATCGCGCTGACTTCGGTTCCAACGACGAATGTTGTGATCACGCTGGATCCCGATGAGGACCTCGACTTGGGTTCGGGTAGCGGTGTCCCCGTCGATTTTACGTTCACGCCCTCAAATGCAATGTCGCCGCAGACGGTGAGTGTTCTGGCATTCGACGATGCCTTGGCCGAGGGATTGCATGGTGGATTGATTCAGAAGTCAGTCGCGAGCAGTGATGCGGGGTACAACTCGCTCACATTGGATGATGTGTTGATCACGATTAATGACAACGAAGCGCTCCCACCTCCATCGATCGTGATCAGCGAGATCATGTACAACCCGGCGAGTGGCGGTGAAGGAACGGCGTTCTCGCCCGAGTGGGTGGAAATCGTGAATGCGGGCACCGCGACACAGGACATCAGTGGATGGAAGCTGTCTGATGAAGATGGCGACTGGGGGGCTATCCCTCAGGGAACTCTCATCCAAAGCGGACAGGTCGCTGTTTTGTTCGACGGTGGTCCTACCGCGATCACGACTGAAGCCAACTTCCGAACGACCTGGGGGATTCCAGCCGGTGCACTCGTGATCGGCGTCGATTGGCAAGACCTCGACAATGATCCTTCTCTCACCAACGAGGTTCTTCAACTGCAGGATCCGCTCGGATTCATGCAAGATGAGGTCAACTTTGATGATGATTCTCCGTCACCGACGTCCTGGCCGGATGATTCTCCGGAGGGCCCGAGCATTTACTTGACGGACCTCATCGCCGACAACAACATCGGGTCGAGTTGGGCTCGATCCTCGATCGGGGTTGACGGTGCCGTCGCAGCGAACGGGTTCCCCTTCTCCAACTCCGATGTTGGGTCGCCGGGAGTTGCACCTGCCATTGTCTTTGCTTCGCTAGTCGTAGCAGAGTCGGGTGGGTCGACCGCGGTTGCCGAAGGAGGCGCCACCGACGACTTTTCGATCGCTTGGGATTCCGTACCGACCGATGATGTGATCGTCACGTTGACTCCGGACGCCGAATTGGACTTAGGTGCTGGCGCGGGGGTTGCCGTATCGAACACGTTCACGCCGGCGAACGCGCTGACTCCAGCCAACTTTGTTGCAACCGCTTTCGATGATCTGATCGACGAAAACGCACACAGCGGATCGATCAGCTTTTCCACTTCAAGCAACGACCCGTTGTTCAACGGAATCGTTGTCGCTGATCTGGCGGTATCGATCACCGACAATGACACCGCTGGAATCTCCATCGTGGAATCCGGAGGAGACTCCGCCACGACTGAGGGCGGCGCGGGCGACGACTTTACGATTGTCCTCGACACGATCCCAACAGGCTCGGTCGATATCACTGTGACTCCGGATGCCCAATTGGACCTGGGAGCAGGAGCCGGCATTCCCGTTGTGGTGACTTTCACGACCACCAACGCTCTTACCTCACAAACCGTGAGCGTTGGTGCGGTCGACGATGCCATTGTCGAAGGCAACCACGCGGGACTGATTTCGTTTGCCATCACCTCTACGGATACCAACTACGATGCATTCTCAGTTCCTGACTTGAACGTTGACATTTCCGACAACGACTCTTCAGTGACTCTGGATTTGGTAGGGGAGATCGTCGCCTTTACGGGCCCTGGCACCTACACCATCGAGTATTTTGCTACTTCAAATGGCGGTGACCAGATCCTGCAGGCGTTTCAGCTTCCGTTCGCTTTTGATGTCACAGGTGTCACATTTTCAGGTTCCCCGTCCGACTTTGTCGTGAATCCGGTTTTCACGTTGCCGGCTACAGTCCCACTCTCACCGCCTTTTGATGCCGACTTCGGCTTCGCCGGGACTGCACTCGGTGCCGGTTTGCAGCTGATTGATGGGCAGCCCCAATCACTCTTCTCGATTGATTTACAAGTGGCTGCCGCGAACGGTCTTGTCCCAGGGGTGAACGAGGTGGGCCGTGTCGTGACGACCGGCGTCGACCTCACATTCACCGAATTCCGTGACGAGAACAACCTGCTGATCACGAGTTACTCGCTCGGGACAGGCCTTGCGATGAGTGTCGACAGCACGCCGCCAACGATCACAGATGTGAAAGTTGCTGGTTCCGCTTGGGCATCCAGTTTTCTGATGAACATTGATCCAGCCGAAGAGATCGGGCTGTCGCTTCCCGGTCCAAACCAGCTCGTCAATCTTCCGTACACGAATCTCGACACCATCTACGTGCAGTTCAGCGAAGATATCGGCACCTTCACAGCGAACGACATGAGTCTGACCGGCGTCAACACGACAACGTATACGCCTCAATCGGTTGTGTATGACCCCGCTAATTTCCGAGCGACGATTACGCTGCCGTCTGCGGTCACTGCCGATAAACTTGAACTGACGGTCTTCGACGGGATCACAGACGTCGCCGGCAACCAACTCGACGGTGAATGGATCGATGAAGTCTCGTTGTTCTCCGGCGATTCGAATGAAGGCGGACAGTTCGATTTCCGATTCGATGTTCTTCCTGGCGACTTCGATGATAGCGACGGGGTCTCTGTCGGCGACATCTTCGACATCAACGATCTGCTATTTACGAGCGACCTCAGGGCCGACGTCGATGGTAGTGGCTCGGTTTCAGTTGGCGACGTCTTCGCTGCCAATGACCTCCTCTTCACGAGCCTTCCATCGGGGAGCCCAAACAGCGTGACATCGATGAGGGGATCTTCAAATTCATTAAGTTCTGTAAAGGATCAGAAGAAGAACTCGATACCACAGGGCTCCCTCAAAGCGGCGTTGGTTGATCTTCTCATTTCTGATCTCCATGCAGAAATATAAGACTTCCAGATTTCGAAAAACTTGGCAGACTACCGTTTGCTTAACTTCAGGCGTTTCCAACTTCACCCAACAAAATCTTGACACTGAACATGCTTTCTCGTTTTGCATCTGCGGCGGCGGTTTTGGTTCTCTTTTGCGGCTCTGCCCGCGCGGACGTGGTCTTGGGAGGTGAGCAACTCATTGAGACAAGTCCAGTGATTGCACCCGGGAACTACGATCTGGACATTACACTGGAATCGCTCGGCGTCGAAGAAGACATTCAGGCGTTGCAGTTTGAGCTCGACTTCAATAACCCCGACGTCAGTTTCGTCAATTGGGCTCCCGCGGTCGCGCCGCAAATCCCGTTCGTCGGCAATGGCAGTAGCGCTGGCTTTACCGGCATCGGGATGACGAACCTTTCAGGTGCCTTGTTTGAACACCTTGCGATCGGCACGCCGACGGTAATCGGGACACTGACGATTGCAGTGGAAACGCCCGTTGCGTTTGCTGAGGTTCCATTCGGCGGAGCAATCGAATTTCGCGACCCGAGCAACAACCTGATCGCATTTTCGATTGCGTCTAATCCATCCATTTCCACCGCGATTCCCGAACCCGGCGCGGCGATGGTGCTCGGCCTCTGTGGACTGGCAATGACACTGCGTCGCCGTCGCAACGCAAAGTGAGATGAAGCGTCGCTTTGCGTCACTCATTTTTTTGACACTCATGTTCGCCTCGGAATTGGAGGCGGATCATATTGGGTTTGACATTGTCGTCCAGCATGAGAATCCGTTGACTCAAGCGGAACGGCTTGCGTTTGAGTCGGCGGAAGCGACCTGGGAATCGATTATCTTGGGGTATCAGGAATCACCCCCGATCGAATCGTTGATCATTTCCTCGAGGATCGTCGAGGGGGATGGCCCAGGTGGAGTGCTCGGCTCCGCGAGACCAACGCAGCTCACCGCCGAATCACCTTTCGCAGATTTTCTCTACGCGAGGGCGGGCGAGATGAGCTTTGATAGTTCCGATACGGCCACTCTCGCTGCTGCTGGCGTTCTTGACGATCTCATTCTTCACGAGATGGGACATGTGATCGGTCTTGGAACACTTTGGAGCGGGTCCGCGATCGGTATCCCAGGATTTCAAGAGCTCTACACGTCGGGCTCTGGTCAATACACGGGAACTCAAGCGCTCGCAGCCTATCGACGTGAATTCGATCCGAATGCCACATACGTGCCCGTTGAACTCGACGGCGGGCCTGGCACGGCAAACTCTCATTGGAATGAAGAAGATCTTGGGGACGAAGTCATGACGGGCTTTATCCACGGCGAGGTTTTCGTGAGTGGCGTGACTATCGGCGGACTAGAAGACTTGGGCTACCTAGTAACGCCCGAACCTAGCTCCCTCGCTCAGCTTGCAGGGCTGGCTCTCACGTTATTCGCGGTGCGACACCGTCGCAGAACAACCGCAACTCTTCGCTGACCGCTGCTGTTTTCCTCGTCGCGGGGACCTATCGAATCAGGCGTAAAAGTCAGCGTGAATAAGTCTTGATGAATCGCCGCACTCACCTATAAATCCCCTGAATGAGGGCCGGGTGCCTATGGATTCCAAAAGCCGTTTTTTGACGCTGTCAGGCATTCGAATCGCCAAGCAATGAAATGCAATTCTCGACCTTTCAAGGGATGACTTCGACCTTCACCGTCCTGAAAATATGAGTACTGGAAAGATGAAACGGAACGGCTTCACACTGATTGAGCTTTTGGTCGTGATTGCCATCATCGGGATCATGGTTGGTTTATTGTTGCCCGCTGTGCAGTCTGCTCGCGAGGCGGCGCGCCGAATGCAATGCCAAAACAACCTGAAGCAACTCGCACTCGCGACCCATAACTTTGAGTCGACATACAAGGAATTCCCTCCGGGACTAACGACATTCCAGTTTCGTCCCAACCCGTCTGGGTCAGTGGTCAACTGGTACGGGAATACGATGTTCGCTTATCTCCTGCCATTCGTTGAAGAGCCGGGGATCTACGAACGATGGGACTGGTCCGACACCTTTGCGGCTTCCCAAAAGAATACGTCGGATCCGGCCCAGCCAGGCTTGCGAAACAGAAACGCTCCGTCCGCATCCATGGTTCGCACATTCCTTTGCCCATCGGATCTCACTAACAACGGGGAGCCGATACTCCTCGATTACAATCGGCGTGGCTATGCAAGGGGTTACTTCGGCCAAACCAGTTACATTGGAAACGGCGGCACGCATTCGACCTATTTTCGCGATGTCGACATGCAGGCGGATGGCGTTTTCTTTATGACAGGCGAAGACTCCCAACCAGAGTCTTATCAGAACTTCCTTCGCGATGATGAGGTCCCAACGAAGTTTTCGGCGGTGCTCGATGGCACCACGCAAACCATCGCATTTGGTGAGCGATTTCACTACGACCCTGTGTTCAACAGCAAGCTCTACAGCCATCCGACTCGCTTCAGTCGCTATCCGATCGAAAACTGGTCTGCTTGGGGGTGGACCGGCGGCGGGAACGGTACGACGCATATCTTCGGTAGCACGCGAGTGCCCATCAATTACATGACTCCCGAAGATGCCCCAACCAACTACTCGTCGGTCAACCTGAGGATGTCAGCTTTTGGCAGTGGTCACCCGGGAGGCGCAAACTTCGCCTTTACTGACGGGAGCGTGACCTTCATTAGTGAGCAGATCAATATGGCTCTCTTCCGTGCTTTGAGCACGAAAAGAGGACGTGAGCCAGTCGCATTCGAAGACTTTTAGCTCTGGAGGAGCGAAATGAATTGTAGACAGATCTACTTCGCGACCATTTGCCTTTGCCTTGCTTTCACAGTTGGTTGCGGCCCCAAAATTGAAACGGCGATCGTCACCGGAACGCTGACGAAGGGCGGGCAACCACTTGATGGGGTGATGGTTTATTTTATGCCAGACCCAACAAAAGGCACTGCCGGCGGTGTCTCTTCCTGTGTCACTGATGAGGAAGGAAAATTCGTGCTCAACTATGGTTTTGAAGACGGCGACTCTGGTGCCGCAATTGGCTGGCACTGTGTGACGTTGGAGGACTTTGTCTCTGAGAACTTTCGCGGCCCAGGGCGGCCCCCCGCGTCACGTGTACCCAAAAAATACATGGATCCCTTCAAGACACCGCTGAAGGTTGAGGTGATCGATGGGGAGCAAGACATCGCGCTCGTTGTCGAGTGAGTTCGCCAGCTGACTTCAGGTGGCCCACCGAGCGAAGGTGGGCCAACCTGATCAATACGCTTAATTCTCCGTCAAGTCGATGTCTTCGCCGTTTGCCTCGTTCGCTTGATCGCCGAGATCATCCACCGGCGAGGGTTGACGCCCGATGCCGCGGAGGTTGAGGGCGAATGCAATGGCGCACGATACCATGGGCCACGCAGACTCGAGGGTTCCAGGCCGTTTCTTAACTCGCTTTGGTTGGTCTTGTTCCGAGCGATCCAGATCCATTGAGGGACCACTTGGTGATCGTGACACAACTTCAATGTCGTCGCCAACAACCGCCACCTCTTCAGAAAGCTGATTGGGTTCAGGATCGGGGTTGAGACCAGGTTCCCGAAATTCCTCGCCGTAAGGTAACGGAGAACCAAGCGTTTCTTTGTCTGCCCACAGAGAATTAGCCCCGATTGTGAAGAGGGTGATGCCGACTAGACAGACGAGGGCTGTTGCGGTTGCCGCGACAACGCCTCGGCCATCGGGTAGCTGGAATCGCATCACGATTCCCGACAGCAGGCCCGCCAGGCAAACACTCGAACCGGCCATCCATGGCAAGGCATGTTCAAGTAAGGATGAAATCCATGCTCCGAGAATCGCTCCCAATAGGCCGGCCGTAACGGCAATAAGAGTCTTCATTTCAACACCTCATCAATGAAAAGAACCACCCTGGAATTCCAAGGTGGTTGGCGGAGAACGAACGTCGAACAGCCGAATTAGGCCCGGCAGCGACGACGGCGGATCACACCCGCAAGAAGGCCCAGCGAAGCAATGCCGGCGAGTGCGCCTGGTTCCGGTACGGCACTGATGCTTCCTTCGATTCGCAAAGAACGTGGGTCAGAACCGTTGAAGTCAACGGTTTCCAAATCGAAGGTACCGCCTTGAGAGGCTCCGCCCGAATCGGCACCAAACGCTGCAAGCGTGAAAACAACGGAGTCACCCTGCGACAAGCTGCCCAACGCCGACAAATCCACTCCCACAAAATCCACACCGGACCCCGAATCTCCGAAGTCGTGTGTGAGAACTGACGAGGCGACGCCGCCGTTCACAGCGGCTTGAATCTCAACCTGATTCGGGCCCGTTCCAGACCGGTCAAGTCGGATATCCATTGTCATGGACTCGATTGTCACGGCACTGGTTACGTCGAAACCCCAGGTCCAGAATTCATCTTCCGACAGTGCTTCGGCGAAACTTGCGTTTGCGACTCCACCGTCAGCCCAGCCATTCCAGTTGTAGGTTCCGCCGTTTGCGGCGACGATTCCGGAGCCGGCTGAAAGGTCGACAGCGCTCACCGATGCATCTTCAACGGATGCCGACAAAGTCGCATTCGAGGTACTTGGAGCGGTGTCATATTGAACCAGAACACTCCCGTAAGTGCTGCCAGCAATGCAGCACAACAACAATCCAAACAAACTTCTCATTCGATAACCCGGTTGTTCGAGGAATAAGATTGCCAGAGACCGTTTCCCAGGCAAATGCTTCCTATCATCAACTCCCAAACTGCCGCGCAAGTCGTACTTCGCATCCTAGGCGGAACTCGGCGGAACTCGGTCATGTCAAGGACCAATTGCGTCTGGGAACCTGCCCCGTCGCGGGATGCTATCCCTCGCTATTTGCATGGCAATACAAATCACGATTGGTTTTCTGGAAGATTAACCATCTGATAAGAATCTCGTGAGCGAAGTGACTTCGCGAGCCGAACCGTTTCGGATTCAGGCTCTATGGCAAACTGGGCGTCTCATTTCTTGGACGGACTTGGAGTGGGATGTTGCGAAGATTAAGAAATGCTTGGCACGTAGAAATTTGTATTCCACCACTGAACGGAGGTGCTAACTTCCTGCCGAATGCCCAGTTGGACTCGTTTCAACATCGCCCCCTCGGAGCTGATCATGCGACGACTAGCCATAGCAGCGTGCTCTGTGCTTTTCTCGGTTTCCGCTTTCGCGAATACGCTGACCTTTGACGACCTTAACAACATGGAAGTCCCGAGACTTCCACCATTCGCGGACATCTTTGTCACGAATGTCGACTACGACTTTGACGCAACCACCGACGAGTTGACTGTCGTTGGTGACGCTGTCACCTTCCGATCTGGTGGTATAACCGACGACGAAAACGAAAACGCTTTCCAGCCCGTTTCAACGGGATTCGTCCAGGACAGCATCGTCCGAGCTGGGATTGGAGTCGGTGAATTCACCCTCACAGCGTTCATTGATGACGCTGGTGCCTTGTCGTCGGGGTCCTTTACCGTGATCGGCTCGGTCCTTCCCTTCGTCAACGGTGTGCCCGATTTCACTAACGCGGTTAACTTCCCTGAGAACGGTCCGCTCCTCACAGGCGATTTGGAGACGGTGGTCTTTGATTCAACCGGCTCTTCGAGCAATTTATTCTTCCGATATGACGTCAGTGGTGGAGCGGCGGCCATTCCCGTTCTTCCAAACGGGAACGAAGGATTTCGTTCGGCGGGAACGCATGGAATCATTGCGTTCAGCGGTGCAGACAGCTTCACCGGCTCATGGAGCGATAGTTTCACAGACGCGGACGCGAACAATTTCGCAGACATCGGAGTGCCTGTTCCGTCATCGATGAGCTTGCTGGCCTCACTCGTCCTCTTCGGGTGCGGACGGCGTACCCGACGATCTCGTTCCGTCGCTTGAATTTGGCTTGGCCGCCTTTGCTGGGTGGCCTCTTTTTTTGTCTTCAGCCAATACATGCGTGCATGGATTGCAATTTGTGTAGATGGCATCCACGTTCCCTCAGATAGGTGAGATTACCCCATGCTTCGTATGCCTCGACTGTCTCGTCGTTCAGGTATGGCCCGAGCCAAAGAGCGGTCCGTCAACCGGCGCCGGCTGCAACGTAAGCTCAGGAGTGAAAACCTCGAAGATCGCCGAGTGCTCGCTCTGATCGGGGTCGCGCCATTGCTCGAGAACCCGATCATCGCTTACGACAACGGCGGGACCGCAGCGTACGACTCGAGCACCGACCTCTTCGAAATAAATGCAACGCCAATTGGCTACACCGCCGATGCTGGTTCCGGAATCTTCTTCGGTGGCACGGTCGATCTCGACATCCTTGTCGATGACTCGGGAAACTTGATCGGAGGTGTTGCCGACAACGACTTTGTCTTGACGGGATCGCTCGATACCAACATTGATTTCATTCCCGACTTCACCGGAGACCTCCTGACCGCCGAAATCACGCAGTTCGGCTTCCAGGAAAATGGCGTGATCGATGAATTTGATTTTGTCCTCTCCATCACAGGCGGGGCATTGGCGTCGTTCTATGTGGGACGCGATCTGGGGATCACACTTCAACTCGAGAACTCGAGCTTCAACGACGACTTTGCGGTGGATTTCAGTGGCGGACCCGCGAAGGGCAACATCGGTGGGCTGCAGCCGGCGGGCAATCCCGCAGAGCCGGGGATCGCGATCGAGAAGTCGACCAATGGTCAGGATGCCGACGCTGAAACGGGGCCGCTGATCGCCGTCGGTGATACGGCCGACTTTGAATACGTTGTTACGAACACCGGCAACGTTCCGTTGGCGAGTGTCACCGTCACGGATGACGAAGGTGTGGTCGTGACATTTCAAAATGGTGATTCCAACAACAACGGCCTTCTCGACCTTGACGAGTCGTGGGTCTACAGCGGGAGCACGACGGTCGTCGCTGGTCAATACACCAACCTCGGATTGGTAACTGGGCTAGATTCCACCGGCGAAGTCGCTGAACCAGTCTCGGACTCGGACCCGAGCAATCACTTCGGCGTCGCCATTGGAATCGACATCGAGAAGGCGACCAATGGTGACGATGCCGATATCGCCCCCGGTCCGACCGTCTTGGTTGGCGACAACGTAGCGTTTGAGTATGTCGTGACCAACACAGGAAACGTTCCCGTCAGCAACGTGACCGTCATCGATGACCAAGGTGTCTTTGTTACCTTCGAGAGCGGCGATGCCAACAATGACGGGCGGCTCGACGTCGATGAAACTTGGATTTATACGGGAAGTACGATCGCGACTGCGGGTCTATATACGAATATTGGAAGCGTCAGCGGCTTTGATTCGACCGGTACGATCACGGACGCCGCGACGGACAGTGATCCGAGCAACCACACGGGCGTTGTGGCCGAGATCGACGTGATGAAGTTCGTCGATGTCACAACGATCACTGAGCAGATGGTTGTTGTCGACTTCGAAGGCTTGGCGCCAGGAACCATTGTCGCCGATCAGTTTCCCGGAGTAACGGTCGAAGCCGAAAACCGACGCCATCCAACGGCCGGGAATCGCGCGATGATCTTCGACAGTTCGAATCCTACCGGCAATGATTACGACCTCGGTACTCCGAACCAGGCTTTCGGCGGTCCTGGTGTTGGAGCCGGTGGTGGGTTGGGCAGTGACAATCCGAACGAGGTGGGACTGGGAAACATTCTTATCATCTCGGAAGACGGTGACTCGTCAGACCCTGATGATGAAGCCCAAGGCGGCGTCTTCAAGTTCACCTTCGATTCGCCTGTCCGCGTTGATCATCTTGAATTGTTGGACATCGACAGCAATGAATCTGGTGGCTCAGTGGTCACCATGACGACGCCGAGTGGGCAGCACACCTTTTCGATTCCGTCCGTCGGGAACAACAGCTTCCAACGCATTGATGTCGGCGTTGAAGACGTTCTGTCAATGACCGTCGACTTTGTCAGCAGCGGTGCGATCACCGAATTGAAGTTTACCGAATTCTCGGAAACCAAAGAATGGTTCGATGCGAATACGGGGCCGGGACCTTCTTTTGAAACGGGTGAGGCTGTTGAGTTTTCGTACAAGGTCACCAATCCAGGAGACGTAGCGATCTCCAATGTTCAACTGAGCGATGACAACGCAACGCCAGGCGTACCGCAAGATGATTTTGCCCCAACCTTCGTGAGCGGCGATATCAACGGGAACAGCGAGTTGGACCCCGGTGAAGAATGGATCTACGAGGCATCCATCATTGCTGTCGCTACGGGGCAATTCACAAACACTGGCGAGGTACTTGGAGACGTCGTTGGCTTCGCAGACGCAACGGTCAGCGACGACGATCCTGCCAACTATTCGGTTGTCGGTCTTCCTGCGATCGACATCGAAAAGTTCACCAACGGAGTCGATGCCGACGATCCTAACGGCGATGTTCCAGAGGTCGCGCCTGGTGGTACCGTTACTTGGACCTACGAAGTAACGAACACGGGCCAGACCCCGTTCGGTCATTCGGAGGTCACCGTCACCGACGACAATGGAACGCCGACTGACACCAGCGATGACTTTGAACCGGCATTTGTTCCGTCCTCCGACGTAGGTGGTGATGGAATCCTTTCACCGGGAGAAACTTGGATCTATAGCGCTTCCGACGTCGCGGAGCAACTTGGCGAAAGCACCGGTGAATCGACTCGGTTCCGGCTCACCGGAAACAGCGCATTGGACGGCACCAATGGGAACATTCGTTCGTTTGTTTCCGAAGGCATTACCGTCAACGCCAGCGCGTTCAGCCGCAGTTCGTCCGGATCCTGGGAAGAAGCATTCTTGGGTGCGTTTTCGAGCGGCCTTGGTGTGACGGACGTGTCGGAGGGCAACGGTGGCAACGGCACGCACCGGGTCGATAATGTTGGAAAACTGAACTACGTGCTCTTCGAATTCTCGGAGAGCGTGGTTGTCGATCGTGTGTTCTTAGACTCCGTTGTTCATGACAGCGACATCTCCGTTTGGGTCGGGTCGATCAATGATGCATTTACGAATCATGTCACATTGAGTGATTCGATCCTCTCAGAGCTCGAAGAGGAGACAAACAATACCCGTAGTAGTCGCAGCCGTTGGGCCAATGTGAATGCGGACGAGGTGGTCGGCAACGTTCTTGTCGTCGCCGCTTCTGTGAAAGATCACACCCCTGAGGACCGGTTCAAGATCAAGAAGCTCAAGATTCAAAAGGTGGATCCCGGCATCTATTCGAATCTGGCAACCGTCTTGGCGGATACTGTCACGGACTCAGACCCTAGCCACTATCGAAATCCAACCCTGACGGACTCCGGAAAGATTGGGAACTTCGTCTGGGAAGACGTGAACATGAACGGTCGGCAAGACGCGGGGGAAGCCGGCATTGAAGGCGTCGAAGTGACGCTGCTCGATGCGGGTGGTAACCCCATCGATAGCACCACCACCGACGCGGGCGGAATGTATCTGTTCTCGGAATTGCCGGCGGGAGACTATCGCGTCAAATTCTCGGCCCCAGATGGATTCGTCTTCTCACCACAGTTCCAGGGCTCCGATCCGGACAACGGGAGCAACGCCGATCCTCACACGGGGATCACAAACTCGATCTGGCTTGACCCGCATGAAATCGACAACACGATCGATGCGGGGCTCTATGAGTCAGCAGTCGACGTGATGTTCGAGGCCGAAGACTTCGACCATGCGGAATCGCCATGGCGGGTCTTCCATTCGAGCGAGGCTTCGGAAGGTCGGCTCATCAAAGCACCCAACGGAACCGGCAGCCACTACAACCATGTTCCCAATGGAGAGAGCGCGAAGTACACGTTTTCCGTGGGAGAGTCGGGTGCCTATGAAATTTCCGGACTCGTCAAGGCTGTAAACGGCCGTGACAACAGTGTCTGGGTCCGCGTCAATCAGCAGGGCTGGGTGCAGTGGCACATGGACATTGCCACGAGTTTTGAGTGGCAAACGGTTACGGATGGGTTCGACCAGCAGTCGATGACCTTCGATCTCACTCAAGGCCAGAACCAACTTGAGATTCGTGTCCGAGAAGATGGGACGAAGCTGGACAAATTCATGGTCTCAAGGGTTCAGTACTCGACCGTCATCATCTCGGCAAACGATTACGTTGCCGGCGGGGGTGACTGGATCGTTGACCACGATGAGGACGGAAACGAGTTCCTTGTCGCGGGTGGGAACCACTACCAGGCTCCAGACGTGGGCGACGTGCTCACCTACCAGTTCGATATTGCTGAGGCGGGTGCCTACCACGTGTTTGGACACGTGAGCGCGAGCAACAGCGTCGAAAACTCATTCTGGGTCCGAATTGATGGCGGCGACTGGGTCGAATGGCACCTCACCGTAACTGGTGACGGAAACTGGGAATGGCAAACAGTGACTCAGGGGCACAGCCAAGCCCCTGTAACGTTCGATCTTACCGAGGGAAGCCATACTCTCGAGGTGGCTATTCGTGAGAGCGGAACGGAACTCGATCTCTGGGCGGTTACGACAGACGCCAATTTTGACGGCTAGCTCGACGACTTTGCGAGACTGGAGCCAGCTCAGGGGCCGGTGGTCATGTGACCACCGGCCCCTTCTTTATGCCAACATCACATGTGCTCTTTGTTTGGAAACCATGAAGCTAGGAACGGGACACAAACGTCTTGCAATCCAAATCGCGTTACTCCATTCCTACTCGAGGGACTCGAATGCACTTCGCGCCAATTTCATGCCCTGCGGCTTTAAATATTTGGCAATCCAGGAAGGATGTACTGGACTTAATTTGCTCGCAAGGAAGAGTGCTGTGGACTTGGAATCGACTCGACAAAAGTCAACCGAGGCAGAGGCGCTGCAACGCCTCCACGGAATGTCACTGCGTGACGCATGCGAACTTGTATGCTTGCCGCCCACGCAGTATCGCGGTGCTGATGTGCCGCTCGACTGGTTGCCTTCACCCGCTGAGATTGAAGCAATGGTCGTTCCGTTGCGTAGGGAGAAAGAAGAGCAACGCCTGCTTAATGCCGACGAATTCACGCCGCCGTTGCTTCGCGGCGATAACGCCTAACCGTCGCATTGGCACTGGACGCTCGCACCGTTTTATTACTTCGCGGTCGATTGGCGAGACAAATTCTCGAATGATTACTGAATGTCCTCAGTTGGAACGCTGTGGAGCATCCTGAAACTCGTCTTCGTGGTTTAAGAACTCGACGCCACTGACGAGGTCCGTTTGTTCAGCTTTGTTTTCACATCCGCGTGGTGCTGACATCACACTGTGTAGGTCCGCGATCCGGGTCACGCGTCGAAGCTCGGATAGGCACAGCTTTTGGTGGGACCAGACGGTCGCAAAAACACCCGATCGATCCCCCCGAGCGTTACCGCTCCAGGTTCCGCAAATGATGCCCGCCTTAAAATCGCAAAAGTGGAATCTGGAAAAGAACTCTTTCATTCTGTTCTTGCCGCGTCCCACCGGCTTCACTTGGGCGATGAAGAAGGTGTCTCGAAATTGTGCGGCGGAGACCTCAAAATTTGCGTTGAATTGATTCACAATCCACCCCTGGAGATTCCGTGTTCCATCGGTTGTATCGCGCGTCAGTCGAATGCTCTCCCAACACCACTGAAGTGGAGCATCTTGAGTCCGCACATCCGCACCGATGTAGTAACCATAGCGCAACTTGGTGTAAAAACCGATCGACCTTGGGAACCGATCCGTCGGGGACTTGCGGCTAAACCACAAGTCGCGCGAATCCCAGCGAAGTTGATTCAGGAGTGGGAAAAGAATTGACGAGGCGTCGGATTCGATCGGATTCCTGGAAACGACCACGATTGGGATTTGGGAGACGGGCTCGGAGAATACCCAATTCCCGTGTTGCTTTTCACGTTCGAGACGGTCATACATGGCGGGGACGATCGCAAAGTCGACGGCTTGGGTTCGCACGAATGCCAAAGCCGTCTCAATCGTGTCGACTTCGAACCGTACGCCGCCTTGCTTTCGATCGGGTGTGGGCAATAAGTGAGAAAGCGCTTGGCTCTCCGTGGGCAAAGTGGCGTATCGCAGGTCGCTTAAACTCGCTAGCGCACGCCGAACGAGCAGTTCCTGATGCGAGCCCAGTCCCTTCGCCGGCTGAATCGCCCCCGTACACGGTGCCACGCGATTGATGATCGTCTGATCACGCGCAACAATCACGACATCGACGGCGGGGACAAGAGTTTCAACGTGCAGTGAGTCTGGAATACTACGCAGTCGCTGCTCGACGCCCCAAACGATCGCGCCGTCGATCGTTCGAGCGTGGAGTCCCGCAACGATCTGATCGAAAGGCAACTGTGTTTTGGAACAGAGCTCAAACGCAGGACTGTCCAAGTCTCGCAAGGACTCCAGCATGTCGTCCAGCAATCCCGAAGTGATCATCGTCGGAGCAATCGCGACTGAAAGACGTGGTGGCTTCAGTTCCTCGGCAAACGAGCGGGCAAACTTCAGAAGACGCGAGTGCAGCAATTTACCTGCCTCGGTCAACATCAACACCGTAGCTCCCCTTTCACTTCGGGTCTCAACGACGTCGGCTCCACAGTCAACTGTCATCCGAGAGATTACTGAACGAATCGTTCCGACACTCACATCGAGCTTGCTCGCGAGTCGCGTGTAACTCTCTCCACTGGTGTGCGCGATTTGCTCAGCGATCAAACAGAATCGCTCAGCTTCACGGGAAAGAAATGGCATCTTGAACCGGTCTCCTCAGCGGTTGGTCATTGCCCACAATCGAAACATAAGGCACTTCAACCAGAGAATAAACAGTGTCCTCTCTGTGACAGATTCAATTTGCAAGTCTTCCCAATCTGGCCGCGCGTGATGTGATCAACCAATGAAGACTTGCGGTGCTTTTGTGATTTTGTCTTGGCGCGTTCGAGAGGCGCGGGGCGTTGCAACCGCGATTTGATTTCGCCTTTCGGCCACTCGATATCGCTCGGCCCATGGCAAGTTTCACTAGCCGAACGGCGTGCGGACTCTCCAGCTTGCCCGTCTTTTCAGCGGGCGATCTGAGCGTCGATTCTCGAAAAAATTCGTCTTGAAAACTTGTGTGGGCTCGCCATAACCCGCGCAGCTACTGACTCCGACTCTTTCTGCGATGGAGACAAAGATGGGAATTCCCAAGTGGTTGATGCGAACGACGAACTGCCAGCCAGCCAGACGTAGAAGACGCTTGCGACGGCTAGAGCATCTTGAATCACGAGCACTCCTCGCCGTCGACTTTCGGGTTGCGACGTACAACGCCCTGAATTTCGGTGGGGATGATGTTGATCGACAAGACGAGTTTGCAACAGTATTTGCGGAGATTGACGCAGATGTCATTGTCATGCAGGAGATCGTCTCTGAAGCCGGTGCGGATCTGCTGCTTGGGGCCCTCAACGACCCATCGCCGCTCTATAGCCGTGCGAATTTCACGAACGGCAACGACAGCGATCACATGCTGTTCTACAAGACAGCAAACGTACAGCTGATTTCCCAAAACTACATTTCAACTGCGCTCAGGGAGTTTGGCGAATATACGTTGAGCGTCGGAGGAAACCCATTCAACATCTACAGTGCCCATTTGAAAGCCAGTTCCGGCTCAACCAATGAGCAACTTCGTCTCGCCGAAGTTGAGATCCTCCGCGACCATCTCGAGACCCTGTCTTCCGGGACGGAGTTCATCATCGCTGGCGACATGAACATCTATGACAGCGGGGAACCCGCCTACCAGGAGTTCGTTGGAAGCCAAGCGAACAATGCGGGGAGAGCCGAAGACTTGCTGCCTCCGAGTCTGATCGGAAACTGGCATAACAATGCAGCATTCGCCTCCGTTCACACCCAGAGTCCGCGGACCACACAATTTGGAGGGGGCGCGACCGGCGGCTTGGACGATCGATTCGACATGATCTTTGCAAATCATGGAATCAATGATGGGGTCGGTATTGAGTATGTTGCGAATAGCTACTTCGTCCCGGGCAACGACGGGCAACACTTTAACCAGTCGATCCTTGCCGGCACCAACTCCTCGGCGAGTCCTGCGGTCATTCAGGCACTTCATGACGCGAGCGATCACTTGCCGGTCGTCGCTGATTTCACCAGTATCGGTACATCGCAATTCGCGACGCTCCCTTATTCGACCGGATTTGAGAGTGGCAGCGTCGATCAATACTGGACACTCGCTTCTGATAACGCTAACGGTCGCAACGAGATCACGACACAGCATGGCCCCGCGAGTGGCAGCTACCACCTGGTCATGGCGTCCTCGACTACCTCGAACTTTGTCACCAACACTGCTGATCTCTCGCTCGATCTTTCCGGTCAACAGCAGGTCGACCTCAGCTTTGACTGGAAAGAGTTTAGCGATGAAACGCACAGTCAAGACGGCGTCTACTTCTCGGACGATGCCGGGGTAAGCTTTACGAAAGTCGCGGATCTCGGCTCGACTTCATCTGCGTGGCAGAACATCAGTCTCGATGTTGATGCACTCGCAACATCGACGGGGCTGAGCCTGAATGATTCATTCGTTGTACGTTTCCAGCAATACGACAACTGGACAATCACGTCCGATGGCTTTGCTTTCGACAACGTCAGTGTGGTTCCTGGATCCGCTCAGCAAGAGTACGCCACGTTGCCGTACTCGACTGGATTTGAGTCGGGACTCGGTTCAAGCTGGACGTTGACGACGAGCAACGTAAATGGCCTGAATGAGGTCGTCTCAACCAATGGGCCCGCCGAGGGGAACTTCCATGTGGTGATGGCATCGAACACCACTTCAAACTTCACTACCAACACGGCCGACCTGTTCATGAATATGCAGGGCGAATCCAGTGTGAACCTCAGTTTCCAATGGAAGCACTTTGGAGACGAAACGCATTCTCAAGACGGGATTTTCCTCTCCAACGACGGAGGCAACACCTTTGCTCAGATTCAGGCATTTAATCCGGGTTCCATCACTCCAGACGCTTGGCAGCAAGTCAACCTCGACATTGATGCTCTTGCAGCGTCCGCCGGCTTGGCTTTGACCTCCACCATGGTGGTTCGGTTCCAACAGTACGACAACTGGACCATCAACGCGGACGGGATCGCGATTGACGATATTCGCATCGAAAATGGGGGAATGAGCCAGTACGCTGCCATTCCCTATTCGAGCGGCTTTGAATCAGGCACTACCGACGGTTTCTGGAGTCTGACAAGCAGCAGCCCCAACGGCTTGCTCACTGTGGACACGACGAACGGTCCAAACTCCGGTTCTTACCATTTGTTAATGGCAACCCAAGTCAACAATTCCTATGTGCTCAATCAGGCAGACCTTCGCATCAATCTCGCCAACCAAAACCAAGCCACTCTCGACTTCTTTTGGAAGGAGTTCGGAGATGAATACCAGGCTCAAGATGGGATCTACCTCTCGGACGATGGCGGGCAGAGCTTTGCCAAAGTATTTGACCTGAATGGGTCCGCGACGACAAACAACACCTGGCAGCAAATCTCGCTCGACCTCGACGCGTTAGCGGCGCAGAACGGATTGACGCTCAGCGGCCAATTCGTTGTCCGATTCCAACAGTACGACAACTACGTTCTCGGGACGGATGGTTTTGCGATCGACGACATCAGTGTGGTGAACTCGTGATTCGCAATGGAAAACGGCCGGCACCCTTGCGATGCCGGCCGTCTTTGCGGTAACACGGAAAACTGGGATCAGTCTTCTTCGACCCATCCTTCCAGCTCAACGAATGCGTTGGCGAGCGAGAAGTTCACTTGGTCATAGATGGCAACATCATAGGCCGTGGCATTGACGACCAAACGGTAGGTGCCCGACGAGAGTTCGATCGTCTCGTCATCGAACTCGAACTCGTCGATGAATCGAGCCGAGCTGACGGAGTCCATGGAAACGACTTTTCGGAAGACGTTCTGGTTTGTGCTTCGGTCGATG
>JBCBOT010000125.1:0-20656 GCA_039821165.1 Planctomycetota bacterium | reverse complement strand
GTTTGAGTTGCTTTAACCACTGCCGACGTCGGGAGCCTGGTTGCAGTGATGTAATCAGCCGGGAGGACGACACCTCTCGGGTACCTGGAGAAACACCAGGACGTGAATAGCTCAACGATGAAAGGGAAGCGATTCCTTGTCGGATTGTCAAAGGAGCGGTTGCCGAATAGGTCAGCGACTGGCGATAGCCTTTCGTTGACGGCGAACAACCCAGCGTGAAGCGGTAAGTCGGAGCTTGTATGTTCTGCCGACTGAAACCAGGCCACAAGAAGGTCTGTGGAGTAGGGGAGCCTGGCGGCTCAACCTATCACGCTGACAGCTTGCGAGCTGTTTCGGTTTGCTCGGTCACACGAGCTAGCCACCGGAACTTTGATGTATGTCAGATTGAATAATGTGGGAAGCAGTCGTGTTGCCGCCGGGTAGTTATCGGCGGGGTCTTGGAGTGTCACCAAGCCTTAGAAACGCGAGTGTGGGAGTGAGTGGCAAATGTAGAAGCAGGTTCCTTGGAGTCCTCTGGCGAGGTCTTCACACCTGGCGGGTACCGCGACGTGCTAGCGTCCGGAGAGATGAGGCAAGGCAGTCTCAAACCGTTCTGGAACTGGGGTGGTTCCCAGCTCAACAACAGACGACGAAAGCCACGACTGACCAGTAGAGGGAAAGCCTCTGAGGTCGAAAGAAAGTAGGTGCCACTCTGCTCTCATCCAATGGGTGCAGAGTGGCTTTCGTGATTGAATTGCTAGGCGGTCAGACGCGAGTTCTTCGGGAGAAGAACTGGCCTCTGGCAGTGAGCTGATGGACGACAGGCGACGTGCGTAAAACGCACGCTGCATCGGTTTTAAGAGAAGGAGTAACGGAAGCTAAATGGAATTTAGCGAAGTTCATTTTGGAATATACAGCTGCTTTTGCAGTTCCGCTAAAGCAGCGTAATTTCAGACCGAAGGTTCCGTCTCTTCCATGAGCGAAGAGCTTTGGCTTTCTCGATTGTGCCTTAAACAATCGACTCACTTGAGACGCCCCATTTGGGCGTTTGAATTGGAGGCAGAAAATGGGAACTGATTACAAGCACCTTGCAACTTCACGGGAAGGATTCGTTCAGCAAATCGCTGTCGGCTACGTCAGAAACGGATACTGGTTCTTCGTCAAAGGCAAGGTTCCAGAAGGAAAAGACCCCGAGGAGATTGACCGAAAGTTGATGGACCAGTACGACGTGGCGATGAATGCTGGGAAGCGTCATCGGCGAAAACAAAAGGGCTTAGCAAATCTTCAATACATCAGGTTCGGCCAAGACTTTGTGATGCTTGCCACCAAGGGCGAGCACCAGTGGTTCCGAGAAGAGCGAAATAACATCAGGGACATTCGGCGAGTTCCGCTGAATATCTGCGGCTACTCGGTGAAGCTCACGCCTGGCGGAAACGTCTTGAATCGGAAGAAAACGCCTGGAGTCGTTGGCCCAGAGCGGGACACAAAACTTCGAGTTCGGGTCCAAATTTCAAGACCGGCATTTCTAGGACTCCGGGCTGACTTGCTTGCCCACGCCCGGAACCGGTCAACTGATTGGTATCGAATGAGGCTCTACCATGCAGGGTTTGAACCCTACGCTCCTGTCAGAAAGCAGCTTTTGGAACTCTTGCGGCAAGTGAACAAGGCACGCATGCCGCACGGATTGGAGAAGATAAAGCCTGATTGCATCAGGTATCACAGACGGCCAGTGAAGCCGTTTTCGAGGCTAAGCACGAACTAGATTAGTACTCTCGAATCGACAAAACATCGCCTGTCCCATCGCCATGGATGATATGGTCGAGGACTTCGATGCCGACAAGCTTCCCAATCTCGGTAAGTCGGTCGGTTACCGCTCGGTCCTCCTTGCTTGGCTCTGTGTTTCCCGAAGGATGGTTGTGCGACAAAACGACGGCAGAAGAGCCCTCAATCATGGCTGGTTTAAATACTTCTCGTGGATGAACGAGAGAAGCGTCAAGAGTACCCACCGTAATGACGACAACGCATTGCACTCGATGCTTAGTATCCAAGCACGCGACGACGAACCGTTCTTGGTCGTTGGCCGGATGCCTTCGCCAATACCGCTTGAAGAACTCCTTTGACGCATCGGTGCTGTTCAGACAAGGTCGCTCCAAAAGCGAACTTTCGTAAACCAGCGACACCCGTTTTACAGACGCAAATTGTAGGTCGATTAAGCTATCGGAATGTATTTGGTCGCAGGTTCCTTTTTCAGCGGCTTCGAAGTCGAGAAGCTGCTGCCGTTTTTGCTTCGATTCAGAATGTTTCAATTCCATCGCCACACCCTCCGCGACCGCATTGCATTCGCCGCTGCTGAAGAATGTAAGCCTTCCTCATCTCAGCCTGACGCTCTGCTTCTGCCGGGTCGCTCTCTGGAGCACTCGCCTCGCTCAGTGTGGCGGGTTGCTCTTCTGCTGTTGGCTTCGGTGCCTTGCTTTGTTCCGCCACTAAGCCGCCTCCTCGCTCAGTCGAGTCTGTTCGGCAATCCAAGCGGAGGCCTCTGTAACAACTTCGATAAGCTGATTTTGATTTCTGTCAAAGAAATTGCTTGAATAGCCTTCTTTCCCACTCGTTTGGCTCTTGTAAGAACGAGCCAACGTGTACTCAAAGTAGCTGAATCCGTTTTGTGACTGCCTGGCCCAGATTGATGCCGCGATGGCACCACGTCGGACAACATGGACTGGCTTCGGCGATTTCTTTGTTTCCCTTTTCTTAGTTTCCATACACCTCCTGTCCTGCATCGTGCTCGCTCGGCGATTCCATTCTCTCAGCTACCCAGCGATTTGCGTTCGTGGAGTCCCGGAAGCGAATCATCTGGACAATCGCTTCGTTTAAAGCTGCGTCGTTGTGGCTTGAAAATGAGTCCGTGTACTCCCAACCCCCACCGCGTTTAAATGCCCTCGTAAAGCGAAAAGTCCAGAAGTAGTCCCCGGCCTTGTCTTTTGTCGGCGTAAGCTCAATGCCAACTGACTTAACCCACACCCGGTGCTTGAGCCCCGAGCATTTACTCGGTGTTTCTTTGTGTTCTGTCATCAGTCCGTCCTCTTGCTGGTATAAACACCAAAGAGAATGCCAGAATTGATGCGGTACTCAACCCAGCGATGTCTGGTGCATTAGGAACGCACCAATCCGAGCAGCATCCGCCAGTTACCGAGAGGCTTCTGAAGCGAGATGTCCCGCAAACATGGCAAGAGAAGTCTGAACGTCTGCTAGCTCAGAAAGAGATTTGCTCTCAAGATTGAGCAGCTAAGCAAATCATCGCTAGCCATATTTCAGGTCAACGGTAATGCCGAGAAGCTTTCCAGTGTCGGAATCGTCCATCAGGTTGAGTCGAACCTTTGATGTCAACAGCGAATCATACTCTTCGGCATTCATTATGTCGCTCATGGCCGTCAAATTGTCTTCATTAAGGGATGCGATGTACTGGCAATCATGCTTCTCACATAATTCGCTCGCAACACGAAACAATTCTGCCCTCTGCCGTGGGTCAATACCTGGATAGAGCCGATTGTCGTGCATCAAAAAACCAACTGAATGCGATTGGCCTTCAAGCAAAACCGTCATGTCGAAGCAAAAGATTTTTGATTCAGCTGTCCCGTCGGATGCATCGCCTTCAATACGTGCGTCGATATCAAATCTTATTAGATTATCTTTGTCATTGTTTTCGATGATGAGACCAGAAGTCTTGGTTGGCCAAATTCTCCTCGCCATCGACCGAAAACGTTCGCTGATGGTGTCCGTTAACGCTTCTGCAGCTTCAAGGTATTCCGACGTGCGAATCGTCTCTTCGCTCATTTCGAGCTTATTGCGTTGCCATCGGTCATCGCACGTCTTCTTCAGTTCTTGAAATTCACGGAGCTTCGCTGCTAACTGACGTCGGTCTGCTAGGGTGTTTAGCAAGGTCTCATACTCATTCAAGGCACCGTGACTACCCAAAAACTGATAGTACTCATCTTTCTGGGAGTTAAGGAGCTCGATTTCAATTCCCAGCTCTGCCACCCGACGTTCAATCGCGTGCTTCTCGTTGGTTAGCCGCAGGATTCGTGATTCGGTTAGTTGTTCGTGAAATGACTCTACGTCACTGAGCTGCTTCACCAAGGCGTTGGGTAGTGAGACTTCAGCCTCTTTGTAAACCTTGGCAATGTCAGCCGTGGAGATGTCGGGCTGCTCTGTCAATGATTTTGCAATTTGTCTCAAAGCACTCTTGAGCGAGCTCAGCTCGTTGTTCGCTTGCCTCCACTTGCGACGAACCGTATCGTGCTTCAAGGTGACTTCTTCGTAGTTTTCTGCGACTCGAAATCCGGTCGCCTCTGCTTCGAGCCGAGCAGTTTCCTCCTCCAGGTCTTTAAGCTCCAAGCCCGCATCTTTGTCTCCGAGAAAGTAGTCGCGAAGAAGCGAGTCTTTCTTAAACTGGCCGCGAATATCCTTGATGCGGTCCTTCTCCTCTTTAAGCTCCCGCTTTCTGTCGACGAGGTTTGCGTTTAGTCCAAGCAAATAAGCAGCACGAAGCTGTTTGGAATAACCACGCTCGTTCTTGGCACTTGTCTCGTATGACACATACGCCGGTTTTCCTTGTCTTAAGAAAAGACTAATGAGGGTCCTGAACGTCAGATATTTGATTGGCTCTTCGCCAATCCCGAACAGCTGTGAGCCGAGCTTCGTTCGGTATTCATCTAACGTAATAGGAACTCCATCCAGAACGACTGTGTCCTGAGTATCGGTCGAACGTGTTACTGAGTGAGGCTGTGATTCATATTCATAATCAAGGGTAAACTCCCAATCAGGAAGATGCTCTTGAAGCTCGTCACTCTTGGCGGAACCCAAGCAGAAGTTTACGAGAAACAAGAGAAGGGACTTCCCAACACCGTTCGTGCTATGTCCACGATCACGGTCATCCGGATTGGATTTCTTTCCCACGATTAGTGTGAGCCCAGTTCTGTTGAACTCAACAACCCGAAACGAATCGCGATTGGCTGATAGTTTAAGTAGTCGCATGTTCGAGCTTCCCGCTGCTGTTAAGTACTACAGCTCCTATCATGTAAAGGAAATCAATTGCTAACACGACCGAATCCAGCGAAACTGAACCATGCAGCCTTGCTCCGACAACATCGTGCGTTTGAACTGCTTTCCACACTTCATCAAGGCTCTTCGGAGAGTCGTCGATAGCATTCAATACGATGGAGCCTAACCCGAGCAAGGACTCGGAGGGGCGAACATGTTTTTGCGGAAGCAGGGCTATATTCATTCGTCCGGAGCCTTAAAGACATCGCATTTTTCAAAAAAGTAAGCAATGAGAACGATTGCAGCGTCTTGAACAGGTTTCGTTGGAGCGGTAGAAATCGTTCTCAAAAGCTCAAAGAATATCCTGTCTCCGTCCGGTGTTTCGGAGCTCTGTGACCTACCGATAACCGTACTCGCAGTGTTGTAACCGTCAGCTAGACGATTGCGGATGTCTGTTCGCGTGAATTCGCCGTGCCGATTGAAGAATTCGTCAACAGCAGCGTTCTGGTAGCTTCCGACGGTCAATAGTGACGCAGTCGCCTCAATGCCGTTAAACCGCATCTTCTCCGTAAACGACGGAACAGGACCAAGTTCGCCGTTCGGAATCGGTGCCTGGCTCTCAACTAGGTGCTGGAGAATCTCAGCAAAAACTCCGTAGTCGATGTCTGCAATTTCCTGCGAGCGGGGTATCACCGATTGAAGAACAGCTTCCATGTCTGGTTTCGACAGCTTGCAGAATTCCGCTTCCAAGTCTTTTGCAAGAAATGCCTTACACTCGGTCAGATTATGGGTGCGTTTGAGTTCTGCGATTTCATGCTCGACGTCTGGGAATGCCCCCTGGAACTTGTCATTGTGAACGAACCGAAAGTCGGTGATGGGAGCATCCTTCTCCCAGTGCTTCTGCAGCTTGGAAAAATCGGTTTTCGCTTTTTCGGCTGCCTCGGAAATTTTTGCTTTAGCATCTTCAGGGGCGTAAACCTGGAAGTACTTTCCTGCTTCCGGGATAAATCCATCGTTCCCCTGGTCACCCTTGCGTCCCTGTGGTTTAACGGGGCGAAAGCGGCTATCGCGAAGAGTCATGACTGAAACAAATAGGTCTTCGTATCGCTGGCCGTTTGATTGGTAAATCCTGTTTCTGAACATGACTCTTGCAAACAGTTGTTGCTCTGGGGTCAGACTCTCGTAATCAATAATCATTTCGGCATTGGTGCTCGCGTAGCAAAGCGTTACTGGGAGGCAATCGAGGTGTACTGGTCGCTATCCATAACGAATCATGTAAGCGGGGCTTTGGTCAAGATTTTCTCCCTCACGAATGTATCGTTGCGTTGTTCTAGGGTCCTTGTGGCCTAGCCAATGCTGAATTTGCCCCAGCGGAACGCCTGCCTTGTGAGCTTCTGTTGCAGCTGTGACCCGCAGCGAGTGAACGCTTACTTTTTCGTCGATTCCGACTTCCAAACAGTATTTCTTGACGAGCTTCTGAACCGCTCGAATGGTAAGCGATTTTCGCTTGAAGCCATCTAAACCACGCCCACGAGGGCTAAGAGTTGGCCGGAAGAGCGGTCCGTCCCGGTCTTCGCCGATGTTAGCAACGGAAAGCCATTCTCGAACGGCTTTTGCTGCAACTGGAGGGATGACGCCTACACGGTCTTGCTTGCCTTTCCCCTTAATGTGAAGCGTTGTGTGCTCGCCGTTCACCACAATCTTCTTGACAGAGAGTGTTGTTAGCTCCTCAACTCGAAGTGCCATGTAGGCAAAAACGGCAAGTATCGCCTTGTCTCGAATGCCTTCTGGCTGCATTGTGTCTGGTACGCCGAGAAGTGAGACCATCCGCTCTGGTGCAATCGTTGGAGTTGTCCCCTCAGTTGAGACAGGCGGAGTGTTTACGAAGTGTGGATGTGCAGGGTTTGCACCGCGATAGCCGTGGCTCTGCAAGTAAGAAAAGAAAGAGCGAATCGAGGTAAGCTTCCGTGCAACCGTTGCATTCGCGGCTTCCGTAGGTGTTCCATCGGCGAGCGGTCGGCCACCTGATGACAGAAGATGGTCGCACCAACTTGAGACATCCGAGTCGGTGATACGGGTCATTTGCTCGATTTGCGTGGCTCGCAGACCGAGAAACCCGAGAAACTGTTCGATGTCCTTCCTGTAAGCGACTCGCGTTCGCTCCGAGCGAGTCTTTCCTAGCCAACCGTCGAGCAATCGCTGAACATGGTCGCGGAGTTCCGCCAAGTCCTTTGGCGGTGTCCCACCGAACGGAATCGGGGTCAGGGTGTTCCCGCTCACTGCTGGTGTCCGTGCCATCAAAAGTCCCGCTTCAACAACCTTGAGCGAACTACTCGCCCAATTCACACCTCGTCAACTTGGTTCGTATAACCCACTTTATACGTACCAAACAAAACGCTACAAGGCAATGAGCGATGTGACAATAGGAGGTTTGGGCAAGGAATGAGGCGGCCAGTTTTCTCTTGACTTTGTGCGTGAAACATGGCGATAGGAAACACAGAGCATGAGTGCTCCCCGAACAATTTTTGCAAGAGGCCGGTGACTAGGCTCTTCTTGCGAACCTGCCAAAGCATTTTCGATGTTCAAGCAGTCAAAGCGGCACGCCAAGTTTCCCCCCCGTTACATAAACCGCCGTCATCGCAAACGAACTAGTGCGGTACCAATCGAGATTGTGGTATTCCTAGTTGCAGTCGATATAGCAATCTACGTGTGGCTTGCTACTGCTCTCGTCCAATGAGCCATCGCTTTCACGAGGGAGAATTCCTCCAGTATTTAGCCTGTTTGAAGGATTTGCTCTGGTCGGCTTGGAGGCATTGCTGCACAGGGACCGGGATTATCGCCGCAAACGTATCAATCCATCAAAGTCGAATTCGACTCTTGGCGAATAACCCGCTCAAAATCTCCCCCTGAAATGACGGCCGTCACATCGTTCCTACCAGGATTGAAATAGAGCTTGCTCTGTACAAACAGTTTTTGGCTCACGCAAATCTTTATTTCGCTTCCATAACCGAAAGGGGCGATGCCACCCGGCTCTGTTCCCAGTTGTGAGAAAAGATTTTCGCCTTTTGCCATCCGGATTTTCTTTGTTCCCAACAGTTTCTTCAACGCCGAGAAATCGATTCGAGCATCGGTAGAAACTGTTACGACTACTAAACTACCGTCTGCTTCAACTATAAGTGACTTCGTCCCCTCTTCAGGAGTGTGGCCACACACTTCGCTCGCCGAGCTCGATGTAAACACAGACGTATGCTGCAGATACTGAACATCGACGCTTTCAGTCTCTAGCAAGCGTTTTACTGAATCATACAAAGCCATAGTCAGGAAAGTTTAGCTGGCCTTAGTGGATTGAGTCACCCGTTTTACAGGTGGCGGAGAGTGAAGCTTTACCTTTGCCGACCGAAAACGCTCAGCAACTTGTTCAAAGGTGAGTTCAGACTTCGACATGAGTGCAGGGGATGTAAATAGCACGCGGTCGTAGTCTCTCGCAACAATTGCCCCAGTTGCCTCATCATCAAGAAGATTTGGAAACATACCGGTATAGACTTCACTGGGGTCGTGAACGCAGATTGCGGAAAAATGAAACTGCCCTGCACGAATCTCTCCTCGAATCCGGTACTCCAATCGCTTGCGATGATCAACTTGGACGTGTTCAGTGCCTTCGACGATAAGTCCAGAGCGAATCTGAAGCTTCAGCTTTGAAGATACGAAAACAGGCTTCTTCGATATTTTCGAATCACCGGTGAAGTGATAAAGGAACCAATCACCGCCAAAATTCTTGTAGTCGAATTTGGCTGTTTCTGTGTGATACGACGGAAGGTACTCCTCTCTTGTTAGGAGCCCTTTAAGGTACCAGCCTGCCAATCCGGTTATTGCTGCAGAGACAACTGACGCAATGATACTTTCAACCATAGAACCCTCAAACTACTGGTCCAATTTCCGCACTGTGTAAGCAACGGCCTCAAAGAAAAGTCCACTGCTAGTTTCCTCGAATTTTCCCCAGCCTAGCTCTTTCTTGATATGTCCCCTTATTTCCCAGTCTATCCCATTCAGTCCACTGAATAATCTCTTTCGCAAAACCTGCGTGGCAATCAAACGCTTTTCGAAGCAGAATTGCTCAATCCAGGAGTCTAGGACATAGTCCGCTCCAGTCAGCAATAGTTCGGATTCGGGACCTAAAACGTCAGGAAGCCGCTCGATAATTCTCGAGAGCTCCCGACGGCCATCTTTCCCGGCATAAAACACGTGCTCATCGGGAAGGCGTCCGACTTCAAAGCCAGGAGGACAAGGTATTGAGGGTGGGTTCACAACAATTACATCAATGCTTTGCCAGTCTACCTCCATTGGAAACCACTCCCCTTCCGAAGACCCAACCACTTGGCTTTCAACTAGACCGGCAGATGCTACGTTTCGTTGAATCAACGCGAGCCTTCTCTCAAGTATGTCCGTGAAAGTAAGTCGAGTGTTCGAGGTAGATAATGAAATTCCAACGAAGCCCTCCTTCGCTCCGAGCTCCGCTATTTCTCTATTCTGCAAACCTCTTTTGTGTCGCTCTGAGATTCTGCAACGGCTTGATGCGAGGAGGAGGCGAGAAAAATCGCTTGGAGGAAAAGCACTTTCGTACTCAAGGGTAGGTGCTGAAGTCGTCAACTCACGATGGGGCTGCATTAGATTGTGTAGGGTCTCAAACGATTCCGAAGCGGGGTGCATACGTTCCATGCAAGGATTGTTGCACGGCGAATTGAATTCGTTTTAGCAACTTGGAGCTTTACCGCTCCTAGAGCGTGACCAGCTTGTTAGCCCGTCTTAACTCGTGCTGTCATTAAGTGGCCAGTTTCGCGGAATTCCTAGGCGTTTATTCTGCCCTATTTCCGAACGAATTGACGAATAGCGTCCCCGCGGCAACCAAATTCGAATCCAGGAACGTAACCTCAAGCAGTATAAAGCGAGAGCTCCTAGTCGTGTTTTCGCTTCCCGTCATCCCGATGGCCTTCGCAGAAATCAGGCCGTTGGGATGGCGGGAAGTGAAAACTAAGACCGGAGGCGGTTCCCCTCCCACAGTCATGTTTTTGATTTAGCAGATTCCTCGCTTGGCCCTTCCCCAAAAAACAGCACGCCGCGAGGCGTTCAGACCAATCCACTCCAACCGTCAGAAAAAGCGAAAACTCAGCTTTCGGCTGATGGACACCTTGGAGAGTCACATGCGGCCAGAATCAGCGAGCGTCGCTCCAAAGACAGCTCCGGCCAAGCCTCCAACACTCGCCGCAATTGACTGTCACCGAGTGCCAGGAGAAGACTTCTTGCGTCGCCCTCGTCCTGACAATACCCTGACAGCAACAGCTGTGAAATCGTAAGTTGCTGGACGGTCGATGGTTGTGACGGCTCGGCTGCGGGTTCGAGTCCCGTGTCCTCCGCTCTGAAAAGCACCGTCCATTGATTTTGTGGACGGTGCTTTTTTGTTGTTCAGCCCCGATTCTTGTTGATTGATGCAACGCCCCGTCGGGCAGGGAGTCGGCCATGATCACCCGTCCCCCACCGTCGGAGTTGAATCCAGGCTTGCCACTGCATACGCAGCACTTCGTGTCACTCTCCGGTTTACGAAGGCCTGCCAAGAATTGCATGTGCGTGAACGGCGTGAATTCGAAAGCAATGCGTCACGCTCGAATTCCGTCGGCAACCTTTACTGGGTCCCCCAAAACGTCGGGAAATCGCCTCGGTTCGATGGCAGTGTCGTGATACTCTCCAACGGGAAGATTGGCTGGCCGCGAACAACATGACAACCACGCAAACACTGGATTTGAAGCGCGACTTAAATTCGACACAAGTAGTAACGAGTGGGCGGCCGAACGACGATGGCGTTTTATGAACTCAGGATTTGGCCGCCTCTAAGCAGAGCTGTTTCAAGGTGGAGAGCTGTTGCAGCAGGTGCTTTCGGTTCTTTGCGTTACCTTTCGCCGCACGAGCGGACCGTTGGACAAAATCCGAGAGTGATGTCGGTGTAAGTCCCGATTCCTTCAATGCTGGTGCATGGGGAGCAAAAGCCTTCTTGATGACCCGTTGGAAACGAACGGCGACTCTCTCTAACTCTTCTCTTGTAGCAATGTTCATCCCTTCAAGAAGCTCCTGCGAGTTGGGAGACGAATGCATCATGTCGTACCCCGCGATAGTGGTCTCTTGAAAGATCAAGTCGAGCTGTGAGCCAAGGTCCTTCGTCGTGGCAATTCCGGCCTCAACTTTTTGTACTGCATTGGCTGCGAAAACGCGGATATGAGTACGCAAGACTTCATCTTTATTTCGAAATGACTTGTAGAGCGTCTGTCTCGAAATGCCTGCCTCTGCGGCAAGATCCGCCATGGTTGTACGTTTGACGCCGTATCGCGAAAAAACGCGAACCGCCGCATTCAAGATGTTCTGTTCTCTTTCGTTCATGCCCCGATGTTTACATAAATACACTTTTTGTCAACCTGTTCAGCAGGTCAGGATTTGTCATGATCGGTACTAAGCCAGTCACTTGCCGGAGCGGTCGCGGTGGAACGCAACGGCGGGTCTGATTCGTCAATCGAAAGA
The DNA here is from genome assembly GCA_039821165.1 of Planctomycetota bacterium. Lineage (GTDB taxonomy): Bacteria > Planctomycetota > Planctomycetia > Pirellulales > Pirellulaceae > Stieleria. The sequence goes on along the minus strand of JBCBOT010000125.1, from coordinate 9,076 downwards.
GGAATGGAATGTTCGGGAATATCGTCGCCAATACGTTCATCAAACCCTTTCAATCCCCGGTATTCGATGACCCAAAGAACTATGACCTCGACTACGAAGACGTCACCTTCGATGCTTCAGACGGAGTCACGCTCTCAGGATGGCTTGTCAAGGGCAGCTCCGACAAAGTGATCATCCAATCGCACTTTGGAGTCCAATGCAGTCGCTCCGGCTATCGCCCGCACGGAATGCTGAAAGGCTATGACAAAGACATTGAGTTCTTGCGACAAGCGAAATATTTGAACGAGGCCGGTTATTCGGTGCTGATGTACGATTTTCGCAATCACGGAAACAGCGGCGTAGGAACGATACCTTTTATCACGTGGGCCGATGAGGAAGCCAAAGATGTGATTGCTGCAGTCGACTTCATTTGTCAGCACCCAGACTATCGAGACTCCAAGATTGGTTTGCTCAGTATTTGCATGGGCCAAGGAGCTAGCATCTGTGCATTCGGTCGCGATGATGGGCTGAAGCGATTCCCCAACTTGAAGACGATGATCTCGGTTCAACCGATGGACTACGGTTGCTTTGTGCATGCCCTCGGACTTCCCGAATTCTTGATTCGAGGCGTAGACAGAGCCATCAAAAGAAAGACAGGGAAAGACTACAACGAAACCACGTGGCGTCCGTTGGTGAAAGAAGTCAGTGTGCCGACGCTGGTCATCCAAAACAGGAACGATGGCTACCTGGACGAAGCCTTCGTCAATGGAGTTTATGACGACCTGACAGTTGAGAAGGAGATGCTCTGGATAGAGATTCCCAAGAAGAAAGGCGGAGCATTTCCCAATCGAGCCGCCGCCTATGATTGGTTGGGAGAAAACCCAGAGCCGATTCTCGGATGGTTCAACAAGTTTGTTCTGTGAGGTGCTCGCGGTTTCGAACCGTCCAGCTGGTTTTCTGGGCAGTTCCGAGGAGCGAGCAAAGCCGAAATCCGCACCCGCGACGGTTCGACGTCGCCAACTCAGAAGCGAGTTCAAAGAAGCAGATCAGATGCTCTCGACCGTCATTCAGTCTTGGACTTTCCGGCGTCAATTTGCTGAATTCCTGCAAGCTTGATCGCTGAAGCGGAAAGACCGCAGAGTCATCGCTGCAACATGCGATCCGACCTCGACAGCCTACACACTCAGCACCTCGAACCAGCGAGACTGGATGTCGCAAGACTAACCCACAACACATTTTTTTGTCCGGCGTTTGGACGTTGACCTCCCAATCCACTTTGCTTTGTACCGCATATCCCGCGACACGCACGAATGACTTCCGACGACGAACTGCATCCGATTGCTCGCGCGTTGCTGTCCTCGTTCGCATCGAGTGCCTATTTCCGTTCCAACCGCATGGCGGTGGCCATCGCGGAACGGGATCCTGCCGAGTGGGTCGCCTGGGCACTCGCGGCGGTCAATCGATTTCTCGCGAGCTCTGCGCCCCACGAGACGGCACAACGGACGCTCCGAATCGTAGAGGACGCCCTCGGAAGCCTCTCCCCGAAAACACTGGAATATTTAGACGAATGGTCGTCGCGATCATGGTGTTCTGAGAGCATTGATGAAGCCGCACCATTCGCCCAGAGAGCCATAGCGCGACTCGGCTGGGCAACCATCCTATTGATCTGCCTTTCGACGAACTCGGAATTTGGCTTTGACGAGTCTGGCATCGCCGTTGGAGTCGGCATCGCAGCCAACAACAACGGATACCTTCGCGAAATGGCTAACCAATGCGCGGCGGCGGTGGATATGATCTACGGCCGAACTCCCGAAGGTCGACTTTTGATTGCGACTTCTTTTTCGCAGTGCATGAAAGATTAAATGGCTCACGCGTCCGTCGCGGCGAACGAATTGCCGACATTGGCGAGCCCTCGCCCCGACGCCGCGAATTGTGGATGAACCCCGGAATGAACTGCTTCGGCCCGCCGGTTCGGTGACGCGATTACGGCAGTTGCTCCTCGTCAGATGCCGCGCCTTGATCCTGCCCTTTGACCCATAAACCGAGACCGACGATCGCGCTGACGAGAGAGCCGTCAATCTGTTCGCGCTGATCTTGGTCGAACACCCATAGACCCAATGGAAAAAGCAAGACGCTCAGAAAGATGAGGCGTGTTCGAATTTTTCGAGAGTATCGCGGTTTCAAGTGTCCCGACACGTTTGGCTTGGAGAAGAACGCGGAAACAACGAACCACAGACCAACCAGACTCGCCCAGAAAACTAGAAATGAGACGGCGATGGCGAGTACATAACGCATCGAAACGACCTGCGAGGGAGTAATGAAGATCAAGCGTTGACAGGCAAGATAATCCACGATGGCGGCATGCCTTGGTGATCGTTTTCCAACGGTTGGTTTGCCGCCTTTCCCGTTTCCGAAGACGACGCAGGGCAAATTGACAGAAGGCTTCTCCTGATCGCAAGAATCGTTGACGGCTCCCAATTCTTGACGTCAACCCAAACAGACCCTTGCGCCGTATCCACGCGAAAAAAGCAATCATCCGCGAGTTTCCATTCGGTCAAGACCACCGTTTCGGACTTTGAAGTTAGCGGTTCTACTCTCTGCGCGGCCACTGGAGTCGTCGCGGGATCGCATGGGACGAGCGTCACCCCCGAACTTTCGAATGAAAACGCACATCGAAAGCGGCTTGTCTGAACCCGCTGAGATCGAATCGGCAACTCGATTGAAAAACGACCAAGCGGTTGTTCGCCGAATGCAACTCTCATTTGCGGCAGGGCTTCCTTCTGCGAACACCCAAGCGACACGATGAACAGTGTGACGCTCGATAACAGAGATGCTCGGCAAAACAAACTTTTCATTCCGAGTCGACCGTGAGAATTGGAGTCCGGAACCGTGCGAGCGCAAGTCTCGGAGTCTGCTCTTACCTATTTCAAATTCTCCGTCGCGCCGGGCGATAGGGGCACTCCGCTCGATTCCAAAACCTCGTTCAGCAATGCTCTTGAGGCGACCTCGATCGGGAACGAGGTGGTCACCAGTTTCCCATTCTCCGTCTGTTCGTATCCTCGACATTGGTAACAGATCACGATGTCCTTTGTCGTATCGCCATCGATCACACGAATCGCATGATGCGGATCAAAGCAATTACTGATCGTTGAACCACTGGCAATGTCATCGGACACCGCATCCAACAACTCGGCTCGCGCCTCGGCGGACACGATTTCCGTCTTTCCAAGGACCAGATAGCCATGCAGTAACTCGTCCGCCTCCGAGACCTTGTCTTCGTCAAAATCACACTCCAGCGAAAACACGATGACCTTCTGTGCCTGCTCGGGAACCACTCTCGGTTTTTGAGTGCACCCGGAAAGCATGATGCACAGAGATGCGGGAATCAAAAGAAGGAATCGGCTCATCGGACAGACGCTCATTCAGTGCAAGAGTTGGATTTCGGTCGGCAACACGTCGAGGCTGACATTGCGAGCATGCGATCTGCTCCCAACTTCATCGGAGTTTCAAAGCCTGAAACAGACGAGAGTTTATGCCATTGAAGGCGACCGCACGATCATTCGGCCGCAATAACCGCTCGAATATTCCCGGGGAGTCAGTTGATACTTCTACTTCACGCACCCTGCGTCGCGACATCACCAAAACATCGACCGCGAACCTCTTCGTCGGCCCAATTGTCCTGCGTCCAAGGCTACCTACCACGCGGGAATTCAATGATGGACCTCAAGAAATCCGATCTCAAAATCGAAACCATGCGAGGCACGGGGCCCGGCGGGCAACATCGAAACAAAACCGACTCGGCGGTACGGATCACGCATCTGCCCACGGGCATCTCGGCCTATGCCGATGAGCGATCGCAAAGCGTCTCAAAACGCAAAGCGATGGCTGAACTCGAGCGGCGGCTCACGGAACGCAAGGCCAAACGAAGTGCGAGCCGACGCAAACAAGTCCGTGACGAAAAGGTTAAGAACCCGACCGGAGCGATTCGAACTTACAATTTTTGTCGCGGCGTGGTCAAAGACCATCGCACAGGAAAAACCGCGAGCGTCAAAGAAGTCGTCGGAAAAGGCCGCATCGAACTCTTGCGTTAATCATCCATCATCACTCTCACGAAGCCCAACTCAATGCGAACTCCTGACCAAGCCGCCGACGAACTGGAATCGATCCTCGAAGAATGGCGGCCACGATTGTTGGCCGTCGAAGAGTCTGCGGCACACGCAAAGCCCAGTCCCGATCGTTGGTCCATCTCCGAAGTCCTCGGCCATCTCATCGATTCTGCCTGCAATAATCACCAGCGTTTTGTTCGCGCCCAGGCCGTTGAAGAACTCGAATTCCCGAAATACGACCAGAATGCGTGGGCGGCGGCTGCGAACTACCGCAACGCATCATGGTCTTCACTCGTCGAGCTCTGGTATCACTACAACCGATTGGTCGCCGTGCTCATGCGGAACGTTCCCGACCAACAACTCGCCACACCGTGCACGATCACGCCCTACGAAGCCTGCACGCTCGGTTTCCTCATCGATGACTATGTGGTCCATCTACACCACCACTTCGACAAACTAGGCGAACGAGTCGCGGCGTAGTGCCTTCGAAATCCTTCGATGCCGGCTGAATCAATGGACGCTCTCGCGCCCTGGCTCCTCCCAAGTGGATTCGACTCTTGAAAACATCCCATCCGGGATTCGAAACATCGGATCGCATGCCATCACGGCAAACAGAAGCACGTTAGCGATCAACGATGCGACGATAGCAGCCGTTTCAAAGCCAAGCATCGTCGCGATCGATGCGATGAGGAAGAAAGCAAAGGTTGTGTCCAACATGATTATGCCCCAATGGAGTAAGAGAAATCTCCTTTGATTTCGCATACCTCCATCAAAAGGCGAATGGCATGCCAGGACACCATCGGTCGGCGTGGAATCGAAGTCCGTTTTACGCTTCACGAAAGAAAGGCAAGATGAACGGGCCGCAAGTCGCGCTAATCGCCGATAAGACACCGACAACCGTGAAACTCAAACGCCAACTTTTTCACGAGGGACATCCCTTACCGCACCGTAAAACAGCGCGACGCACAAAGAACGCGCAGCCGCTCAGAAATCGGTCAACGGACCGCGATCTGCGAATCGACTGGCCCGAAATGCAACCTCAGGCTACTCACACGAAGCCACAAGTCGATCTGCCGGGATGGATGAACATCACCCTTCGGTAGCCAACTCCGCATCGCCCCCACGAAGGACAGCATCGACTCCACTGCGAACATGAAGGTCCTGCTGTGGGAACGGAATCTCGATTCCGGCGTCGGTGAAACGCTGCACGATCTCATTGTGCAGCTCCGTCGTCACCGAAATACGGTTACTCAGATCGGGCAAGTACGCACGTAGCATCATGTTGATGGTGCTATCGCCGAACTGTTCCACACTCGCGATCGGAGCCGGATCGTCCATGATCGAGTCATGTTCGGCCGCGACATCAAGAAGAATCTGCCTTGCGGTTTCCGTGTCACAGCCATAGCTGACGCCGACGGGGATCACGACACGATTCACCGTCGCGGTGAGCGTCCAATTCAAGATTGTTCCGGTGATCAAGTTCTTGTTGGGAACGACCAACTCTTGCCGATCCCAATTCGTGATGGTTGTCGCCCGCATGTGGATTCGAGTCACGGTGCCTGTCGTTCCGTCAACGGTCACGATATCACCGATGCGGATAGGTTGTTCGAACAACAGGATCACGCCGCAAACGAAATTGGCGACGACTTCCTGGAGACCGAAGCCCAGTCCGACGCTGAGTGCGGCGGCCATCCAACCGAACTTTTCCCAGTCGAGCGCCAGAACGTTAAACGTCATCACGGCCGCCAGCGCGATCACCCCGTACTGCACCAGGGTCGTGATTGCATTCCGTGCTCCCGAGCCCAACTGGGTCGCACGCAAGATCCCCAGCTCCAGGAGCCCCGGCAAGTTGCGAACGACGAAGTAGGCGACGACCGTGATCAGCGTCGCCTGCATGACCGAGAGCAAATTGAACTTAGTGAACGGTACCGTGACTTCCGCCATCGCTTGGCCGAGTGGAAAAATCCCGGTCCAGAAAAACACCATGGTGGCGAGCACGGCGAGTCCGCAGACCAAACGCAGCAGCGACCGCGTCTGTCCACCGAGCGAAGCCAGGTCCAACTCATCATGCAGGTCGGCGTCGTCGATCGAGAAGACCTCGCTTTCCTCATCCTGGTCCTCACAAGATTCCGCCAGAGCCCGAGCCCGACGTCGCTCGAGGGCTTCCGTCAACGCAAGCCTTCGTTCGCGAATCATGAACCAACGCCGCGCGAGCGCGTACACGATTTCCCCGATTCCCAGAATCGCGAACGTGATCACAATGCCTAGCCCGAGACTATTGGCGGTCACAAGATAGCCGAGACAGGCGATCACACTGAGTACGACCGGCAGTGCAAGCAGCACGGGGCACCAAACGTTACGCCACCGGGTCATCAAGTGATTCGGAACATCCCGTCGAATCAACGCGAGGACGCCATTCGCTCCGCCGAATAGCCGCCAAAGCACGAAGAGGACCCACGCATTCGTCGCGAGGAATACGATGCGACTGACGCTTCCAAGATATTGGGAGGCTTCACCGAACGTGCAACTGTAGAAAAGCAGCAATGCCGGCGCGTAGACGAGCGAAAACAGATAGAGAGCGGCGCGCGTCTTTGCGAGTGCCTCGGCGGGCCAACCGAAGTGCGCTTCCCCGAGCCCGCCCTTGCGACAGACGACGATGAGGAACTGGGTGGTCATGATGACCCAGGAAGCGTGCCAGAGACCGAGCCGAACGCCGCGTATCCAGTCGCCTTGCCCACTGGTTTGATCCAGCGCCCACGCGATATAGCCGAGCAGTAGCGGCATCGGCAGCGCGAGTAACGCGGTGAGAATCAACGCCTGAAAGGTGTACGAGAAGCGATCCTGAGAGAAACGCTTGATTTTCACGCCGGTCTCGGTCAACTGCCGAATGTTCCGCCATTTCCCGGCGAGCAACAACGCAACCAGTCCGAGCGCCAGCGTCGTGCGGAGCGGCATCGTTGTCCAGACACCCACAAGACTCGCTTGCAACTCACGCCAGTGTGCACCTTGAAAGCACCAGCTGACGCCCGCTGGAATCTCGGCGAACGAACCAAACGAAATCGGAGCACAACTTCGGACGCGGAAGCCGAACAGTTGCTCCTTGACATACTGCCGAACCTCGGCGGCCTTTTCATCAAGTTGCAAACACTTGCTTTCGAACGCCGACAATGATTGCGAGACCGTCGAGTATTGCGAACGCAGTGTTTCAAGCAACTCGGCCCGGTTGGTCAACAGCGTTTCGACTTTTTCACGATCTTCGTCGGCGAGCGTCAGTTCCCGCAACCGGCTCTCCAGGCCGGATCGCTTCCTGCCTTTCTCGAGCAGTTGAAACGACTGCAACTGAACCTGATCCAACGTGAGCGCGGGACGAACCTCGCCATCGAGCACCACGTTATCGATCGCGAATTCGGACGAATCGATTTCGGCCAGATCCCCCAGGCGAAACAAGATCCGCGACATTTGCGGACCGCCACTGGTACGTGTCAGTTGGTTCTGTACGCCCTCGTATTGTTCCACCAATCCGTCTTTGAAGGTCGTGACCTGCAACGTCTTGGGTGTCAGCTGTTTTTGGCTCGCCACAACGAAAGCAAACTCGTTTGCAAGCTCTTTGACCTCAGCCACCAAGTCTTGGATGACCGGATGTTCCGGGAGGTCCACGGGAATCGACGCGGTCACCTTCCTTGCTTCGGCACTGAGCCGATCATTGAGTGCGGCTTGCAATTGAATGACGCTCGCATTGGCGCGTTCGACTCGCAACGAGGCCAAGGCCTGTTGCGCCGCCAACAGATCATCGCGAATGGATTGCCCCAATTGCTCTTTTTCGAGCATCAACTGTTCGGAGGCGAGTCGCCGTTTGGCAGCCCGAAACTTCGCGAGACTCGCGGCGGTTTTGGGGGCACTGGGACTATCGGATGCTTCGGCCTTCTGAATCCCCTCGGTGGCCTCCGTGATTTCACGCTGGACTTCCAAGAGACGTTGGCTGATTTCTACCGGCCGACCTTTGACGCGCGTCGCCTCCGCAGTCGCTTTCACCGACGCATCGGCAAGTTCGGATGCCCGCGCTCGCTCGGCGTCGAGGTTGCGTTGCAGTTGCTCGGTCTCGATCTCATCTAACGCGATGTCGCCGACCGAAGAGGCTGGCTCCTGCTTGGCCGAATTCAGCTCCGCGCGTGTCTTTTCGACCACCGACGGACCGGTCTCCAGAAACGCGCTGAACTCTTCGGCCCGGGACTTGAAATCAGCCTCCTTCTTCAGCGACTCGATCGCGTCGGTGTAGTGCTGCGTCACTTCGGGCGGTAGCTGATCATTGCCCTCCGCAGCTGCAAGCGCGGACTTCACCGATTCGATCGTCAACGTGTCACCCGCAACAGCGACCGCCTTGTCTTGGTTTTCAGCCGCCTCTTCGGCTTGGTCTTGAGCGATGACACCGGTTGCGAACAGGTGAAGCCACAGAACGAATGCGACGCGACAGGATCGTGAAATAGGCATGTTGAATTCTCAGTGAGGGCGTTTCTCACGGCCGGTGTTCATCCGAGCGAATTCGACGGGGAGACACCAGGGCACAATCGACATCGGCGGAAAACCACGCCTCACGATGCCGCGCCGGCGTGGAACGCCACGAGTTTCACGACGGCCCATTGGAGTCTCTCGGTTGCACCGGTTATGCCGCCTCAATGACGAGGCAAGGCCCGCGGGGTTGGCCACGCGGCTAGGAATGGGGTACATCTGTGCGGACCTTTCCCGTCGGTCTCTTTGAGCGACCGCCACGATTCACGTGTGAACCAACGTGCCAAAGATACGCCTCCTACTCGCAGCGATCACGGTTCTCGTGGTGGTGGTCGCTGCGCTGTTGGTCCCCGTGCCCTACAAGGGCCGCAGCGCTTCGACGCTCGGCGACCTGGTTCATGCGCCCCTCTTTGGATCGCTGGGGCTGGCAACCCTTTGGGCCTGGAAACAACTCAGCCCGATACAACGGTTCGATTCCGAGTTGG
>JBCBOT010000124.1:0-20685 GCA_039821165.1 Planctomycetota bacterium | reverse complement strand
CGAGTGATCTGGTAAACCTCCATTGCACCACTGCCGCCCGCTTTGACGCCGAGTCGAACAATGGTTCCGGCGTTGCCGCGGATCATGCTCACAACATCTTGGAGGGGCATTTCGACAATGTCGACCATTTCACCGCTCTCGCCCTGCCCGACTTGAACGATGACATCATCGGCTTTGAGGCGACCATCTTTTGCTGCGGCACCGCCGGGGATCACATTCATGACGACGGTGTTGCCGTCTTTCTCGCGGAGTGCCGCTCCGATTCCTTGCAACCGGAGTCCCATCGCGATGTTGAAGTCTTCCAGCGTCGAAGGCGCCATGTAGGTTGAGTGTGGGTCGAATGCGCTCGTCACTGAGGTGAGGAAGGCTTCGAGCAAATCGTCGTTGTCAAAGCTCTTGTAACGTCGCGCCAATCGCTTGTAGCGACGTCGAAGGAGGTCGCGCGCTTCGTCCGCAGTCTTGTCATCGTCGCGCAGGTCCAACAACGCGTACTTGATCTGTCGACGCCATCGGTCGCGTGCTTCGTCTTCCGAAGTGATGTAGGTCGTCGACTCGGGATCGATTTTTAGGAACTCGTCTTTCTCGAAATCGAACTCGGTGTCGAGCAGATCGAGAGCGAGTTGCATCCGTTGATCGACGCGTTGGGTGAAACGATTGAAAATCTGGTATGCCAAACCGAGTTCACCGCGACGCACCATGTCGTCGATCTGGTCCTTGTAGCGGTTGAACTGATCGACGTCCGCCTTTGAAAAGTACAGCTTCAGCGGATCAAAACGATCCAGGTACAGCCCGAGCGCTCGCTGGCTGATTTCATCGGAGAGGCCGCCGGTAGAGATGTGATACTTCGGCATCAGCGAAGCAATCAACTTCGCGATCCGCTTGTCCTGTGCTGTCGGTTTGGGCGGTTCGGGAGTCGCTTTCTCGACCACAGGAGCGACAGGGTCCAACACGGGGGCTTGAGCTTGAACGGAGCTGATCGAAAACGCCACCGCCAAGGAAGTGAGAGCCAGCCATCGGGTTCGCATATTGGATTCCCAGGAACAAGGATGTGAAATGCTGTTCGTCGCTTTTGAAGAAACGCCGTAGGGCGTTCCGGTCCGCCGTTGTTTCCACCCGGCGTTTAATAGTCTAGTCCAGTGGGCCCAGCCGGACCCGCCTTGGAATGGTAGGAAAGAGACGAAAGCGAGACAACGTTGGTTTTTCGCCCCTCGTCCGCACTCATGCCTGCATTTTGTCAGGATTCCATTTGACGCAGTGCCATGCGAAGGGACTCCCTGTCCGGTCTCCCTCGCGGAAACACCGTTCATCACTCGTCCGGTTTCGAATCGCCCGTCGGGTTATCCACCGTCGCAAGTTCGACCTCCAACTCCACCCGATCGCCCTCGCGGCGGACGACGATTGGCTGTCGGGACCCGATCGGTTTTCGCTCGATCGCCTGCTGGAATGCCACTGAGTCGCAAACGGGACGACCATCGAATTCGATGATAACGTCGTAGGGCAGGAGGCCCGCCTTGTCGGCGACGGAGTCCTTGATCACCTGGTACACGAGTACGCCCGAATAAGGGGCCTCGCCGAACTGCTTTGCGATCCGTGGTTTGAGGTCGGCAAGCGTTGTGCCGATGGCCGCCCGCCTCACTTTCCCATGCTGATCGAGTTCATCGGCGATCCAGCGGGCTTGGTTGATCGGAATGGCGAATCCGACGCCTTGGTAGAACCCCGTGCGGGTGGCGATAGCAGTACTGATGCCGATGACGTTTCCGCTCAAGTCGATCAGTGCCCCGCCCGAGTTGCCCGGATTGATCGCGGCATCAGTTTGCAACATGTTGCTCCGGCGCACACTGTCAATCTCACGGTTCTTCGCGCTGATGATGCCCGCACTGACGGTTGCTTCCAGCTTGAACGGACTTCCGATCGCCAGCACCCAGTCACCGATTTCGAGTTCATCGGAATCGCCTACGGAGATCGCTTGCAGCGGTTCGTCGCTCTTGACCCGAACCATCGCGACATCACTATCGGGGTCACCCCGAAAGAGTTCCGCTTCGAGCTTGGTCTCGTCATGCAGTTGGACAACCACCCGGGTCGCTCGCGCGACGACATGATTGTTGGTGATGATCAGTCCGTCGGCGGAAAGAATCACACCGGAGCCGACGCCCGTCGGCCGATCCAGTCTGGTCTCTGGGCGGGGTTCGACTTTTTCAAGAAACGGCAGGTCGTCCTCGGAGGAGGAACCGTCGCTCGATTCGTCAGCGGCCTGTCCGTACGTCAGCAGTGTGACCACGGACGGTGTCGCACGCTTGGCCGCCATTCGAAACGCGAGGGACAACGCGCGTGGGCCGGCTTGGATCGCTTGAATGACTTCGCGGCTGTCCCCGTTGTCCGCCTCGGTCGGATCGGCTGAAACCGCGCCAGCTATGTCCTGTGAATCGGTCTTCTCTTCGTTGGCCGAGGTCGCATCACCCTGCTGCGGGGCGCGAACATCTCCGGCCGCATCGGCCTCTCGCGGTTCGTCGGCACTGAGCCCCATACAAAAAGCCATCGTCGCGAGGAACGAGAATGCGATGGCGACAAGGAGGCGGTAAGTCGTCATGGGATTTCCTGTGGTCCCCAGATTCAATTCGATTGCGTATCCTTTGGCACGACCTTCACTATAGCGTTCCTGCAAACCCACGGTCATCCGCATGCTGGCCGCCGATCTACTTGCCAAGAAACGAGACGGCGAGGAACTGACCGAGGCGGAAATCCGTTTTCTGATCGAAGGTTTCTGCGACGACTCGGTGACCGACTACCAGATGTCCGCTTTCGCGATGGCCGTCTGTCTCCGCGGCATGACGGTCGCCGAGACATCGATCCTCACGCGGGCGATGCTGGAGAGTGGTGACGTCATCGATCGTTCGGTGTCGGGTGATACGCCGCGGGTCGACAAACACAGCACCGGTGGTTTAGGCGACAAGGTATCGCTGATACTCGCGCCACTGCTCGCCGCGTGCGGGGTCCATGTGCCGATGGTCAGCGGGCGAGGGCTGGGGCTAACCGGTGGCACACTCGACAAGCTCGAAGCCATTCCGGGTTTTCAGACTCAACTCGAACCAAGCGACCGAGACCAGCTACTGAGTGATGTGGGAGCGTTTATTGTCGGCGCCGATGCTCGGGTCGCCCCCGCGGATCGACGGCTGTATGCGCTCCGCGACGTGACAGCGACGGTCGAATCGGTCTCCCTGATCACCGCAAGCATTCTCAGCAAGAAACTCGCCGCCAACCTCGATGCCCTGGTCATGGATGTCAAAGCCGGCGGCGGTGCGTTCATGAAAACACTGCAAGACGCAACGGCGCTCGCCCAGTCCATCGAGAGTACGGGCAGCTCCGCCGGGCTGCCCACCGATGTTTTGATCACGGACATGGACCAACCTCTCGGCCGCACGGTGGGAAATGCAAACGAAGTCAACGAATCGCTGAAGATACTTCGGGGTGAGGATCGGGATGATCCGCTGATCGAGCGTGTTCGAGAATTGACCATTGAACTCTGCGCCCTCCCGCTCGTCCGGGTCGGTAAAGCAGAGGACTTGGGGACAGCGAGACAAATGCTGGCAACAGCCTTGGAGAGTGGGGCCGCAATGGAGCGATTCGAAGCAATGGTTTCCGCGCAGGGCGGTCGCCTCGGCGGGGAACTCCCGCTGACGGAGGCAAGGCCCGTTCTCGCAGAGCACGCCGGATACGTGGCCGCGTTCGACTGCCGGTTGCTCGGCCAAACCGTCGTCGCGATGGGAGGCGGCCGACGCAAAATGGGTGACCCGATCGATCCCGCAGTGGGGATCGAGGTGCACGTCCAGATTGGGGACGTCGTTGCAAAAGGGCAGCCGATTCTGAGCCTCCACTGCCACGAACGAAGCCGCTCGGAGTATGCTGACAGCGTGGGGCAGGTGGTGACGATCTCGGAGGAACACGTCAGCCCGACTGCGTTGATCTACCCAGGGACGGGAGCGTAGTGCTTTTCGAGTCGTTCATGACAGCTTCCGCGTGACGACGACGCATCTCTTCTAAACGCTCCTCAATGACCGAACTGAAAACTAAAGACATCGAACGCCTGATTCGTGCGGCCGAAGAAGCGCGGGACCAGGCTTATGCACCGCACAGCCATTTCTACGTCGGCGCGGCGTTGCTGATGACGGACGGCCAAATCATCACCGGCTGCAACGTCGAGAATGCGAGCTATTCGTTGTCGATCTGTGCCGAGCGCGTCGCCGCCTCGTCCGCGGTCGCAAACGGTCACCGTTCGTTCTTGGGGATCGCCATCGCCAGTGTCGGTGGCGTCTCACCTTGCGGTGCCTGCAGGCAGTTCCTGTCGGAATTCGGAACCGAGCTGCAGGTGGTGACGACTGATGTTCTGACCGGCACGCGACAACTCCGAAAGCTCGCCCAGTTGCTGCCCGACGCGTTTGACGCATCGAACCTGCCCGTCAACTAGGACGTGACTCGCCGATCGACACGCGGCTTGGAGTCTCAATCACCCCGGCGAAACGAGTCCCGGCTCAGGCGGCTAGCTTGGCACCGGCTCGGTAATAGGATTCGATCGTTCGGACGACCTGAACCTGTTCCTCTTCGGTCAACGTGGGGAAGATCGGAAGATTGAGAATCTCCGCGCTCGCTCGCTCCGTCTCAGGTAACGTGCTCGAGTCGACCATGAGGTACTCGAAGCACTCCTGTCGGTGCATCGGGACCGGGTAGTAGATTTCGCTGCCGACGCCGTTGTCCGCCAAGTGGGATCGCATCGCATCACGTCGGCCTTCACCGACTCGAATCCCGAATTGGTTCCAGACGTGGTAGGCGTTGGGGTCTTCGGTCGGTAGCACGATTTGATCCGGCGCGACGAGTCCTGCCTCCGTCAGCAGCACTTTGTAGCGGGCCGCGATCGCGGATCTGGCGTCGATGATCTCGGCAAGATGTCGCATTTTGACGCGGAGCACTGCAGCCTGAAACGTGTCCAATCGGCTGTTGATTCCCACCGCTTGGTGGTAGTACCGAGGCCGCATCCCGTGTCCGGCGAGCAACCTGAGGCGGTCGGCCATCGCCTCATCACCGCTGGTGAGCATGCCGCCGTCACCCATGCCGCCAAGATTTTTGGTCGGGTAAAAGCTAAAGCAACCGGCGAGTCCCCAACTGCCCGCAGGCCGCGAGTGGTACGCCGCTCCGATCGCCTGAGCCGCGTCTTCGATCACCGGCAAGTCGTGCTCGCTTGCAATTTGGCAGATGCGATCCATTTGGGCGCACTGACCAAAAAGATGGACGGGAATGATCGCACGCGTCTTGGCCGTGATCTCGCCGGCGAGGCACTGTGGGTCCAGATTGAACGTGTCCGGGCAGATGTCCACAAAAACGGGGGTGGCGCCGAGTCGGGTGATGCAGCTGACCGAAGCGAAAAAGGTGAAGCTCGGCACGATGACTTCGTCGCCCGGACCAATGTCGAGGGCCATCATGCAGAGCAACAACGCGTCGCTGCCCGATGCACAACTCACCGCCTCGGGGACTTGGCAAGACTCCGCAATTTCTTTCTCAAACTCTTTGACGTCGGGGCCGAACAGGAATCGACCGCTATCCAGGACTTCCGCGATTGCCGAGAGAAATTCCTCGCGATGCGGCTTGTTATCGCGGTTGATATCGAGGAGCGGGACGTTCGGGTTGGCCGACATGATGATCCTTCCTTGAGTGACGGGCCTGAGGGGGAGCGATTCGGCGTCTTGCCTTCTCGCTCAAGCTTTCGCGAACTGGGTTATTTCGTGATTAGCGATCGCCAGAATCGCAGTCAATAGATGTGGTCGCGTTGGCAAAATACCCGCGTCAAAACGCCATCAGGAAACTGTCACGAATGTTCCAAAATGGATGCGGTCATCAAAAGCGCAACACGCTCCTTGGTACAGAAGGCCGAGAGGTGAACAAAAATCGGGCTTTTTTAGCCCGTCCCGATTTGCCTGATAGATGCCGAACTATAGTTCGGCATGATTCGCCGCCTGCGGTGTTGCAGGACGGGGTGACTTGTCTCCGAGATTCGCATTTAACGGCTGCGTCATCACTGTTTCTAGTCACTCCTTCCCGCGACACACTCCATGTGGCCTGTAGCGAGGCCGAGCTTCGCGAAGCTTTCCGGTCGAGAGCAGGGCGCGTAGCAAAGATCTGTTCCGCCCACGCCCAGCTTTCTCTCGCCACACATGTCGCCCCTCCTGTGGTGGAGAACATCGGCGGCTCGACGCGATCTGAGCCGTAGATTGGAGCACGCTTTACCGAACGAACAGCAGCATGTCGGCCATCGGATTTGGCCCATTGTTGTCGACACTGCTCATCGCTTGAGCGGCGTCTCGACCGAGCGGGAGTCCCGTCTCCGCCAACTCTTCGCGCCACATCCCGAATGTTTCCTCGGACTCGCCGACGATCGGCCAATAGCTGGCCGGGTGGCGGACTTCGGTCGGGTCGACGAGAACCGACTCAACCGATCGCAACAATGGAGCGTTGTCGATCAACTTGTGCTGGACGGATGAGATGCCATCACGATCGGCAACAAGGGCATTGACGAGCCGGTCCAATTTCTTCGACGGAGCACGTAGCAACAAGACTCGCTCCGCAGCGGCATCGAGATCCTGTTTTTCCTTCGCCGTTCGGTCTTTCGTGATCGCGACCAACAAAGGCTCGTCGATCGTCCGCTCCTCGCCCGAAACGATTTCGACGGACTGCATCGCCAAATCGACCGCGCCAGCTTTTCGGCCCTCCTCCGTCTGCCGCACATCGATCATCAGCAACAATCGCAGCGATCGAACTGGCTTGGAAGACACCATCCCATCGGTCGACCGTTGTTCGCCGGGCTTGGATTGCTCGCCTGGAACAGGGACAATCGGGGTATCGACAGGCTTGGGCGTCGAGTCGCTCGCGACACTTTCGATCATCGGCTCCGCCGAAAGCTCTGACGAAGGTTCCTTCGCGGTGGGTGTACTTGAGGATTCCGGTTCGCTGGCAACGAGCGTGTCCTGCGGCGGTTCTGCCAGTCCGTCTTTTTCGCCAGGCTTTTCAATCTTCAACGGGTCTGTTCCGGCGATCATCGATTCGCCGTTGTCTCGACCCTGACCCTGGACAAGAACAACCACGAATAGCACCGACGCCGCCAGTGCCGCGATGAGTCCGGCGACACGAAGCCCCGCCGAGCCAGAGTGTTCTGTCTGTCCCGAGGCCGCCAAGCGTAGTGGGTGTTCGGCAGAACAGCCTTCCTCCACTGCAGTTCGTATCGCGGCGACGACGACATGATCGGCAAAGTCAACCCGCAAACCGCTGCCAATGAACGAGGCTTGGGACGTCAGTTCCGACTGAGTCTTTAGCTCCTCGAACTTCTCACGCACCTCCGAATCGCTTTCCAGCATCTGCTCGACGCGGGCGCGCTCGTCACCGCTCAACGCACCATCAAGGTGTGCCGAAAGTAGTTCGTCGAGGATTTCTTCTGGTAAAGCCATCTCAGTTCACTCGTCGGGAGCCATCCCGAATCTTCGTGTCCGCGATCCGCAAGGATACAGTCTGTGTCGGTTAGGGGAGCCATCTGCCGCCCCCTGCACCCGAGGAGAACGGCCGTTTTTCGCGTTTCTGGCGTCGTGCCACCGTGTTCTCCGATGAGTTTGGGAATGGTAAGTTCCCACCAAATACCCAAAAATCAGGCGATTTGGGCGAGACCGGCACTCGGATTTCGTTTCCACTGCGACGACGGCGCAAGACCCTAAGTGCTTTGCCCGAATGAGTTTCGGTCGATTTTTCCTGAGCATTGTCCGCATCGGGCGAGTTTCGCCGTCAACCCTTCGGAATGCGTCGTGGCCGACGATCCTTCGCTGGAAACCAACCGCCGGGTGTACGACGCGATGGCTCGCGCCGGGGACCCGCTCTGCCGCCCCGCCACCGACGAGGAATTGTCGCGACCGCTTTCGGTCATCGATCAGGCTGGTTGGCTCGGCGACTCCATCGCAGGCAAACGGGTGCTTTGTCTCGCCGCCGGCGGGGGCCGCCAAAGTTCGCTATACGCCGCAGCCGGCGCCGACGTCACGGTCGTGGACTTGAGCGGCGCCATGCTTGAACTCGATCGACGCGTCGCCGCCGAGAGGGGCGTCCCGATGCGCATTTTGCAAACCAACATGGAGGACCTGTCGGGACTCGAAGACGGCGAGTTCGACATCGTCATCCATCCAGTCAGCACCTGCTATCTCCCATCGGTGCAACGCGTCTACGGTGAAGTCGCGCGAGTCACTCGCGCCGGGGGTCTCTACGTGAGCCAACACAAGCAACCCACCAGCTTGCAGGCGGACTATCAACGCGGACCGGCCGGCTACTCGATACGGCACACGTACTATCGCAACGCACCGGTGCCACCCCCAGCGGAAGACAGCTCCGTGTCACGTCGACTCCGTGAGTCCGGCGCCGTCGAATACGTCCATCGCTGGGAAGACTTGATCGGCCAGCTCTGTCGTAGTGGCTTCGTGATCGAAGACCTGATTGAACCGCTTCACGCAAAACCCGATGCGGTCCAGAGTAGCTTCGCCGATCGTGCCACCTACATCGCACCCTACGTGCGAATCAAAGCACGGCGGACCGGGAACCCCGTCGACAGCGTGAAGCGTCTGATTCTCTAACGCGGCTCACCCGGTCGTCACCAGCATAAAACCGTGTGTCGACACGGTAGATGCCATCACTTGCAGTCGAAAAGGTCGTGGCGGCTCTGTGCTGCGACCTCACTCGACTCGGTCAAGGAACAACAGACACGCTACCGGAATCGGACCGGTGCACGCAGGAACCGCGAGCTAAATCGGGCTTGCGGGGCGGTAACGACGGGACGTTGTTGTGCCGCACGCAAAACCGGTGAGCTTACCGTGCGAGTCACGACGGTCGAGGGTAAGACGATCGGTTGAGCCGTGCTTACGACCCGTTGACTTGTGGTCGTGACCGGTCGAACCGCGCTGAAAACCGGTTGGCTTCTGCTGACGACCGGCCGCGCCGAACGAACGCTCGTGAATGATTGATTCGTCCGAGCTCTTGGGTTTCGTGAGAGCCGTTGCTCAGCTTCAGAAGTGAGAAAGCCATAGTCGTCGGTCCAGTTGAACCCGGTAGCGGAGACTTGCGATGTCGAAATCAGAGCACCCAATGCGAGTGCGAGAGCGAATCTGGTCATGGATCAACCTTGTTGGGAAAGGGAGGGAATTTGCCCCGGTCGATCAACTATTGCTCCATGACGTCCGAAATCCAATGCATAGTGACGATGCCTGATATGCGTTTCGTGCATGGTTCTGTTCCAGGCCTTTTACTCCCGTGTCAGAGGCGACGTCCGCCGAGACTCTCCTCGCTAAAAACTTCTTCGACGGATCGATCAAGCGGGGGTGGGCCGGCCCAAGATCGCTTTCTTGGGTCGCACTCGAGCAACCGACCCTGTGAAAAGACTCACCGAGTTCAAGACACGTCGACGCGAGAATCAAAAGACACCGAAATGAAAACCCGATAGGCCGATGAATCATGCGATACTCCTTTGGTGATTTGCCATCGCCAAATGACATGCCCAAACGTCGGTCCGATCAACTTTCATCGCGAGACTGGAACTCGTTGTCTAACGCACGATCCAAAACAGTGGACAACCCTTACAAGCCATCGTCGACGGTATGCCGACAGCCACCCGCGCCGGCTTCAACACCGATTTCCGTTTTTGTGAAGGGTTTTAGAAGCGGTGTCGTGTGGTCCCTCATCGTCGCGGTCCCAGCCGCGATCATGATCTACTTCGACTTGCGACTCAGGCTCTTTTCAGTCGACTCGATTTCGCTGAAGGATCGGATGATGCTTTCGATTCCTGCCGGGCTGATGGCGATGGCTGTCACACTACCCTGGGCAACCGCATCAGGTTTCATTCGCATGCTCAAGGGGCGACGCGCAAGTGCAGTGCGATGAGTTATCGGACCGAGACGAGCGACAAAGAAGTGTCGACCAACCCCTACGAATCACCGGAGCCTGATCCGGATTTGCACGAGACGGATGCCACGACATCGCGTGCGACGTCGAACCGCCGACCGGGTAGCAATCCATGGGCACTTGTTTTTCTTGTCGTGATGCTGGTGACCATGCTCGCTGTTGTCGTTGTCCTGGCAACCAGCACCTACTACGCATTCTTCTTCAGGTTGCTGGGGCTCTCGTCGGTTGTTCGGCGTTAGAATCAGGGGATGTCAAACCCTTACGAACCACCGCCCACGCCGGAAGATGAGGCCGAAGAGAAGCCTCCGCGAACCCTGAAACAGTCACCCAATCAACGGCTCATCAAACTGTCCATCTTTGGATTGCTTGTGGGACCGATTTTGGCAAGCGCAGTGATCGGCCTCATGTCCGTGGCACAGCTAATCAACCAATTTCTGCAGACACGGTGAGCTCGCTCGTATTGGTGAGTCAGCCTCGTTCCAACTGTTCCGGCTCTTCGAAGCGAACGAGAGTTGGCCGACTGACAACTCTGTATGATCAAAGCGGCCATTGACACTTCGGGCACCGCATCTCGTCATCCGGAATCACGTCGATCTTACAAACCGAACAGTGCTCGGGAGTTTCCGGGGTTTCAACCAGTGCTTCGCGTGGCTCGGGTGAAACTTCATCCGATCGATCCGTTGGCAGACCGGCCTGTTGCGTGACCGGTTTTGAGGGTGGAATTGGGAGATGATTCAGAAGACAGAGCACTGCCATCGCCGCCAGACCGATCAGCATGCACCAGCTATTGACGATCACGCCTGCAAGGACGGGGGCGATCTTCTCCGGGTAAAGCAGCGTGTCATTGGTAAGGACTTCGAAATATCGATCGATAAATCGCAGTGTGAAAACGATGCTTGGGACGGTGCAAAGACCCGTCATTGAAAGCAACACAACGCGCGTGATCGTGAGTGGCCTCAACTTTCGGACGCTCGGCCGAGCAAAGAACGACACGATCCCGGCGACGATCAGAAAGAAGCATCCACCCGATCTCACGTGTTCGGTGAACGACACGCTTTGCCGCACCATGCGATCGTCGAGAAGAGAGGCGTCGCAAAAACTCTGAAAGGCGCTGTACTCTTCCAACCTCGACAGTGAGAAGCAAAGGAGACACGCTCCAATCAGCATCGAAATCGAGAGCCAACGAACCTCCGCTCGTTGACGAAACGAAAGAAGTGCCAGGCCAACCAGGGTCAAAACCGCGCCCGCGCATGAGGCCCAACCGCGGACGTACAAAACCCGAAAGTCTGGCTCGGGCGCTCCGATCGGGTAGCGGTCGGCAAGCACACCGAACATCTGCGCCGGCAGAGAAAGAATGCTCGCGACCAAGCAAAGCCCCAACGCAAAACAGATCGACCCGCTAGTGAGCTTCATTCGAGAGTGTCGGTGTCGCCAGCCGAATCGGCGTTCGTGTGTCGGATCTTCGGATGGTCAACGTTCAAGGACGCCTGCTCGTGGCCATGCTCAGGCTGCCTTCGCCTTGGTCGGCAAATGGAAAGGTGGGCAATTGCTAAAACGTTGAATCGAAAGAGCCGATTGGAATCGTCATGTGGTCAAAACGGGGGCCACGATTTGTCCACGCGGTATGCGAGTCGTTGTTCCGGGTCTGCCATCAATGCGTCGTTGGTCACAATGACTCGTTGAATTTGTCTGCTTTGCGATTGTTCAATCTGGATTTCGTGCGTACGGAACTCAAAAAAGTAAATCAATTCGTCGTCGCCTCGATCCAGCCAAAAGTATTCCCCTAACTCATCGAGTAGGGATGCCGTTTCAATTGCTGAACCATTGACACAAATCGTTCCTTTGAATCCCGCAAATTGTCCTTCTGGATCCGCCAATACAACTTGGAATCCCGGGACGGTTCCAGCATCGTCGTGGTCGAGCGACACACCTAAGTCGATAAAATCAAGTGGCGACTTTGAATTAGAACTGCTTCGGCCTAGAAATGAAAACTCATCGATGCAGGAACCCGTCGCGATGGAATTGACCGAGGGTTTCGAAAGATCAATTGTCAATCGTAAGCCGGGATCACGGGACCAACCATTTGTTGGGTTCCCACGTCGCAAAAAAAAAGTCAAGCATCCTAAGCGACAAAGCCTCGAGGGATGGTTGGGCGAATTGGTGTTTGTCCTCGCCGGTTTCCATCCGTCGCGGAAAGGGAATTGTTGCGTAAGCACTTGCCGCAAGCAACTTCGTCATCCGGGACCGTCCGACGCACGACAACCTCAGCCCACTCTCACGGCAGGTGGCGACCCAATACGAGCCCGGCCAATCCGGCTTTGGTCCTGGTTTCGATTCTTTTGCGGTGGGATGTTTGTGGTCGATTGCCTCATTGCGATTGCGTCAGCAGCGGATGGATCTTACGTTCCTTTTAACTTGCCGTTCAACGCGGTCGGGTCAACATCTCGTTCCGGCTGTCCCTCGCCACCGTGACGTGTTTTGTTTGGCGAGCTGCCCAAGTGAGTCGTGATGCCGAATCCCTATCAGCCATCGAGCGGTGTTCCAATCAATGCAGCACCTCAACGCCACTTTCCTTGGTGGCAAATGGCTTTGCATTTGGGATCCTTTGGTTTCGTGATTGGCTTGGGATTCAATCTTTCATCGTTGCCGGGGGCGATTGCGATGTGGGTGGCTGGCTTGGTTGGTGGGTGGGTCATCTCGATCCGAATCAGTCGCCAGTCGTAGACCCGTAGCAGTGACTTCATGAAACTTGCCAGTCGGCGTCTCGGCCTTGCATCGTCCCTCGGTGCGAGTTCACACGACAACCACGCCGATTGCTGGCAGTACGCTAGGCCGATATGCTCACGATGTTCACCCGAGCTTCCACAAGTGTGCCGAGCAAGGGTTCCGAGCCGAAAGAACCCCTCGGGGGCGTAGCTCAGTCGGTTAGAGCAGGGGACTCATAATCCCTTGGTCGCGGGTTCGAGTCCTGCCGCCCCTATCCCGTAAATTGCCGTGCGAGACCACGTTTCGCACTAAATCAAATCCACCACCAGATCCACCAGTTTCGGTCAACATCCTCCTCTCAGCTTCGCAACGAGCACCGGTGTCGGTGCGTCCGAGTAGTGATCCAATAACGTCGAAGCATTCGCATGGCGTGTCAGCTTTTGCCTCTCAGAGATCGTCAGATCACGTTGCAGATTGGTTGCGAACGTACGACGGAGATCGTGCGCCGAAGCGTACTTGATTCGCTCCCCGTCAGGCTTCTGCCAACGCTTGACGACAATGCGCGCTTTCTCGCCGGCCGCCGAAAGCACTCGTCCGAGTCGATCTGGCGTCCTATGCTCTCCACGCTTTCCAGTGGTGCGAAACGGCCAAAGTGTCTCGTGCGAAAGTCCGCGAAGCCACTCGACCGCTTCATTGGTCAGCGGCACTTCCGACTCAACACCGGACTTCTGAACGTCGGCGAATTGGATGGCGGCCGAGTCTCGGTTGAGTCGCGTGGGATAGTGAACACCTTCCATCGGTTCCCACGAAAACAGGTAGCACTCCGAGAGACGCAGCCCCATCAAACGCATCGCATGCAGAGCGTTGATAAACGCCTCGGGCTTCTCGTCGCGTTTCACCACGAGCCGGATCGCGGCCTCCATTCGTTCTATTTCCTCAACCGAAAGCGAACGCCCCTTCGCCTTGATGTTCTTGACTTGCTTTTCTCGCTTCCCGCGACGTTTGCGGGGACGCCTGAAATCGGGAATCAATTCGTAGTCTTGGCCCCAGGTGATGATCGACCAAAGGGTTGCCATCTTGCTCTTGATGGTGGACTCTTCGACGTTGGTCTCGCGCATCGCTCTTTCGACTTCCAGGACAAGAGCGGGCGAAAGGTCCGAGCATCTGAGTGTGCCCATACGCTTGCGTTTCGCCGCATCGGACAAACGTTGGTGCATCGTCTTGGCCGTGGATCGGTGGTTTCTCGAAAGCCGCTGAAGGTGATGGGTGTCGACCTCCGACCAAAAAGCTTCCCAGGTCATTCCCGCGGCTCGGTCGTTCAGCTCCTCCTCAAGTTTTCGTCGTTCAGTCTCACGCGCACGTTGAGTCCCGCCGTGGCAAGAACGCTGCCGATCGCCGGCAGCGTCCCGCCACTTCAGGACGTAGCCGTCACGTTTTGTGTTGACTATTCGAACTCGAATCATTGTCGCCTTTGCTCATCTCAATTTCCCACCAGACAATGGCTTGGTTTTCTGTCGCCCACTTGCCAGAGGGCGTCATGCGACCGGGAAAACTTGAGCGGTAGTTGCGTTCCCAAGTCGTCCAGCTCCAACCAACACCCCTGTAAATGTCCGACTCGTGAACGAATCGGAGTCGACGCATGGGGTGATCTGGTGCGTCTTCGAACTGAGGTTCCTTATTTGCCATGAGTGAGTAATCCATTGACACAGCCGCCAGTCGGCCGTACGCTTGGTACATACCTCCAGCGACCGCTCCCCTCGGGGATCGAAAGTTGGTTGCTGATGTAGCTCTTCGCCCTGAGAAAGTTCGGAGCAATATCAGCGGAAAGTAACGGTGCTAAGCCCGGCCGACTGGTCGGGTTTTTTTGTGCGCCGTTGGGGGTCCGCGATGAGGCGGAATAGCTACACAGCGAGCGCGCAGCAGCGCTCGCGAAGGAGAAATTGCCATCCTTGTCGCCTGTGTCGTCAGGTGATTTGTTGATGGTGGGCGGTTGACTGTTGGCGCAGTCGCCGCCCCCTTCGTTATTACTTCATCTGCCGAATGTACCGGCGTGCCACCATCGTCGCAATTGATCACGTTGCCCATCGTGCATTTCGGGCCGTCGGGAAATGTGCGGCCCGCCCCTCGTGTTGACTCGTTTCAGTTCACCGACCGCCCTCCCATGGGCAGTCTGTAGCGTTCAGGTTCGCTACTCCGTTTGAGTTGATTTGATTGCTAAGGCATTCTCACTGGGGTGGGGGATTCGTCTAGATACAAACCGAAAACTCGTTTTGACCTACTGAGTCAAAACACCGTGGACCATGTGTCAGCAAAGGAGAAACAACCCAGAAGGATCGCCCCACACTGACAAATGGTGCGAATGATGCAGAATGACAAGCTCTTCTCGATCGACCTCGGTAGATGCACACCTGGCCAACTCAACCAAATCCGAGACGAACTCACTAAGGAGATAGGCCGAATCGACTCTCTGATCGCGATCGGCCGAGAGTCAGTGGACGATTGCCAGACTCGCAAGAAGGCGCTGAAGCGACTGGAACAGGCAAACAAGGCTTCGAAGAAGGCGAAGCCCGTCGAAAGAAGGCCCATTCAGCTTGGACAAACGAAGCTCGGAATGATCGAGCTGCGTGAGATGCAGACTTTCGAACTCCGAGCCATCAAAGAGTACTTGGACCGAGAAGCCGACTACGTCTACTCGATGACAGGTCGACCGCAGGACGAAGCCTCGATCGAGTACCTCCGCGGCCGACACCTGGAGCTAGTCGACCAGTCGAACCGAATTGCGGGCGAGCTTGCGAGGCGGGCGGAGGCGATGAGAAGCCGACGCAGGGCGCCGCTCGTGGCGTTTGATCCGCCAGCGATGGGCGGGGCGGTAGCTGTTTAGGCTGCGCCCAGTCAACGCGATCAGCTTGAAGTTGCAAGGCTTGTCAGTCTTTCGAACCTACGTTCGGTGTAGACTTCGGCGGGATTTGCGCGCCCCTGCGGCAACTTCTTGATGCCAAAGGGAGAACCAGACTCGAAAGAGGATTGACAATGGAGAAGATTGAAATCATCGCCGAAGAGTATAGGTCTCTCCGCGCTGAGCAGATTGCGCGAATGAATCATCGAATCACGTTGATCACCGCCTCGGTCACGGCTGCTGGTGTCTTAATCGCCTTCGGAATTCGATTTGAACCTAGAGTACTTCTGGTAGTGCCAGTTATCTGTTCGGTGTTCGGGCTCCTTGTTCTCGCCTGTACGACGCTCATTGCCGACATAGGCGACTTTTTACGACGAGTTAATGAGCAAGGCATGAACGAAATTCATCCGGGTTCAATCGGGTGGCATATCAGTCAGGGTGACAAGGCTTCCTCACGGTTTGTCGACATTTTTGGAACGTGGCACCTTCCGCAGATAATCACGATTGTCGCACCTTCAACATTTTCAATGGTGGCGTATTTTCAGAAAGTAAATGCTGTTGGATTTGCGGATATTGTCTTGCTAACACTCGGCATTCTGCTGCTCTTGTATTTTGTGTACGCGTACCTCGTCAGGATGTTCGCGGGAAAGACGCCTCGAAAGAAGAACACTGACCGGTGGGTGGATCAAATCCAATCCAGCTCAGGGTGATATCCTACTGCAAGCGTCCTGCTTGCTTCGTGCCCAGTTCACCTAGATCAGCGCGTCGCGCAGCCACGCGGCTTGTTCTTAGCAACTACGGACCGAATCCAGTCGCGCAACACTTTTGACTGATCGGGTTTATAATCTTTGGATTACTAGTCGCTGCATGCGTCTCGCGAATAGCATTCTCGCAGCTCCCTAAGCTGCGCCCCATTGAGTGTGAGCGGCTTGAAGTTGCAAGGCTCGTCATTCTTACGAACATCAGCCATCAACGCATCGAGTCGCCCTTCGCCATACCGCCACTTCATCTCAAATCGCTCGATGTACTTCGCCGCAGCGGACGAGTCGGTAAGTGCGATCAAGTTCTCGAACGTGCCAAGCTCGGCGTTCTCACTCCAGTTGAGCGACCCTGTAAGCACTTCTGAATCGTCCACGATCAGGTACTTCGCGTGCATCTGCAGCGCCGTGCGGTAGTCCCAGAAACGCGAATAGACTTTGTAACGGACGTCTGCCCCCGCCTTCTGCAAAGCTTCGTCGTAAAGCGCGTTTGGCGTCTTTGTTCGGTCGTAGTGGAACTCTTGCTGGTCGAGCAGCATCCGGACTTTGACACCACGCTCCATTGCCAGAAGCAACTCGTTGTGAAGGTCGAAGCGCCGGAAGTGTGCCGATGCGATACGAATCTCTGACTTCGCTGACTGGATCGCTTTGATGAGCCTGGAACCACAGACGCCGGGGAGCTTGCCGACTGATCGGAATGTTGGCTCACCGCGATATGTCGTCACCTCGAGATTCGCGGATGTGAATACCGCATCCGCCTCGTTCTCTTGGTCGACTGCATCCCCCGGCTCGAACCGCGTTTCGCCATACTCCTTCGCGTTTCGCCAGATGTGATCGAACTCGCCAGCAAAAGAAGCGATCACATTGCGATCCTCGGTGTCGGATGGATCAAACTCGAGAAGGTCTTCGTCGTACCGCGAATAAGCTGAGCGCGACCAATTTGCACTGCCGGTGATGAGCCCATCGTCAACAAGTGCGAACTTGTGATGCATCACCTTCGTCACATACTTGACGTCGCCGCCCGCATTCTCGATCGCATCAGCCAGCTTGGAATGCTTCCGAGCTTCGTGAAGGATAACGCGCACCCGAACTCCACGCTCCGCAGCGTCAATCAATTTCGATTGTGCACGTTTGTCCGTGAAGCTGTAGATCGCTAGGTCGATGCTCTTGTCGGCCGAATCGAGCGTTCTCTCGATTGTTTCCGGCACGTCCTTCGACGGTGCGAAGTAGACATCGACTGCAAACGCTGGAGTTGCGATCAGAGCAAAGGCGGCGAGTCGGAGAATCATTGCTTTGGAGTCAGTATCAATTCGATGGGGCGGTGATCGCTGGTCGTTTCATCATCGGGGAAGTCTCCCGCGCGTTTGATGTTGCGGCAGACCGGATTCCAGTCGCGCGCGGGTCCAGCGACAAACGCAAAGTCGAGCATTGAGTCCGGGTAGTCGTCGACACCGTCGCCACCCCCACGCCCTCCATCGGACCAATTCGTATCGATCCATTCCTCCGGCTTAACCCATTGCCAAACATTGTCCCGCAACATCGCCGCGAATCCGCTGTTTCCTTCGTGGGTGATGAATGAATAGTCGAAATTGAAATCGCCGATCGAGACTGTCGGAAGCGTCTGCACTCGAGCCCATTCACGCAGCCTATTTGCTTGTTCCTCGCGGAAGTCTGCATCGAGTCGGGCCAAATGGTTCACATTCAGTTGGAAGACCTTTCCCGAAACAGTATCCCGGAGTCGCACGAGCAATGGTGAACGATGACGCCCGTTGTTGATGTCGTCCTGTTCATCAGTGAAGAGCATCTCGAAGCGGTCGCTGAATAGAATCATGAGACGGTCGGCACCACCCGTGCTTCCAGGGATTGCCTGATAGCCGATCGCCTCGCGGTATGTGTCGAACGCGCGCGGCGTGACCTCGGACAGTGCGAAAACGTCATGATCGAACTCGGCCAATTGGCTAGCGATCACTTTCATGTCGGAACCACCAGACTCGACGTTCCATGCGAGAATCCGAATCTCTCGAGTCGGTTCTTGCCCCGACGTCTTCGGCGGGCGAATGGTTGGCACTGCGGCCTGCGGTGGAGCAGGCGTTGAGCGTTCACAACCCGCGATGCATACCGCCAAAAGCAACAATAGCGTTTGTGTTTTCATCCACGGATTGTAGCGGCATGACCCCAATCGGTGCCACGAGCCCTACTCTGCGGCAACCATCTCGATGCGGACTTCGGTCGGCGTCAAACCGACTCTGGTCGCGGCGTTTTTTGCGTACTCGATCGCGTCATCGAGGCTATGTGCCTGAGTGTCAAACAGGATCTCCAGGACCCCGTTGCGCATGGCCAGAGTTGCGTCCGGCGCGAGCTCGTACAGTGCATCCGACAACGCCAGGGAGTGTTCCCCCTTGGCGATAACGGTAAACGAATAGTCTTTCATTCCTCTTCCTCCTCGGTGCAACCGCACCCATCAACTTGGCGGCGAATGTGACGGGCGTGATTCTCGGGCGAGCGCGGCGTGCCGTACACGGAAACAATACACCCGGCGCCAGGACAGAAAAGGCGTCCGACCGTGTGGCTCTTCCCGCCACCACTGTAACGCCAACCCTTCGATTCAGCGTACTCGATTGCTTCGCGGATGTGCTTGTTCTTGCGAGCCATTGCTTTCCCTCGTTCGTTGCCATATTATTGCAATGGCATAAAGAAGAGGCAATAGTGCAATGGCAAAAAAGAAGCGGAAAGTCGAAACTCGTGGACGGCCAAGCCTAAGCGGACAAGCGACTAAGACACCGAACCGGACTCTGCGCGTTGATGATGAACGCTGGCAAAGATGGAGAGACGCTGCCGAGGCCAAGGGAATGAAACTCGCGGACTGGATCCGCGAAGTGTGCGATGGCGCAGCCAAGAGTGTTAAGTGACACCTTCCGAGGAACTGGTGAGCCTTCTGCTGGGATGACACTCGCCCCCCGAGGGAGTACAATCTAGCGTCGTCGCGTTCTCAACCACTTGCTGCTAGTTCCGTCAATGATTCCTTACCGGACCATCTTATATCTTGTTTGCGCGATTTCTGTTTCCGCCACATTGCGTGGCCAGGAAGTAGCAGAAAACCCAAACCCTGAATCAAAAAGTCGTTTCGAGTCGATCGACGCCCTTCTCGATTCGGCTCCAAACGAGAACAAAGAAAAACCTATCGCAGGGCAACTGGTCACTCCGCCAAGTGCAGGGCAGCGGGTCACTCCACCAGCGAATATGTCCAAGGCTGTTGAGGAGGTTTATGAGAAAGCCGTCATCGCTGAGTTGCGACATCTCATCTGGGAGATGGAACATCGTGAAAAGATCTACGGTTGGCAACATTGGGCAGGTATTGCTGTTTTTCTCCTCGCCGTGGGAATTGTTGTCGCGGGCATGCTTATGTCATGGATGCAATTTCGGTTCGCATTCTCTATCGGACAGCAGGACCAGACAGAACGCAAAACCGATCCAGCGAGTGGTGAGGGCGAAGACAAGAGTAAACCGCGAAGCAAGCGTTGGAACCCATTCTCTCAAACACATGGATTTGAGATGAGCCCAGGATCGATAAAACTCTCAACCTCGTTTGTAGGCGTAGTAATTCTTGGAATGTCGCTTGCGTTCTTCTACCTCTACTTAAAGTTCGTTTTCGAGATCTCTTAGCATGTGCAACGTTATTCGTCGACTAAGTGTCTGCGGGTTGTTCTTCTTCACATCCCTTTCAGCTTCGCAGAACTTGGTTTTCTCTCAAGAGTCCGTCGAGGCGATCTCCGGGAGCGAACAACTCATCGATAGTGGCAATCGATGGCAAGTATTAGAGAATCCGGCAGACGACGGCTTGAGGGACTTCATGTGGCGGCGATATTATCTGAACACCTTGCCATCATCCCACGCAAAGACTGGCGATCCTCGAAGCCGCCCATTCACGGTTGATCCGAAGACCGGAGGTAGAGTCTATCCGACCCAGGGGATCCCCTGGCCTGGGATTCCATATCAGACAGGTGACCCGAACGTTGGGGGTGCGGCGCTTGGTCCCTCTAACCAGGGAGTAACTTGGCCCTGGATTCAACAACACTATCCTGGCAATCCAAAGTGGGGAGAGAAAGTTCTTAGCCCAGCCAACTCCAACAAGGGAGAACCCTGGCCCGGTAATCAGTTCCACACTGGTGATCCAAAGAATGGAGGTACGGTTGTTGGTCCCGCTCCCTCTGGCCAGGGAGTGCCTTGGCCTTTGAATCCATACCACACAAACAGTCCAAGAACCGGCGGAGGGGTTTTGGTTGCGCCCTTTGCTACAAAACCACGAATTCTGTGGCCTGGCAGTACGATGGCCAAAACGGTCGGTAACACTGAAAC